>CAYGTY010000018.1:0-58491 GCA_964352825.1 uncultured Anaerolineaceae bacterium
TGATTTTCAATCCATGTGATCACTTTGGGTGTTGGATCAAAGGCATGAATAGTAATGTCTAAATCTGCTATAATTTCGAGGTCAAAGCTAATATCATTCCCCACACCAAAGGAATATATAATCGCGTTTGATTGAATCTTATCTTTACAGACTGTCCACCCTGCAAACTGTGACCCATAATATACTGTTGCACAATTATATTGAATCGCTTTTTGTCTTGATACATATTCTATTTTATTTTGGATACGTTTTAACATGTAAACGACCTTAGATGTTTTTTGGATAATTCCATTTATGAGACATGTATTGGGGTTAATGTTTTTGGATACGAGTTTTTACCTGCTCATATAAATTACCAAAACCTTCTACAAGTGGCAATATGATTTCAAAAATATAATTCTCTCGAAATGGATATGTATTTCTATCTCTGAGGAACATCCTGATGCTTGCGACAACTATCCCTATTTCTAGCTTTGCTAATTGTGAAACTCGCCCGACCCAAAATTGGAGTGTAGAGCGTGTGTCTGCTTCGCGATGATTCATCTGATAATGGTCACGCCCTATTGCAAATGCCATTTTTACACGATGTGTCAATTTTAACTTGTCGGGTCGTTCATGATGATATGCAAATAAATCAGGATGATAATATGAAACTATATCTGAATGATCTTTTATGATAGAACGGATAAGGGCTGTTTCTTCACCATATCCAATGACATCTCCTCGCATCCCAAGCTCTGTATCAAAACCACCAACACCTTCCAACACAGTCTTTAAAAAAAACATATTCCCTCCCCGAAGGTAATCTATACTTTGAGTATCCAAAAATGTTTCGGATTGAGAAGGCGTCCGTGTGGCATATTTGTCATCGAACCATTCTGGTTTTTCAACGGTATAAAAAGGATAGATAGGACCACCAAACAAAGCAGGATTAATAGTTTCAATAATTTCTTTTGCGGTACTTAACCATGCTTCGGGTAGCTTGCAGTCATCATCACAGTACGCGATATATTGACCTTTTGCCTCTTGCCAACCCCGATTTCGTGCATGTGATAAACCTTGATTGGTTTCAAGAATATAGCGTATATATGGATAGTTGGAAAACGATTTTGTAACTTCTGCTGTATCGTCTGTCGAATTGTTATCTATCACCAGAACTTCATAGTCGCTATCGTCAAGTGCTTGATTTACTAGGCTGTTAAGTGCAATTTGAAGCAGGTCGGCACGATTATAGGTACACACAACAACAGAAATTAATATCTTCTTTTGGATATTCGACATATAAAGTCTTCTCGATTATCTTTATAGACTTGGTTTTATATAGTGTTGAAAAATCTCATTTTCATAGCGTTTGCTGAGTGTATCCCAATCAAGATTCTGTGCGTATGCAATGCCATTTTTTGCATACATTGCACGACTTACCGAGTCTCCTGCTAACTCTAATATTGCATTTGCAAATGATGGAGCAAGTCTATCTTGTATGTTTATTAAGTTATCTGAAAACTCTGTTGCTTTTGTTGTAATTATTTTTGACTTTTCAGGTAGGCTCGCTACACTGGGTAATATAATGTCTTCATCATGCGAAACAATGATACCAGCATTTGCATTTTGTATCATATAGGCTTCACCTACATCTGTAGAGATAGTAGCACATCCACATGCCATATATTCTAATAGTTTGATGCTATGTCGCCCCTCATAATCAATCAGACGCGGATATAATCCAATATCAGCCTGTGCAATAAGAGGTAATAATTTATTATGAGGAACATAGCCATGTAATGTAACCTGTGGGTAGGCGTTACAATACTGTTTAACACGATCTGATGGATTACCAACTAGCCAAAGTTGGATATTGGGGTTCTTGATCCAAACGATATTCATTGCTTTCATCAAAAAAGAAATACTTCGTAGAAAATCCCACTTAAATGTAACATCGCCCAAGTCCTCATCGAGATAAATTTGTGGAAGTGGATATACTAGAATACATTCACCTCCCTCTTTTTTAGATTGTATACGGTCTTCCAGATTATGATCTAAGAATGTATTTTCATATCCCGATGGGATTATATATATTGGCTTGGTCAATCCGGCTGTTTGCAAGGCGTGCTTTAGAGCTAAGCTCGTTGTCACTACTGCTAAAACATTCTGACTATTTAACTTACCAATTCGATCATTATCAAAGTGTGGGTCAAACTCATCGACAATGACACCCCCATCAAACGTATCGATTTGATGAAGATATTTTGAACCACACCACAAGAATTGATAGTTTTGATTAAGTTGCTCCCAATAGAATGGTTCTGTAACATGACGATGCCACCAGATTCTCCAACGTGAAATCATACTGTCATCTCGTAATATGAAAGGCAAATTTTCTGTTGCTGGACGTTTGATAATATCTACAAGTGTGAAGCGTTTAATAAACTCATTGATTCGAATGGTGTTGTGTCCGTCTTCGTTCCAATACTCTACCCACACAATTGGGTTGGTTGGAGTCATATTAGAATGACTTGTCAACCTTAGAAATATAAGACAAACTGTTTGAATCTGAGATAAAATAATTCGCTTGAGTTGAACGAACATGATAAGCCTTACTGTTTGTTACTTAAGTTAGTCATTACTTTAAGATAATTGTAGTGCCATTATTTGCTGGAAAATTTAGATAGTAATCTCGAAAAAGCCTTTTCGATGGTGGTTTTTTCATTTCATCAAAAATAAATGTTTGTATGAAATTATGAATATGATTTACGCTGTAATCAATTTCGATGTCGAGGTGCCCTAATAAACGATTCATCAAAAACATAATTTTTGAAGCAATATCTGGTTTACGTTTACCCAATGAATTAATGACAACAAAGAGTTCATCATCATCTAAATCATAGAAAGCCTGCATTAACAGATTCGTCAGGTAATTATCGCTGATTCGGAATGATTGTAAAACATAATTATCTGTTTTAATTTGATATTTTTTGAAATCAATAGATTGAAGGATAGGACGGTCTCTTGATGATACGACCTGACCCCATTGTCCATTATTCCGAACAACAACTTGTCGATTATGATGGTAGTGTAGTGAAAAACGTTGCCAAATTTCATGTGGAATCTGATATACGCGTGGTGCGAGTTTAACATTACGAACGATGCTGGTTGGTGGATGCCATTGATGATAGAGTAGAATAGGGCATTCAAGCCAGTAGTTTTCTTTTCCTAAGATATTGATAGTGCGTTCAATAATATCTGTGTCTTCAAACCCCCAATAACAATAATACTCATCAAACCCTCCAATGTCGTGATATAGCTTTTTCGACATACATATTAATGCCCCTCGTGACCCTTTTGTAGAAGGGGTGAACAAATGCTGATTTTGGGAGAGGTTGTCATAATCGCTGAAGTGGTTGGGAGTAAAATAACAAAGAGCGTTAATGACACGGTTTGGTAGGACTTCGTCTAAGAGTTTTTCGATAAAGTCTGATGCAAAAACCATATCAATGTCCGATGTGCCGATATATTCCCCCTCACTTAAACGAATACCCGTATTCAGGGCATGTGAACGATTCCATGGATAGCCCCTTGTATCACTATAAATATAGCGACAAAACGTGTATGACTCTACCAATAATTGTATCTGTATTGCAATCGCCTGATCACTACCGTAATCAACAAATACAACCTCAAAATCATTCACTGTTTGATGTTGGAGAGAATCCAAGCAATTCTTGATTCGGTTTAGGTCGCGATTGCGAAATCCAAATACCATAGATAGAGTAGGCATATGATTTATTCCTTCAAACAAAATGTAGCACGTTTTATTTTCTGAAAAAACATCGAAAATATAACTTAAAACGTTTATAAATACTTGTATACTGACTTAGTGGATTTTCTATAAATTCTTGCCAGAGTGATATATCATGCTTGTCAGAAAATCGGCAAGTTCGATACCAATGCGAACCCAGCCATTGACTAAATTTCTCTTCGTTATATATATGACATGCACAGTTGCTTGAATATAGCGTTATTAACCACTCACCAATATCGCTGATTTGTTGCCTTGTTCGTATAGAAGACCTACTAGTAATTAGACGATGAAGATCATATGGTATTGATTCTGGCTCAATTTGTAATTGAGACAATTCTTCGGCAATAATTTGCTTAACTGACTCATATAATTCATCTTGTTTATAGTTTGTAATTTGGGTTTTATCAATGCGATACTTAAATAGTATATCGGGTAAGTTAGCGACTTGTGCGATCTTTACAATTCGCCTCCATAAATCATAATCTTCAGCTGTATACATATTACGATATTGTAGATCATTCTGCATAAGTAAACTGCGTCTTAGCATCACCGCTGGGTGGCAAAATGATGTCTGGAATAATAAGTTATATGCTAACTCATCATGTTCAACTGGATAGACTCGGATTCCAGATTTTTCACCGATGTATTCGATACCTGTGCCGCATAATCCAATGCTGGGGTTTGACTGTAAAAATTCTAGTTGTTTTTCAAAACGATGAGGGAGACTAATATCGTCGGCATCCATTCGAGCAATGAACTCACCAGATGCGTTTGCTAAGGCAAAGTTTAAGGTCGGTGCTACCCCTTGATTGTGTTGAGAATAATATATAATGCGTGGATCCCGTTGCTGATATTCCAGTATGATAGATTCGGACTTATCTGTTGAACCATCATTAACAATGATGAACTCAAAATCTTGATAAGTCTGTTGTAATATACTTTCAATTGCTTCTGATAAATACGTTTCTGCATTATATACAGGCATAATTACAGAAACAGTGACAGCATCAGACATCATATCTGACTATCCAAGACATGCCATCGTGAAGGGATAATATCAATTTCTGACGCATCTTGAATTGACAGCCATTGCTTCGGAGCTACAATAATTTTATCTGGGTTCTGGCTTAACCACGCACCCCACCAGCTAAATGTACTATTGGCGATAATATGATGTTTACACGCACTTAGTAATCTAAAATCATCAATATCTGTACGTTCTGAGTTTATCATATATTCAACGTTGTTAGGTAAAGAGAGATTGTCTTTTACCCACTCACCATCATCACTAAATACATAAAACTTAGGATTCGTTATACATGTACTAATCCATTGTATGGCGTTTTCATAGTAATCTAAAGGGAGTAATCCATGCTTCTGATTAGTTGATATTTCACTAGCATAATCACCTCTACGAATATGTATACTCACAGATTCGTGATTAAAAATATCAGTTAAACTAGCTTGTGTGGATTTCGATAATGGTGAATTGACTTGTAATTCTTCATGAATGACATGATGAATATCTTCAAAATAGGTCTCATTTTGCCAATATCCTTTTAAGTATATATTTTTTGCTGATTGATTGAATAGTCGTTCATCGAAAACAAATTCACGTTGCTCATAGATTTTTTTTGTTGTAGGGATGACTCCTAAGCGTTTTAAAACTCCACGAAGTATATTTCGTGGTCTATAAAATTGCTGGATATCACTCTGAGTTGCAATTTTCGCATGGATATTAAAATGTTCAAGTTTAAAGCTACGCTTATCAGAATTCTCGTAACTTGAGATGTCTAATTTTAAAGGTGTCTGATATCTTATAGAAAGACTTCTACCTGCTGCATATTGAAATAGTTGATTACCTAATCCACCTGACATCTTGACAACAATCATTGCGATGATCTCTTACGTGCTTTTACATGTAACCCATAGGTCAATAACTCATTTGATGTGCCACCATATCGAGATAATTGTTCTAATTTATTAAGTAGTTTATGGGTTGATGATATTTCTTCTTTAGATAGGCTGTATTCTGTATACTTTTCAGCTATGCTAGGAAGCCGTCTTAGTTCTTGGGCAATATAATCAAAATAATTACCATTGTGATCTAAGTCTTCAATTGTATAGTTGAGATGTTCTAACCAATACTCATAAAAATAACGACTATAACCAGTCTGATAAAAATAAGGTGCGAAATGTGTAATGGAGCAAAAAGGTGCTGTGATAATCAATATACCACCTGGTTTTAAAAGGCGATTTAATTCATGCAAAGCATCTACTGGATGAGGAATATGCTCAAAAACTTCAATACACATAATGGCATCAAAGGATTTATCGGCTTCGGGTATCGAGGCGATATCGCTGACAATGTCAAGTTTGCTATTATCCCAAGTATCAAAGTGTAAACCACCGCCACCACCATTGCCAGTATATTGCCCAAAATCTTGACTCACATAGTCAAGGTGAGAACAAAACTTTTTATATTGTAGCTCACCTGCACCAGCATCTAAAATACGATGACCTTGTGGAACACTTTCTAATGCCGCTTGAAGCCATGTTTCACGATAAGAGAGATTCGTTGTGCCTACCGTTGTTAAAAGAGGAGGGGTAATGAGTCTATCTAGTTTTCGTATAATTCTTTTAAAGAGATTCATAAACTCACCTTTTTAGTAGATTTTTTGCATATCTTTTGATTTTGTGAATCAGAGATTTTGATGTTTCAGGTGTAGTAGCGGGTATTTGAGAATACCATCTTTCAGTCTCAACTGCTTGATAGTATTCTGCTACCAGTTCCTGAGCTTCTTCTGGAACACAAACAATGATGTCATCAAATATGATGATATAAATAGGGTACTGGAATTTCTCTAATTTATGAATGATTTGGCTGATTGTTGGCCAGTTTTCAATTTTATGTGGTTTTGCTGGTGGTGATAGAAAAAGTCGCGCGTCGTCAATAAATATAAAATGCTTTTGTGATGACTGTGCGATTATCTGTAATTCATCCAAAATAGGACATTCATCGTCTTCACCGTAGGTATCTCCAACACTCCAATGAGCATCTAACCAAAATAAGCTTGATTTATCATGAGTGGGCATGATTTTTGCCAAAACTTCACGTGTATTGCCAAAGCGGAAGTCTACATTGGTAAGGTGCTCGTATTTCTTTTGTGTAGTTGAGTAAATTTCCTCCTGAGCTTCAATTGTAATCACTTCATTGAAATATTTAGAAGCCCAAAGTGCAGTATCACCACGATATGTCCCACCTTCAATAAAACAGCTTAAGTTATAAGTATCTTTTAATTGGAAAACAAGATCAACTGGGAATTTCATACTTCTTCTACCTGCTTCATGGCTTGAATATTCGCTTGACTTTCTGTAAAAATAATACCAACCCCTTTACTTCGGACAGGCTGATCGTTGACTGAGATAGATGATATGTAAACAACTGCAACATCTTCTTGATAGTAGATCGCTCTGTCATTCGAAGAAAATCCAACAATAACCTCTAAAGTTGTTTGTAATAAGGGGATATCAACTAGATAATCTACTCTATAAAGACCTGCTTGGATATCTATTGTTTTGGAAAAATAAGTGGCAATGGGTATATTCTCAAGCGATGCCATCCCAAAGGCAACTCGACAGGCTTCTATATCTTCTGATGCTTCAAATTCTATACTCGCCTTCCATACTTCACCAATCCGAAATGTATTGCTGGGCTTGTCATTTTGATTCGTAATTTGTATATGAATATTGTTTATAGGGCTATCATCTTGCTCTGGTAAAATTATTGTTGCTCTATGCTCATAAGCATCATTGGATAGATAACTATCAATTACATCATCAACTTCCCCACTATTACTTAATGCTCCTTGTTCTAACATGATTGCACGTGTACATAAATTTCGGACAGCCGCCATATTATGGCTGACAAACAAAACCGTACGCCCTTCGCCAGCGACATCACTCATTTTGCCGATACACTTTTTCTGGAATTCAGCATCACCGACTGCTAGCACTTCATCAACAATCAAAATCTCAGGCTCAAGGTGTGCAGCAACCGCAAACCCAAGTCGTAATCCCATACCACTAGAATAGAATTTAACGGGTGTATCAATAAACTTCTCTACTCCAGAAAAATCGACGATTTCGTCAAATTTCCTATCAATTTCTTGTCGTGGCATCCCCAAAATTGCACCGTTGAGGTAGATATTCTCACGCCCTGTTAAATCCATATGGAAGCCTGTGCCAACCTCTAATAATGAGCCAACTCGACCATGAAGACGGATACTTCCTGTTGTGGGTTTGGTAATCCGCGATAAGATTTTGAGTAGGGTACTTTTCCCAGCCCCATTTTTACCAATAATACCGACAACTTCACCATGTTTTACATTAAAGTTAATATCGCTTAATGCCCAAATCGTCTCAGTTTCACCAAGCGCACCATATGATTCGCCACCTAAGAGGGAGCGTGCTCGTTTGAATGGGCTAGTGATGGCATCAACAAGCACTTGACGAAAATCTCCAGACCCAATTGCTTGTTGCCGACCAATTTTATATTCTTTACTGACACCCTGAACTTCAACGGCATACTCTGACATCTATAATGATACCTCAAATAACATCTGCAAAGGTTTTTTCCATGCGATGGAAATACATTGCACCAGAAAATAGCAAGATAAAAGAAATAACAAATGAAACAAGTACCATAATATCGGGGGCAGGTGCCGCATCACTACCTAATAATGCCCAGCGAAACCCTTCGACAACGCCAACCATTGGATTGATACCATAAATGGCTCGTAATGTTTCATTTTCGATTAAACTACTTGGATAGACAATGGGTGTAGCAAACATCCATAACTGGACGAGGAATGGAATGATGTATTTCACATCTCGAAATTGTACATTCATGGCACTTAACCACAACCCGACACCTAATGATGTGATAATAATTTGGAATAGGAAGATGGGTAGCCAAATAATATTTGCGGTTGGGGTAATCCCGAACAACAACATAATAAAAAGGAGGGTAATGAATGCTAATGCAAAATCGACTAAACCGCCTAACACCGATGATATGGGAACAACCAAACGTGGGAAATAAACTTTCTTAATCAGGTTCGTATTGCTAACAACACTATTGGAGGATGAGGTCAAGCGCGATGCAAAATAAGTCCATGGAACAAGTGCCGCATAACTGAATACCTCGTATGGTGTAGACCCTTCTGACTGGATACCTGCCAAACGGTTAAAGAAGAGGGTAAAGACAATCATAGAAGCCAATGGCTGGATAATCGCCCACGATGCACCCATAATGGTTTGTTTATAACGTACCTTGATATCACGCCAAGCTAGAAAAAATAATAACTCGCGATACCGCCACAATTCCTTTAAATCAGGAAATGGTGAGGCATTATCAGGCAAGATTTCAAGAACGGGTAAATTATCTTGTATCGATTCAGCCATCTATTTCTTTCCATCATTAATCAAATTAGTATAACAATCGACAATCTATCTGTGAATGAGCAGCTTAACAATATTTTGATAGTGTTTGTCAGCTATCCAACTCCGCAATAATTGCCTCAAACGCCATCATACGCTTTTCCCAAGTTGCGTTTGTGATTGCATCTTGATACGCTGTCTGGGCTAATTTATTGCGATAGGGTATGTCACTCAATAGACGGATTGAGGCTTCGGCAACTGAATTTACATTATCTTGTGGTACAAGCAAGCCTGTTTCTTCATCTATAATTGCTTCTTGTGTGCCTGTATCTAATGTACCAATAGAGGTTCGCTCACAAAGTGCCGCCTCTATAATTACAATACCATATCCTTCCACTGCTCCTGTGTTAAGGTTTTGGCTCGTTATCAGACAGAACTCAGACAAATTAAAGAAAGCTGATTTTTCGTTTTCATCAAATTGTCCTACAAAAGTAACATGCTCCTCAATATCAAGCTCTTGGGCGAGTGCTAGCATATCACCATTGCTACGATCACGACCTGCCATCACATAATGCACATCTGGGAATTTTTCTAATATTTGGGGCATTGCTTTAAGAACGATATGTTGCCCTTTACGATATGATAATCCGCCCATCGTCAGCAGTACCCGTTTGCCTTCTAAATTATATCGTTGTCGTAAATCTTGGCTGTCAACATTTGGGATGAGTTGTGCACCCCCCCCTGGGTAAACAATTGGCACATTGTTTATGTTGATACCCAATTGTTGCATTAAATTCGATGTGAATTGGCTAATAGAAACAAGGTAATCGCTGGTTGAATATATGCTTCGTTTTACTAAACGAATGATTCTCTTGGATGAGTAACGAAACTCTGAACCAATTGCAACCGCTAGTATGGGTATATGTAGTAATTTACCAATTGCCCATATATAAAATGTGAGCGGTAAATCGCAAGTAATCAGTAAATCGGGCTTAAACTGTCGTGTGAATTTTAAATATCCGCGCCAATCTGTGTGATTGCTTACAGAATATATAGGAAAAGATTGTTTTTGTTTAAAATTGTCGATTGTGCTGTTGTCAGAGTGAGCATGTAAAGTAACAACTCCAACTTCATATCCTGCATGACTAAGATGATTAGCCAGTTCGTGCATATATACGCCAATACCCCCTGGGTCAGGTGGATACTCTGCCGTACAAATCAGAATTCGGGTCATACAGGTTTACCTTGTAATTGTGCCCATAATTTTTGGATGCCTGAATATAAGTCTGTCCCCAAATGTGTATCCAGATATAAAAGTAATAATGCCATACTGCGTTTATGAAGTGTTGCATGCCTCAAGGCTACTGTTGCCTGTTGACGTGCATTTTCTGTATCACCAAGTTCACGATAAATTTTAGTTCTTACGAAGGCAATGTTGGCGCGAATAAAACGTTCATGGGGTTTCAATTTATCTCGATAATCAGGCATTTGCAAGTATTCATTAAAAACACGCTCTCGCTCAAGACCAAAAGCTAATCCACCTGTTACGGTTTTGCTCTCCCCATGTAAGCGGTATGTTGCTCTATCACCAGCCATGTATGCAAGCTGAAAGTCATTTAGATAGGCTCGTAACCAATATTCGCCATCGAGGACATAATGTAAATCCTCACGTAACCCACCGATTGTGTCCCATACCCGTTTCCGCCAGAATGTTCCCGGTTGAGGTACACTGTTCAGATAAGACGCAACATTGACAACATCAAAAGGTGTGCCTTTTTGCCACTTACCGGTGGGCGTTCCTTGTGTATCGGTATAAACAGCATCGCCATACACAATATCAATATTGGGGTGTTGTAATAGATAATTTACACTGTCGGAAACAGGCTGACCGATATACACATCATCACTATTCAACCATGTCATAATCTCACCGCGACCGCGCGCAAATCCTTTGTTGATGCCGTTTGCCATGCCGTCGTCGGCTTCACTAAACCATGTGAGGCGGTCATCTGTATATTGTTTTAAAATCTCGACGGTGTTATCTGTACTCCCCCCATCAGCAACAATATATTCGATATTGGGATAATCTTGAGCAAGAACACTATCAATTGTCTCCTTGATAAAGTCCCCCTGATTATATGAGGGTGTAACAATTGTGACCCACGGTTTTTCTTGCAGCATTCATCCTCCGATAACACGCGTCAAGCGTTAGGATAGTAACTCAGTATATAAGGTTTGATATGCTTCTACCATACGCTCCATACTATATTCTTCAGCTTTTGCTCTACAGATAACCTCCATGTTCAATACATGGTCTTTAGATAATAACATAACCTTTTCAATTGTTTCAGAAAGGCTCTGTGAATCCCCTGTTTTCACGACCCAGCCATTTTTACCCTGTTCTATCAAATGATCTCGATTTGCGCCTTCTGATACAATACAGGGTGTACCTGATGCCAGACTTTCCAAGACAACATTCGGCAAACCTTCCCATAAAGAAGCAAGGATTGTAACATCTGCATATTGATAGAAGCTCGTTATATTTGACGTTTGGGGTAGCTGAATGACAATATCCTGAAGTCGATAGTCTTTAATCACAGCATCAAGTTTTTCCTGCCATTGTGCATCACTCGCTTGCATTTCTCCAATGATAAAGACTTTATCTTCAAGATTCCACTGCCCCTTATCAACTAATAGCCCAATAGCTTCTGCAAGAATATGAGGTGATTTCTGTTGTGTAATACGCCCAATCATCAACAGGGTTTGACGCGGTGTATATCCTAGCTCTGTATATGGATTGGTTGGGCTCGGATTTCGAAAACGATACATAGCAACACCATTTGGGATACGATGAATCTTCGATGGGGGGATTTTATCTATCTGAATTAAACTGTTATAGGGTTCTTTACTATTGCAAATAATGCCATTATATAGCCACTGACTGACAACATCATAAAAGCGTTGTTTTTGGGTCTGGGCGTTTCGTACAGTTGCTAGTAATTTTGCTGAGCTTCTCCATAGGGGACGTGATAGACGTGTGAGCAAATTACTGTGATAGTTATAGGCATGGACAATATCAGGCGATGTATCCCTTACAATTTTGGCTATTTTATGAATTGCCTGTAATTTAGACTTTATTGACCAATCCAAATCTAGATTGATAACAGGGATATTCGCTTCCTCAAACATGGGCAAAAAATGCAAACTACGCCCAGCACGCTCTCCATATAAGCAGATAACAGTGGGGGAGAAGTTTTGACGGTCAAGATTGCGTGTCAATTCTAATAATTGATATTCGACACCACCTGACATAATACTATCGACAACATATAAAATAGATACCATCAATTTATTCTCTCAATCAGTTCACTATATTTTATTTGTGACAGATTTATTTAAGCTGGTATTACACTATACATTGAGGATGGGCGACTATACAAACGTATCGCGTATATTTTTTGTTACAAACAATAACACAGAATATATAAGAAATATCGTCTAGTAAATATAATTGATAATTATGTTAAGGAAAATAAAAAGATATAATTATTATATTTAAAGTTAATAAGTAATAGTATCTTAGTACTAATTACAAATTTGTTATGATGTCTGAAAAGTACTAATAACAACATTGTAAGGTATTTTAGTGGGCTACCATAATATTATTTGTTAGAATTAGATTTAAGGGGAAATATTGCTTATGTGAAGGTTAAAGGTTATCTGTCATTAATAACTTACAAGTTTACTTATCATATCATAACAATAATATAACATTTGCATTCCAACTTGCTCAAGCACTCTATCGTTATCACAATGCAATTTGGTTTGATCGTTTTGAGGTCAATCCCGTAGATAAATGGGAAGATGCTTTGTTATCAGCACGCGACCAGACAACACATGCGATAGTTTTGTTATCGGATGATTACTTCTCAACGGATTATTGTCAAGCTGAATACCAATATTTTATTGAGAAGAACATCCCGATTATTGCTGTTATTGCAAGTGATGTGGCAATTGGTCAAGCACCGACGTATTTTGAGATCAATGATTGGGTTGATTTTCGTAATCGTACACAAGGTGCAATCTTCAACATAACCGTCAATAATGTTATTAAACGCTTACCAACCACCGAACAACACACCAACCAAAGCGAACGTCAACATTATTTATTTGAACTCATTACAGACATCGAAACAAGCCTAGCCAAGAGTCCAACATCCCGTGCGGTTCACCAATTACACGAAAACAAACCCTATGGTGACCATGTCATACGCTCACGGGGATATAATATTAATTTGCTGAGTCAATGGCATCTCATATTACGAGTCGAAAATGGAACAATAGAGATTGAAGATGTTCTATCGTGGTTTGAGTCACAATCCCAATTTATCTTATCGGGTAAAGCAGGGAGTGGTAAAACCATCATCGCGCAATTATTGACCTTATGGGTGGCGCATTATGCCTTGTCTGATTATAGTGTTCCGCTTCCAATCTGGTTAGACCTTGCATTGTGGTTACCTGAACAATCGCCAGAAACATTCATTGATGAAAACTGGCCTTTGATGCACTATTGGAAAAATTGGATTGATACATACGAAACATTATTCATCTTTGATAATTGGACGGATTTCTGCCAACAAAATCCCGATACGATTGCCGAACTGAATAAACAAATAGCAACCTTGGCGGACCACAAAACGATAGTATTGGCTAGAGATACAGAGTCTCTGCCGACAGGGTTAGAGCATGTTGTTATTGGGATAATGCCGAATCATCAAATTCAACGATTCGCGCGTGACTTTTTAGATGCTGATATGACAGGTAATTTTAAACGCCTTGTCGCCCAAAATCGAAATCAGCTTGCCCTCAAACATATTGATTTCATCGCTTGTGGGATCGAGTTGATGGCAACCGATGCTGCTGTCGCGGTTGAATCATGGTTTACAAATCCTGTACAAAGCCTGATTACATTGCGTTGGGACAACCACTATACCGATATTAGCCAACCTTTTTCATTGAACTACTTCATCAAAACAATGAAATTACTTGCATGGCACATGATGCAAGCGGAGCAACACCGCTGGATTGACCGTGGACTAGCTGAAGAAGCTGTTTTCAAGATTGAAGTTATTCAAGTCGCCATTGAACTCGGTATAATGGATATTGTTGGTTGGTCTCTCCGCTTTCATGCCGAGTTATTCCAGTGGTATCTTGCTGCTGAACGCCTTGAACAAGACGGTTTGTATAAATACTTGGTTTATCCGCAATTTTCGGAGAGTGGGCATCGTTTGCCGACACGCTGGGATGACGTTATTTTTGCACTTGTCGATACTGTTGGAGAAAATCGCCGTCAACAAATCATTGACCAAGTTGCAGAGATTGACCCCTACCTCGCATGGGAATATATGCAACAATATCCAGAAGAGTATGCCGATGATGTATCTTTCATTGTTGCAAAATTCATTGAGCTTCGTAGCAAATCCACAGCTTCGTATAGCGCACTTACACCTGTTCTGCAACAGATTTCAGACACAGAGGCGGTTGTACAAACCATCCTAGAAGAAATGTCTCATTACGAATGGGGCGTACAACAAGATTTGTGGGCAGAGCTACAAAAACTCCCAATAGACATACCTGAAGAATTTATTAAACGTATCCATACGCTTGATAAACAATTTGAGAATACTATTTTTGACTTATTACAAGACTTTAGCATCACCCAATGTCTAATCTATCTTACCTATCTCATCAATCATCAAACGACTGCAATTCGCCATAATGCCATCTGGCTTGTCGGTAAGCTTAAACAAAAATCGATGCAAATTGGCTTATTTAACCTGCTTGATACAGAAGATGACTTGACACGTCATCAAGCCATTAGTGCATTATCACCCATTGCGGATGAGAAGCTGATTCAAAAATTATTAATGTGGCTTGCGAATCACCTTGAATATAGCGGTGGGGTAGGGACATTAATATATGACAATGGTCGTTATGTAAGTGGTCGCATCTTGATGACACTACATGATGAAGATGCTGATATTGACTCTGCTTTGCGTAATGCCATTATCAAACACCCAGAAGAATCTATAGCATATGCGGTTGCACAATATATTGCTGATGAAACAGGACAAGACGACTTTGTAAAATCATTGGGATTCGATAAGGATAGTATTATGCCTATACAGAAACTCGTCCAATCTGGTCTTGAACACCTACCACGCGACAGATTTAATCGGTTTATAGAAGACATTCAACAGGTTTTGCAAATTTCCCCTGATGATAACCCTGTATCTCAGAAGCGCGAAACAGATGTCTATATGCGGGCGCAGACTGCTGTTACATCGGTTCGCCGAGCAGAGGGGGTAGGTGCAACCAGTGGAGCAATTTCTTCTAATGTTACTGTAGATTTGCGGTCTTCAGATTGGCTGGTACGACGCAAAGCGACTGAACAATTAGCGGGTTTCCATAGTGATGTCGCCCTACCTTTATTAGTGAACTCTGCCAATGATCCTGACGCACAAGTACGAATTGTTGCGCTCAATCTGTTGGCGAAATTTAGTGACTCATCACTCGCACAACAAACCTTGCTAGACGCGCTATCAGATGATGACGTAGTGGTTGTCGATACCGTGACAGACTTGCTCAAACAGAGTGAGTTTATCGAAACCTCAACACTCTTGGATTTACTTTCGACTGATAATATCCAAGTGCTTGCTGCTGTAATCGATATTATCGGTCACAGGAAACATGCGTCCGCTGTACCAAACCTCGTTCCTTACCTAGATGATGAGCGCAAACCTTGGATGGATCGAACACTCGCGGATTATGCTGTGAAGGCACTCCTCGCGATTGATACACCACTGGCATTAGAAGCGGTTGACCAATCAAAATATAAATTGACTGAAGCGCCTGTTGTATCTGCTCAGGTAGTCTCTACCAAACCTGATACAAAAAAGTACACGCCACTTGAAAAAATATCCCTGTCGCTGAAAGTCTTACGAGGGGATGACTGGGGGCTGGCACAAAAATCAGCCCGCTTCTTGCGAGAATATGCCGAGAAACTACATGGCACAGATGATTTAGAGATTGTACAACTACTGTGCAACGCATTATCCGACCCAGAATGGCATGTACGCTGGGCGGTTGCGGAGGCACTCGCTTGGCTGGGGCATCGGTCTGCTTGCCCATATCTGATTACGCGGCTTCACGATACCAATTGGATCGTACAAATTTCTGTGATGCGCGCACTTGTTGAATTGAAAGCGAGTGAATATGCCATGGATATTGCGGCTTTACTGAATCATGATAATCATGCGATTCGTGAAACAGTGGCAGAAACTTTAGGGTTACTAGGTAATCCAGCTGTAATTTCAACATTAGAACATGCGCTACATCATCCAGACGAATTTGTTCGGCTTGCAAGTATTAAGTCAATTCATCAATTACGCGATGATTCATCTGTTGATTATTTATTATTAGGTTTGGATGACTCATATTTGCATGTTCGATGGTTTGCTATGAAACATCTTGTCCCTCATTTTACAGAAGTGGACATCGATCTTTTAGCACAATTGCTAGAGGATGAGGCAAAACCATCTTGGGAAGAAAAATCGATAAGTGACTATGCTTATGATGCCTTATCTCTCATCAATTCATCAGAAGCCAGAAACCTTATCAAACATCGAAAAATTTCAAGGGATTAGGGGACATCATGAAAATATTTATTAGCTACGCACGCGTTGATAAACCTTATTGTACCAGTATCGTTGAGCGTCTTCATGCTCATGATGTGTGGTTTGATGATCGCCTATATGCTGGACAAAATTGGTGGCATGAGATTTTACGCCGTTTAGAATGGTGTGATGTCTTTATTTATTTACTATCACCCGATTCTGTAAACTCGATATATTGCCAGAGAGAGCTTGAAGTTGCGACACGTTTAGAACGTTCGATTATACCCGTGGTGATTCATGCTGATACGCCTATCCCTGAAGGCTTATCGGATTTCCATTATGTCGATATGGTCGGAAAACTAACTGTCGATAATGTCGCGATGTTAATTAACTCGGTATGGTTGGTTGAGCGTGAACTGGAAAAAAATGCCAAACGCAAGAAGAAAATTACAAGCGAAGCACCCATTACAGATTTATCAGACACCAAAGAAATCATGCGTCAAGCTGCCGTTGCAATGGAAGCAGGTGATTATGATAATGCCATTGTTCTATTAGAACGCGCTAAAGATAGTGGTTTTGAATCACGCTTCACCCATCTTGATAAACTGCTCAAAATGGCAAAAGATGCGCTTGAACGAATCGAGCAACAAAAAGAAGCTGAGTATGAATATGAACATATTTTGAGCTTTTTTGATTATGAAAGTACACGTCAATTTGCATGTGAAACGTTTCAAGAGTTCCGTGAAGTCTTCCCAAATTATGATCCCCAAGGTCTAGCGTCACGATGTGAACAACTTAAACTATCTGCTGGTTATCAACAAGATTTTGTCATCTCAGACCTAGACCAAGATGTATTGCCTATGTTGAAATGGTGCGAAATCACGGGGGGGAATGTCTATGTTTCTGGTGTGGAAAGCAACGGCGAATATTTTAGCGAGATGTCTGTCGCGGTAGAAACCTTTTATATGAGTAAATACCCGATTACCAATCCGCAATTTGACTTGTTTATTAATGCCCATGATGGCTACAAGAGTGAACGCTGGTGGAAGTTCTCCAAACAGGCATATGAGTGGTATCAAGAACAAGGTGAAGCACAAAACCCACGATTTGCTGGAGATAACCGTCCGCGAGAAACAGTGAATTGGTATGAAGCGATGGCATTTTGCAATTGGCTGAGTTATACCGTCAATATGCGGATTACCTTGCCAACTGTTGCTCAATGGCAACGCGCTGCACAAGGCGGAGATGCCCGCTATTATCCTTGGGGTAACGAATATCACGAGGATTATTGCAACACACGCGAAAGCAAATTGAAGATGACAACTCCTGTCGATCAATATAAAGGTGGCAAAAGCCCCTTCGATGTCTACGATATGGCTGGAAATGTTTGGGAATGGACACTCGATATGGCTGAACCAACTGAAGAAAGCCCCGATTATCGTCGTGCTGTGCTTGGGGGGAGCTTTGTGAGTCCCTGTGACCGCGCTCAAACTTCATTCCGCTATTATCTCGACCCGCGCGTTCGCTATCCATCTATTGGTTTTCGTGTAGTCAGTATCGTATAACAAGTGGAATATAAGGAGTAAGCTGATGAGATCTTCCCGTCGCGATGATAACGATGATAAAGCCCAAAGTGGTATGAATATCGAGTTTGAGCAATTGTCTGTAACAGGTCATGTCGTTTTTGCTGGGCGTGATGGGTCTGTCAGTGTCAATACAGGTGGCAATGTTGACCAACAAACCACTCAGACGATTACAGTCGGAGGGATTGAAACAACACCCGAAGCCCTCGAACACTTGTTAGCCAAAATTGATGAAGTCAATCAAGTGATTGAAGCGGATGACTTAGATGAAGAGACTAAAGAAGCTGCCGCGCACGATTTAGCTGTTATTGAAAAACAATTAACGTCTAGCAAAAAACCGAATGCCAAAATATTAGTAACAGCTGCTCGCACCTTATATCGCATTAGCCCTGTGCTAGCAAGTGCTGTCTTTGCACTCTTTGGTGAACCCCTTGCATCTCAAATTGTTGTTGGAGTGGGTGGGATTGCCGTTCAATTCTTTGAGACACTCATGAAGCGTCATAACGCTAAATAAAATTTTAGACCTCGGACAAATATAATGACAATACCACCGCCCGCCCCCAGTAACAGTAAACGTACGCCGCCCCCTAAAAAAACTATGCCGACTATAGAGACAACCGAAGCATGGCGTGATTATATCGTGAAACATTGGGATGCGCTGAAGGCAGGGGCAACCCAAGCCAAGACACCTTATCAAGAATTGGTGACGATTGCGTTTTTACCTGTCATGCCCAAGGACGCGAAGAAGCTTGATGCTTTATTGTCCTTAATCGGTGGGCTACGCTATACAGAAGCTCTCGTTACACGCCTTAAAAAAATCTATGCGGATAAGAAATATACCCAAACTGCGACAGAGCTTGCCAAGCAATTGAACCCTGATGGACTCAGCCAAGATGAAGTCATTGGTTTAGATTGGGTGTTGATGGTGACAGGGTCGTTATCAGGACTTGTTACAAAGAAAAAAGAAGTGAAATCCTTTATTGATAGTTTGCTACAAAGCCCAAAAGATAAAGAGCAATACCCATCCGCAGTCAGGGTGCAAGCAGGTATGATTTCAGCTGGGCAAAATGTTATTTTTGCTGGTGAAGATGTTAATATCATCACCCAACATTATCGTGGTGATAAAGCACAATTAAGAACATATCTCACAGGGATTCGTGCCGATTGGGCGATTCCTGCAACCAACATCCACCCTGTATCCCAACATCATGTCTCGACGATTTTACACCGTTTATATACCCCCATTGATATTTGGATTGATGACCCTAAACCCGGTGTTTCTTCAGGTAATCCACAATTAAACGCCCGTTGGCATCGTGCCATCTATCAAAACTTAAATGAAGAACGTAAACCTGCCTTAGAAGCCATTGCAACCCATCCTTATATTGTCATTACAGGTGGGGCAGGCTCTGGCAAAAGCTCGTTGTCGCGATATATCGTGACTTCATTGGCATATGCTTGTGATGAAACGGCTGAAGAACGCGACGGTATTAGTGGGCTAGAATTATTAGGCTCTGCATGGATACATGGACCGATGTTACCTTTATATGTCGGTTTACGGGATTTTTGTAATTGGAAAGATTTTCCAAAATCACAATCCAAAAGCTCAGGCAAAAATTTATTAGCCTATCTGAAACTCATGACAGGCAGTTTTGCGAACAGTTTAGAGTCCTACCTCACACAGACGGATGTTGCAACCCATGGCACCTTGTTGGTACTGGATGGCTTAGACGAAGTCCATACCGAAAAAGACCGCATGATTTTAAGTAAAATTATTGAAAGTTGGGCAAACTCTTTTCCATCATGTCGCATTGTGATTACCAGTCGATCATATGCCTATCGTCCAGATTCTAAGTGGCGTTTATCAAAACGGTTTAAATCTGTTGAGCTAGCTCCTTTTACGTGGAGTCAAATGGATACCTATATTGAACGTTGGTATGACTATGCTGTGCATAATCGTCCAGGGACGTTTGGTGGACATGCCGTTGCTAAAGAACGTGCCCAAGCGATGGCAAATGACCTTAAGCAGACCATTCGTAATAGTAAAACGATTGTACCATTGGCTCGTCACCCCTTGATGTTGGCGTTATTGGCATTGATTCATGAAGATTATAAACACCTACCCAGCAAACGCGCACAAATTTACGCTCAAACAGTTGATTTACTTGACCGCTGGAATATCCCAGACCCTTCCGATAGCTTGGATGAAAAGCTCGCTAACCTTAACTTGGACGGAATGCGTGCTGCCCTTAAGATGACTGCCTTTGAATTGCAATCACAGAAGACGCATTATCAACGTTATCCGACCTCTATCCAACGCGGTCAACTCTATGACAAATTACGCGCTCAAAAAGAAACGGGTTATGGGCTGGGTGAAAATACGCAAATCGAAGATGTACTCGAATACCTCGCCACCCGTAATGGGATTCTCGTCTCAGAAAGTGCTGATCGTTATCGTTTCCCACACCTCAGCATCCAAGAATATTTGGCGGCTTGTGCTTTAATTGAATATTATGATGAATGCCCAATGCCATCAGGGCTTAAACCTGCCTCGGGTGAAGGATGGACATTCCCCGAAAATATTGTCGCGCTCCTACGCAAAGACCACTCACGCTGGCGTAATGTCACCTTGTTTGCTGGCTCAATTCTTGCCGCAAGCCCCGGTTGGGACATCATGCGTTGGCAACTGATCGATGAGTTGCTACCTGCTAAAATAGAAAAAGTTATCCCAGATAATATCGTTCATAGTATTTGTGTGGCGGCGGAGATTTGGTCGGAAAGCCTTCTGAAGGCACGCACACGCTCTCAACATGCGATTCAAGACCATTTGGTTGAATGCCTGAAAGCAATTAAAAAAGATGAACGGGTTGATATACCCGATAGTGCAAAAAACGCCTCTGTATTAAGTGCTTTATCAAAACCGTCTAAATGATGTTATTGGGGAGTGATTTTCCTACCCTCCCCAAAGCCAACTTACTTCTTGCTGATAACACAAGTCGGTACAACTGAGCCACCACCTGCGGTCACATTCAACAAAGCTTGTGGTGATAAACGTGTCATCACACCCTCTACAGATGTGCCATTAAAAATATAGGGGTCAGCATCAACATAACGCTTGCTGATGTCCACCTCGTCATTGATCCACATTGGGAAGTCACGCTCAACTACACGGACTTTCTCTTGTACCACATGGGGTTTTTCTAATGCCAGCTTGAGCTTGGACTCCCACGCATCAGCCGATGATTCCCAGCCCAACATCACACCCGTTCCGCCATAATCATCATTGGGTTTGAGGGTAAATTCTTCGCGATGTTCTGCTACATATGAAATTAAGTCAATGGTTTCGCCTTTATACTCAGTTGTGCGTTCTTCAATCACGCGTGTCCACGGGATAAATTCACGAATAGCTTCATGTTCTTGTGCTGAATATAAATCTGTATAACGTTCATCACTGAGTAGGGCAAGGCTGGCTTTTTTGGCTAACATCTTGGCACTAATCGAGTTGGTAATATATACATTGCCATCACGCATCGCACGGATAATCGGGTTATTAATCCCCATTACCTTAATGAGTTCGCTATATAACACCCGCTTATAAATCATATCAATACGGAAGTCATCTGCATACAAATGCCCTCGTCGATAATCAATAGTGCGTGGGTCAGCCAATTTGACACGATACCCTAAGCGTTCCAGATGTTGACCTGTAATCACATGTTCATTGAGGGTCGGTACATCACCCCAATCGAGAATCCCGATTTGAGGTTTGTCTTGTTTGCCACCCCATAAACGATACCCGTCAACGAGTGCGTTGCTCAAATTATTTAATGATCGTATCTGGCGCACATGATAGCGTTCTCGAAATTTTTGAACTACTTCTAGCTCATCAAATACATTCGCCAAGACATCGCCATAACCAATGCCAGCAGGGGTCTCAGCATTGTATTCAACTACTTTCAGGATGCCTTCATCTTGTACAAAAAAGGTGTCCAAACGGGAACTTGTCCACGGTGGCACAGCTGGATTGTCATAGACGAGGAGTGTTTCCTCATAATCATCTAAATGTAACTGAGCACGTAACTCTGGGCTATCCATCAAAGCATAATGCAAGGTCTCGAATGCTTTCAAGACACTTTCTAAGCCCTTTTTGACAAATGCCCAATTGGTCTCTGTATAGAAATGTGGGCGTAACACCACACATAGGGGACGTGACCCAAAATAGAGGGTTTCTTCTTTGAGACGACGGCGCATGAATCGGTCTGTTTGTTCCGCCAGTTGCGGTGTGAGCAAATCATGATAATATTGAATCGCTTCACTTAGCATCAGATTGGCTTTCTGCCTGAATCGCCAATTGACCCCAATCGTAACGTTGACGTGTCCCTTCGCCTGATGTCGCTAAGTCAATCATATGGTCAGCCATCCGTGTGACCATCCAGTCAAAATGATTTTTACCAAGTGAATTGACATCCATATCAGGAGCAGGGTTCATAAAGTCAATGGCGTAGGGAATCCCATCACGCACCGCAAATTCACAGGTATTCATGTCATAACCAAAGACCTGACAAATGGTGAGGGTATCATCATGAATCCGCTTAAATAAGGCTTCATCAAATTCAGGTTCAGGATAATAATAACGGTCATTTGGATTATATTGCATGACGCGGACATCTTTTTGCGCCAAGCACATACAGCGTGCATACACATCCCATTCGACAAATTCTTGCAAAATCATCGTCAATAATTCGCTATCATTATAGGCTTCCCATAGTTCTTCCATTGAATGTACGATATACACCGCTTTCCAACCACCGCCATGTGCATCCTTTAGTACCAATGGGAATCCACCTAGTTGTTCAACAATAGCATTCCACGGGATAGCTGGTTCTAAGTTCCGTAAACTTTTGTCATGGTCAATCCCAGGGATATAATCTTTGTTTGGCAAGACATAGGTTTTGGGGACTGCGATACCCAACTTCGCCAAGACGGATGTCCCGAAGAATTTGTCATCTGCTGTCCACATAAACGGGTCATTGACGACTTTGACACCCTGTAATACAGCGTTCTTGAGGTAAGACCGATAGTAGGGGACTTCATGCGAAATACGGTCAATAATCACACGATAGGGGTTGGCTTCATTTTCTGCTGTCCCGCCGATTTTAACAAATTCTGCTGTAACCCCTGTCTTATCGGAGCGACGATTCACCTCGTCTATAAATGCTGGAGGCCACGACCATTCCATACCCACAAATAAACCAATGCGTAAACTATCACTACTCATCGAAGCCTCCTGTTATGACGTTAAATTCAATTATGTCTATCATAAATTTGTAACTCATAATGCCTAACATTGCAAAAAATAATCGCTTCTCAAACGTATTTACACAGTATACCTTAATTATTTTCTGTTATAATCACGCCCAATAAGCGACATAATAGACGATTCAGGAGGTTGCTATGTCCGATAGAGCCATTCATGTATTATGTATTTCCAGTCAACATAAAGGGGATGAACTCATCAAAGAATTTCTAAAGGCTGGCTGTGAAGTCATGCTCTTAGCAGAAGAAGAAATTCGCGATGAAGTCTGGCCCGATGGTATCAAAGAAATTATGTATACGCCGAGCCTCGCGAAATATCAGGATGTGATTAACACCGTCACATGGGTTGCACGAGGTTGGGCGATTGATTTGATTTTCCCACTTGATGAATTTGAAGTGGAGTTAGTCAGTATGTTGCGTGAGCATATGCGTCTACAAGGTATGGGTATAACACAAATGCGTCGCTTCCGTGATAAATTGACAATGCGTGATGTTGCTAAAGAACATGGCACTCCAATTCCTGCTTACTCCCGTGTTTTGAATTATGATGAATTGCGTGCCTTTATGGATGAAGTCCCAGCACCATGGATGCTCAAACCCCGTATGGAAGCAGGTGCAATGGGAATCCGTAAGATTCATAATGCCGACGAACTCTGGCGCGCCCTCGATGAATTAGGTGACAAACAAAGCCACTACCTATTAGAAGAATTCCTCCCTGGCGAAGTCTATCATGTGGATACCTTAAGTGTCGCTGGCAAATCAGCTTTTGTGAGCTATCAAAAGTATGCAAAACCACCCATTGATATATATCAGGGTGGGGGAGTCTTTTCTACACAGACGGTCAAACGCCGTAGCAAAGATGAGCGTGAACTCAAAAAGATGAATGAACAAATTATCCGCCAATTGGGTATTGATAATGGTGTGACCCACTGTGAATTTATCAAATCTCATGCCGATGGCAAACTCTACTTCCTCGAAGTTGCTGCGCGGGTCGGTGGTGCATTTGTCAGTGATATGATTGAAATGTCTAGTGGATTGAACCTCTGGCGTGAATGGGCAAGATTACAACTCTCGATTTTCAAAGGCGAAAAATATCAATTGCCTGAGGTCAAAAAAGACTATTCTGGCTTGGTACTAACACTCGCCCACCAAGAATATCCTGATTCATCTGCTTATACTGATCCAGAAATTGTCTGGCGTGCGACCAAACCTTATCATGCGGGTTTAATTGTCGCAGGTGAAGACTATGATCGTATCGACACATTAGTACAAGAATATATTGAACGCTTTATGCAAGATTTCAATACTAGCGCGCCACCAATGGGAACACAGCGAACAGGTGAATCAGGCTAAAATCTTGCGCTTGCAGTTGGGGTTTTCTGCGCTATACTGCATAGCATTTTTGGAAAATCCCATGAAGCATAGATGGATGGACGAGCGATATGACATTAGACTTTCCGTTGATAAGCAATTATCCAAACTATCAACGTAATACGATAACATTGATGCCAACGCCTGCGCGCGTGAACGCACACCCTGATTTTCGGGGACGTGGTGTACAAGTTGCATTTGTCGATTCTGGCTTTTCAAATCATGTTGACTTAACAGGTCGCATCCTTTTGCATGTTGATGCCTCTGCTGATGACATCCGCGAAGAATCTCATGTGATGCAATACACGGGTATGAGTTGGCATGGGCAAATGACGAGTGTGATTGCTTGTGGCGATGGACATAGCTCTCATGGGTATTTCCGTGGTATCGCGAGTGAGGCAGAATTAATACTAATTAAAGTAAGCACCCCCTCATTTCGTATCAAAGAACGCGATATTTTGCGGGGCTTGCGATGGATTTATGAAGCACGTAATCATCATAATATTCGAGTTGTCAATGTGTCTGTCGGTGGTGATTGGGCAACAAATGACCCCAGCAACCCCTTACATATTATGATACGTCGCTTGACGGACGAGGGTATTACCGTTGTGGTGGCTTCGGGTAACTCCGCTCGTGATAAAGTTGTTCCACCTGCATCTGCTCCAGAAGCGATTACCGTTGGGGGGTATGATGACCATAATAGCCCGAATCCTGATGATTGGACACTTTACCATCATAACTATGGCAAAGTATATGGCGGTGAATATAAACCTGAATTGATTGCGCCTGCCAACTGGATTGTATCCCCACTTCTACCCGATTCCGAGACAGAAGCCGAGATACGCGAACTTGCTAAATTATTGACAGCAAAAAGAAAAGATGATGTTCGCCGAATCATCAGAGCAGGGCAAGATGCACTCAAGCTTAGTGATGATGAGGTTAAGACGGTGAATCAAGAACTCTACGATAAATTGCAACATCGTATTTACCATCATAAAGTCGTTGACGGGAATCATCAGCATGTCGATGGAACATCCGTTGCGGCACCGATTGTGGTGTCTGTGATTGCCCAGATGTTAGAAGCGAATTCTAGCCTAACACCAGCCGACATTCGTTACATCTTGACCGAAAGCGCACAATATACAGACCGCTTTGCATCACACTTGCAGGGAGCTGGCTTTTTGCAGGCAAGTCGTGCTGTAGAGATGGCACTCGACCCGACAAAAATCATCTAAATATAGAGTCATCTGTAGTGACACGAGGCATCGTGTTACACAAATCATTAGGGAGATAAAAAGATATGAATCGTGAGTATCATAAATGGTACAGCCCAGCACTAGAACGGGATATGGAATTACTTGTACATGGACATGCAGGTGCGCGGGTCATTATCTTCCCGACATCACAAGGGCGTTACTTCGAGTTTGAAGACCGTGGCGTGATTCAATCCTTCGAGCATGAGATTAATCAAGGTTGGTTGCAATTCTACACCGTCGATAGTGTCGATGCTGAAAGCTGGTATGCCTATTCGTCACACCCAGGGGGACGAGCTTATCGTCATCATCAATATATGATGTACCTCTATCATGAAGTTTTACCACTGACACAACGCAACCCGAACCCCTTCTTGATGACTGTCGGTGCGAGCTTCGGTGCATATCATGCGATGGGATTTGGTCTAAAATACCCCGAAGTCGTCGGGCGCATTATTGGCTTGAGTGGCTTGTATGACATTACTTATATGACAGGTGGCTATAGCGATGATTGGGTTTATGCTTATAACCCGATTGCCTTCATCCCCAATGAACATGACCACAACCGCCTCGAACACATGCGGAATACAGATATTATCATGACGAGTGGTAAAACCGACCGCCTACATTGGAGTTCCCAAGACATGACCAAGGTCTTATGGGACAAAGGGATTGGTAATGCCCTGCGCTCATGGGATGGCTGGGCGCATGATTGGCCCTACTGGATACAACAACTCCATATGTATATCTCTGGACAGCAATAGCATTTTAGTATTTTTAGCCTCGAGATTTCTATCTTTATGTAAGGGAGTGGTTTGCTAACCCTCCCTCAATAGTGAACTGCGCAACCAATGCTTGCCTGATTAAACGAAAAATTCATAACAGCCCTCTAAATTTTGAGCTATTTTGGATGCCTGTAAGCTTTATTTTTGATATTCTAATGTAAAAACAATAGAACAGACTTAACCTTGTATCATTAAGGGCTTACATAGTTTAGCCAACTTAATCATTTCTACCCAAAATTGATGCTGTATGTTAATTCCTGCAATGGTCAAATGTATGAATTAGATTTCTTAACATCAATTCCACCTATGGCTCATGTATTGGTTTCATAAAATTTTGTTCAATTGCTAAGTTATGACATATGTGGATGCTTCTTCAAGGAGTGACCATATGAACATTATTCCCACAATAGCAATTCTAAATTACTTTTCTTACAACTTATGAAAATAGGGAGTTTTATTATGAATCTGCAAGAGGCAGCATTGAATATATTTAAGGTAAGGTTGCATGATGTATGGGCTGACCCCGATAATAGGGTCTACGATGAGCTGTCTAACGTCTATAATGCGGTGTTTGATGTTAGAAGTTATGATGAGTGAGCCTGATAATAAACACTCCAAACCAAAATTTACACCGAGATCACCACAAACTGACGATTCAGCCCAACATGCTTATCATCCTATGTCACCAATATTGCTTGATCGCTCGGCTGATTCTCTGCCACTGTTAACGCCTCTAAAAATCCTTCAATTACAGAGACTGATAGGTAACCAAGCCGTAATGCGCTTGATTAACCAAACTCTTGCAAAAGGGTCAACGGTGGCGACGGATAATAGCCTTCAACGTCAGGTTAAAACCAATACCGATAAACAAGATGACAAGAAACTACAAGATCGTGCCAAAAGCTCAGTGGAACGCGCTGACCGTTATAAGCCTGAAAAACATCTTAAACCTATCGCATTCAGCTCTGACTTTGATAAATTTGTGGCTCGTATTGCACACGGCATCCGTCACCGAGTCGTCTATCGAAAAGATGGCGGAAAATTTGCCCGAAGCCTTGTTCGAGCATCGATTGATACACAGAGAACTTGGAACTCCCTTAAAGAGTTAGCAGATAAGGGGTTATTACTTGAAAATCAACAGGTTAGGATGGTTGTTAGTTTATGGCGGCGAGCTGATCCAAAAGCGGGGAATCGCTGGGTAATGTCTGTTCGTTTTAATGAGAGCCTCGAAAAATCAACTAAAGATTTTATGGATGATGACTTATCTGATGAACAAATAACTGGAGGAGATCCTGAGAAAGTTGTTGATCGGGCAACTGTCATCGCTAAAAAAATCAAAGGTAAACATGGTAAGCGTATTCGCGATTATTTGGAGCTTGCTAAGAAAGATGGCAATGGGAAATCGCTATGGTACTATGACCCTCATTCAGTTCGTGCATTTTTTGAAAGGCTGTCTAAGAAAGAGCAAGAGAAAATGCTCGAAGAAAGCGGTGGTTTCCCAATGAAGGGCGAGTTACCGGGTAGTTGGCAGAGTGTCCCAAAAATACGCGTGTATCCATTTCAAGAATTGGTGGTATATGATGATAGCTCCGATGAAGACATTCGGGATCAGCTACTTTTCATGAATGAAGAAATCGGAAAATGGGAACCTCCGAAAAGCATGTGGAACCCTAGAGGTAGCAAGGCATTATCAAGTAAGATATTGGAAGAGTATCGTGAGCATATGGTTGAACTGATAAACGATGAATCGACTCTATATCATTTTTGGAATGAACATGCCGAAGGACTCAAATGGTACGATAGCTTTTAAACCGTCGGATGACAAATTGGGGGGATACGAGTCTCTCCCCCTTTAAATAAGTGAATGATTAGTAAAGTAGACTGTCGTTTAAGGGTTCGATAACTTCATATGTGTGTTGCTGGACAACAATAATATTTTAATGAAATAGGGGATACGGTCATTGCCCATAAAAGTGGTTTTACCCTATCCCTTAACCGACAGGTTTCAAAATGGTCTTTACACCCGATTTTGCATTAAATACATCAAATGCCATTTGCCAATCGGTGATGTCAAAGGTATGTGTAATCAATGGCTCAGTTTTGACGATACCCATCTCTAATAATTTGAGAGCTTTATCCCATGCTGATGGAACGCTGGCATTGCTCCCTGTTACAATTAACTCTTTATAGCACACTTGATTCAAGTCCCACGAAATTGCCCCACCAAATAACCCGATTTGTACAAAACGCCCTTTACGCCGAACCAATGTTAATAGCTGTTGTGCCGCTGCACCTGCTCCCGAACATTCATAAACGACATCTGCCCCAAGTCCTTCTTGTGTGATGTTATTAATCAACTCAGTAGGGTCATCCTCTTGTACATTCACGATATAATCTGCGCCCAATGTTTTGGCTAAGTCTAAACGGTTTTTATCAGCATTTGTGCCTAACATCACAACCGTTGCACCAGAGGCTTTAACCACTTGCAAAGTCAATAACCCAATCGCACCCGGTCCTGCAATCACTGCCACATCGCCAGCACTCACAGTCGGTGTATTTAGTACCCCATGCACCACACAAGCCAGCGGTTCAGTTAACGCACCTGAATGGAAATCAAGGTTTTCAGGGAGTCTATGAATATTTGTCGCAGGCACAACTACATATTGCGTAAATCCACCATTCACCCCTGAGCCGATAGATAAGCGATTGAGACATAAGTTGTTTTCACCCCGTCGGCAATACATGCACGTCCCACAAGTATGATAATAAGTCTCTGATGTCACCCGTGTTCCGATTGAAAATTGATTAACGCCTTTTCCAAGTTCGACAATTTCACCCGAAATCTCATGACCTAATACAACGGGGGGCTTGGTCGGGAATTCATCTTTGTAGATATGGATGTCTGTCCCACAGATACCCGCCGCTTGAATCTTAATAACGACTTCATTATCTTGCGGAGTCGGTTCGGGAATGTCGCGCAGTTCAACATTACCCATCCCACGCGCCACTTTCATCACTGCTTTCATAAGACGTTATTCTCCAAAATTTAATTTTTTAGTGTATAAATTATCTTTGTAATCATCATCGCGTTGACAAAATATTGTATACTAAATATAGAATTATACTCAACATAAGAGAATTTATGATGACAGAATTTGCTCCTTTGGCATCTATATAAGATGAAGTACTTGATTTTATTCTATCTGCACCTTCGCCCCAACAAATTATAAGTTTTCATGCCTCAGAAGAAGCGCAAAACCGTCTCCGCTATCTATTCGAAGTGAATCGCAATAGAACAACTCTTTAATGACCTGACCATTGCTAAAACGCAGGATAGTCAAAGATGAACCAATATAGGGATTTTAGGTGTTCCTCGCCCATTAAAAACCCATCGCACAATTTGTCCTCAACCTCCCAGCACGGTATACTTTCCCCTATATCAAAATGAATATAATAGAGGACAATAATGACAAAGCAATCCCTACAAGACATCGCTCAATCATTGGTTGCAGAGGGAAAAGGTATTCTCGCTGGCGACCAACCCGACTGGCATCTCGCCGAACGTTTGCAAGCCCATGGGGTCACAGCAGGCGACACCACCTTTCGCGATTGGTGCGAGCTACTCTTCAGTACCCCCAATCTCAGCGACCACGTCAGCGGCATCATCATGCACCCACAATCCACCCAACTCTCAACCGCAGCAGGCAAATCGCTGGTCGATGTGGTGATTGAAAACGGGATGATCCCAGGGATTTCCCCAAGTACAGGGCTTGTTCCACTAGCTGGTGCAGAGGGTGAGGTCATCGGGGGTGGGCTGGATGGCTTGCGCGAACGATTCGCAGGTTACTATGAGCAGGGGATTCGCTTTTCCAAGTGGCGTACTGCAATCCGTATCGGGGACAACATCCCGAGCGAATACGCGATTTCTGCAAACGCCTATGTCCTTGCACAATATGCCGCTCTCTCACAAGAAGCTGGCATCGTTCCCATCATCGAACCTGAAGTTGAACTACTCGGTAATCACAGTGTCGAGACCTGCTTTGAAGTCACCGAATGGTTGCTCAATCGCACCTTTGAAGCCCTCTATCTGCACCGCGTTAGTCTAGAAGGTACACTGCTCAAAGCCAATATGGTCGTTTCAGGTAAAGACAGCGCAACACAAGCTGATATTGATACCGTCGCTGATTTGACAGTCAAAGTATTGAAACGGACTGTTCCGCCTGCGATTGCTGGGGTTGTGTTCCTATCAGGTGGACAGACTGACCATCTCGCAACGGCTCACCTCAATGCCATGAATGCCAATCACGATGTTCCGTGGGCATTGACCTTCTCTTATGCACGGGCATTGCAACGTAAACCACTGGAAGCATGGTTGGCTAAACCTGAGAATGTATCGGCTGGTCAAGATGCGCTCAAACACCGCGCGCATATGAACGCCCTTGCTTCACAGGGGCAATGGTTGCAGGAACTCGAAGGATAGGTGCAAGCGATGACTGCTGAAGTGGATATTGTTGGATTAGGAATTTGCACAGTTGACCATCTGCTGGCGATTCCACATATTCCAAAGTCAGGTGGAACAGTTCGTTCACAGACCTACCTCAAGCAAGGGGGTGGGTTGGTGGCATCGGCATTGGTCGCGGCACAACGTTTGGGCGCGCAGACCAAAGTGATTGCACGCTTGGGCGATGATGAAGATGGCGACTATATCCGTGCTGACCTTAAGCGTGAAGGGGTTGATACCTCCATGTTACTGGTGGAAAAGGGTAGTCAAACCCATCTCTCGGTTGTGATGGTGGATGAACATACAGGAGAACGCACCATTATTTCACGTTGGGCGACAGGTAAACCGATCGCTCCGACTGAGTTTCGCCCTGAGGATATTCAATCGGCAAAAATCTTGTTTATCGATACAGTGACTGAGGGAAGCATGCAGGCTGTCCAGTGGGCGAAGGAAGCCGATGTCACTGTGGTGATGGATCCATCAGGGACATTTGAGGACGTGCTTGAGATTCTGCCAATGGTGGATGTGCCGATTGTGCCTGAGCGATTTATTGTGGAGTGGATGCCAAGTGGCTCGATGGCAGAGGGTGTACAGGCATTATGTGACATGGGTGCAAAGATTGCTGTCGTGACACTGGGGGAACGAGGTTGCGTTGTGTGTAGTGATGCTGGTGTCCAGTCATTTTCTGCAATGCCGATTGAGGTAGTGGATACAACAGGGGCAGGGGATGCCTTTCATGGTGGGTTTATGGTCGGTTTACTCGAAGGCTGGGATGTGCCACGAATAGCTCGCTTTGCTTCGGCAGTGGGTACATTAAATTGTCGTTATTTGGGGGGGCGAGCAGGTTTACCCAATCTGCAAGAGGTTGACAATTTTCTGAAGTAGGAATGTCTGGGTCGATTAACGCTTGATGTAAAATTCGATTTAATAATTATCTTTTTAGTGTGCTTGAGTGTGCTAAACTAGAGACACTATCTATTAAAGAATGTGTGTTTTGCTTATGACTTTCGGACTGCATCGCATCATTGCTCCAAAACCGACTCAACTTCGTGTTCAATCGTATGTGGTTGCTGATATTTTAGCGACGATTGGTTTATTACCGCGTACAGGTGGTGATGAACGTCATATCGGCATCAATGAATGGGTTGACCGTGTGCGTTTATCGTTATCGGAACGAGACCTCTATGATACCACTTTGGTGATTTGGGGTTTGGGGATTGAGGGGTTATTTAATGCGGTGCGTAACCCACTGGCACGAGATGATTTTGAACTCTTTGTGCAAGAACTTGCTGAGATGCCTGCTCTTGAATTACGCGATAGCTGTTTATATTGGCTGATTCATTCCACACACCTCAAGGTATTTACAGAAGCAGAATCTTTTGATGTGGTGAACCCTCCTGATTTATTAGCAAGCCGTGACCTGTTCTTGATGTATTTAAATGACAATATCATCAAAGATTATTTGCAAAATGACTTTAGTGTATTGGTGGATTTATACTTTAATCCGCAAGCTCTACAAGATTTGGTTGTGCGGGTGTTAAAGGCTTTGTGGGATACTTACTTTTGTGATGAGTGGCGACGACATGAAGCCGATATAAAACAGGTTGTTCAATCATTTGAGCAGGTTGATGTCACAGGTTTGGCAACATTTGATGCGATACAAGTGATTACTGGACGTGATTTGCGAGCCGTGTTCCATGCCGAGGTGCTGGCAGAATTTGAGCAAATTGTCTGCATACCGAGTAAACATAATGGACCTTATGTGGTGTGGTTTGGCGATGCAACAACACTTTATATCATCTTTACTGCACGGGTCGCTTCACCCATAAGCCTTGTGGGGACACAGAAGCCTGACTTGAATGTTTTGATTCAGCGTTTCAAAGCCTTATCTGACGATAATCGCATACACGTTTTGCTGGCTATCCGTGAACAACGTGAACTCAGTACACAGGACATCATTGAACAATTTGACTTAAACAAATCCGCGGCATCGCGTTATTTAGGGCAATTATTGGCGAATGGATTTATTGTTGAACGCCGTGATACAGATGGCAAAACTAAATTTTATAGCATTGACGATACTGTCATTGATGAATTTTTGCTTGCGATATCTCATCTCCTCAAGCGTGATGCATCACAAGGTTGATTATGACTTCGACTGATGATTCTAAGTATCTAACATTCCAAGTACCTTACCCTAATGTATTAGGAATTCATGCACTCATTGTTGTCCTATTGATTGTGATTTCCGTCTTTGTATATGCACCTGCTTTAGAGGGTGAGTTTTTGTATAGTTGGGATGATCAACGCTTTGTGACGGATAACTATCGCATCACTGATATGTCGATGGACGGTCTGAAAGTTATATTCACTGAGCCATTTTTTGGTGTGTATACGCCGATTACCACCTTGTCCTTGGCGATTGATTATCAAATTTGGGGGCTTAATCCCTATGGTTATAAGTTAACAAACCTCATCATTCATACCGCTAATGCTGTGTTAGTTTACATTCTACTATTTATCTTGATGAAGCCTGTTGGGTCGCCTTTGTTAATTGCAATTGGGGCTGGGATTGCGGCATTTTTGTTTTCTTTGCATCCTGTCCAAGTCGAGATTGTGGTGTGGGTGTCTCAGCGTCGAGCGGTGTTAAGCTTATTTTTTACCTTATTAGCATTCCTCGCTCATATCCGCAGTAGTCATGAGGGTGGGTCATCTATATGGTTGGTACTCGGCTGGTTCTTATTTTTGCTGGCGGTGTTATCTAAAGCGGTTTCGGTCGGTGCGCCATTTTGTTTTATTGTTTATGATTTTTTCTGGGCGAAGAAGTCCATAAGACAGGTATTGTTACGTAATACGATTCCGATACTGACGGGATTTGGTGGGGCATTGGGTGGTGTGATTACCCAGAGTGATATCGGGGCAGTGCAAGATCTTTTCGGTGGGACATTGATTACCCATCTACAAGTTATCTTTGTTGCAATTTGGGATTATGTGCCGAATTTAGTTCTCCCGACGAATATGAACGCCCTCTATTTATATCCTGCTGATGAGATCTATATCCGCATCGGGGAGACCGTTCTAGGCTTGGCTGTGTTCTTTGGGTCATTGCTATGGGCTTTATATGATGTGTGGCGTTGGCGAAAAACTCGACAAGTGCCTTTGGTTTTGATGGCGGTTACGTGGGTGTGGATGTTTTATGCGCCTGTATCGAATATTGTGCCGATGCCGATGTTGCGCGCTGATCGTTATATGTATGTCCCTGTGATTATGATATTTGCTTTAGTCGGACTTGGTTTGGTGAGGTTAGGTGGCATCATATGGAAAGCCCAAAAAGGCTGGCTCATTCCTTATGTTGTGGCTTTGCTGGTGATACCGCAAGTGATGTTGCTCTATACCATTCAACATCGGGATGTGTGGCAACGAAGCGAAACACTTTGGCGCGACCATCTAAAGGATTATCCTGACAGCACATCAGGTTTATTGAACTTGGGTGTGTATTACTTTAAGGTCGGGGAGTATGAATTAGCTGAGCCTTATTTCAAGCAGATATTAGAGAAGTCGCCACAACATAGTAAAGCCAATGAGTTTATGGGGAATCTGTCATTTAATCGTGGTGATTATGAGACGGCTTCGGTATATTATCAAACTGCGACAGAGACCCATGATGCACATTATAGCTACTATGGATTGGGGCGGTCACTGCAAAAATTAGATAATGCAAGAGGTGCATTCGAAGCCTATCAGCAGTTGCTCACCTTAAATCCGCGCTTTACTGAAGCGTATTCGTATTATGGAGAGGTTGCTTTACGGGTTGGTGAGCGAGATATTGCGCTATCTGCATTAGATAAAGCCGTCGAAAACAATCCATCGGATGCACCGTCTCATAGCTTCCTCTGTTTAATTTATGGTGATCGTGAAGAATTTGAATCTGCGGTGTATCACTGTGAACAATCACTTATACTCGATGCTGAGAATGGACGCTATGCTGGACGTTATGCTCATGTGTTGATTTTATTGAATGAGCCAACTGCCGCGCTCCCAATAGCCCAACGAGCAACACAGCTTGCACCGAATGAATCTCTCGGTTTCCGTACATTAGGTGATGCCTACCGTTTATTGGGTGATGCTGATAGTGCACGGCTGGCTTATCAACAAGCCCTAGCTATTTTCCCCGATAATGCGCTAGCATCTGAGGGCTTGACCAAGTTAGAATCCTAGCTAAGGCATGATGTAATGCGCGTAGATTCTATGCGCTTTGATAGGCTTGTACAAGACGTTTCCAGCGCACAACCCGTTGAGCATCATCTAATGTTTCGACACATTCATAGCTAAGAAATCCACCCAGAATGGTCAAATAATGGTCTGCGATTCCTAATTGTTGGATAAATTGCGGTGTTGCACCGACAAAAATATATTGCCCCAGATTAGACATCCCATCTGCATAGGCATCCCGTAATTCGGATAAGGTGGAATGCGGAATATCGCCAGCCTTGCTCAAATCCACAATCAAGTCGATGTCATATAAAACAGAATCGAAAGCTGTTTGAATGTCAGCACTCAATATTTCATATTCATCCCACGTCCACGGCGCAGTAAATGTAAGGATGAGAGCGGTTTTTTCGGGGTTGTTCCAGTTGATTGATACACTCATAATCTGACTCTCCTATATGCATATCATTGTTATATAGAGGTATACGCCATGACGTGATATAGGTTGCATCAAATACAGGTAAAAGAACACGATAAGGGATGAAGCAAGCCTGCGGATAAATAGTGTAAATGGGACTTTGGTTGCTAGACAATAAAGTCTAAAACTGAGGGTAACCCATATACGACGACCCGCAGACAACTAGATTATACTGTATTTTGGCATGATAGGTAGTTTAAAAGCACAACATGGCATGATAATCGCTTCACATCTATCGATAAGATATGTAGGAAATTAAAACCGCCAAGTTAAGTAAAGAGTGACGAGTCAATCCCTATACAAGACCTGTTATCGTTTACAACGAATCTTTTTGTATTGCTTTCTCTTTGTGGTCTTCGTGAGCTTCGGGGTAGGTATTTTTTCGTTGTAAATCATGGGTACTGATGAAATATACCTATTGGGACGAATGAATTGTACAGTGTAAATACTTATGATATAGTAGCTTAATATAAAGATGCACTACACAATTCTTATAGCGTTTTTTATCGTAGCATAAACAAAAATATCTTATGTATATGTTTTGATAGTCGAAGTTGCATCATATATCCTACATAAATATGATATTTACGACGCATTTTGATTAGAAAGAACAAATACAATTGAATGACCATCCCCCAAAAAAGAAGTCTCTATCGCTTGTTCTAACGACCACCGCACGCGAGCAATTTAAACAGCATCACCTCACAAAAGAGATGGTGCTAGATATTATGAAAAATCGAACTGATACCATCCAGTTAGCTGATGGGCAGTTTCAATTCGCTGGTATCAATTCTAACTCGAATACCTATATCACTGCTGGATTTCTGCCACAAAAAAATCAATGGGTGATAAGCAATATTCATGTCATAGACCCCGTGCCTACAATCCAACCAGAGCCACCACCCGCTCCATTTGTTGAAGAAGAGCAAGACGACCCCACACCGCCTGCTATCGTGTTTACAAAACATGCCAAAGCAGTGCTCAATCGTGAATTTCTAGATCATCGTATTATTGAATATCTCATGCGATACCCTGATAAAGAACAAGATGAAGAGGATGGGAAAGTTCGGTTTATCGGTTGGGCAGATGGTGACAAAATACATGTTATCGCCAAGTTTTTGCCAAAAGAACATAAATGGCTGGTGATTACAGTTGAGGTGCGTTACCAGCATGATCCCAATCCAGTGGCAGACATCTTTGAATTTGATGGTGAGCCAACAGATGAACATCCGGGGGTGACGTTTACAGCACACGCCCTTGAACGGATGAAACTCCGAAATATTTACAGATACGAAGTGAAGCAAACCCTTCTTGAGCCTGCAAATACCTTTGAACAGGAAGATGATAAAGTTAAATTTATAGGCAAAGAGTTAAGCCATAACAGATCTTACCATGTCGTTGCAAAATTCCTGCCCGAAGAAAATAAATGGTTGGTGATTAGTGCGTGGGTAAGGGGAGAGGAGGACGATGGGAGCTTATCTACATGGCAACCCCAACCTCAAAGCCAGGCATCAGCAAGCGGATCTGTGCGTATTGTATTTACCAACCATGTGCGTAAACTGATGAAACGGGAAGGCATTGTCGGCAGTCATATTGAGCAAGCGATTCTCGACCCTCAAGAAACATTCGATCAATACGATGGCAAGGTAAGATTTAGGGGTCAGCCTAAGGATGGTAAAGAGATCCATGTCATTGGTAAATTCCTGCCAGAAGAAAATAAATGGTTGGTGATTGCGGCATACCATAAATCCAGTGGGGTAAATATTGGCTATTTTATTCTACTCATCTTATTTGTCATTATTATTGTTGCGCTCATCTTATATATTGGCTCACAGTACATACTCTAATTCGCCTAAAATGAACAGTTAGTTTGTTAAATCTACATCGATATGAGCTTTTGGATTAGTGATTTCTTATCATAGATAATGATAAACTATTATAAGTGCATGAGAGGGGCTGATGATTTTACAATTGATTCATATCAGAATAATTGTAAGATGCGGAAAAGGTTGTGCTGTTGGAAAAGCGCGTCTGCCAGTTCCGCCACTGCTCCAACTGGTGAAGCAGGTGGGACTCGAACCCACACGTCCAAAGGACACTCGATAAGCAATCGATAACCAACAAGCGTCGTCCCGCATCGATATAAGCATATCATAAAATAATATAATAAACTGTTTTGATTATATTCTGTTCAGGATACCCTGATTTATCTAAGATATTATGGCTCTTCGACTTCAAAATAGAGTGAAGATAGCAAGCCCCACAACGATTCAGGTGTGGCAATATAAACTGCGCGAAATTCTGCTATGGCTTCATCATCACGACCTTGTTCTTTTAAGGCAAGTGCTGTGACATAACGCCACTCTAACAAAAGTGGATCACTACTCTCAGATATTGTTGCAATCGCTTCAGCATGATAATTAAATAGGTTTTTAAAATCTTGTTCTTTATACAAACTAATAGGACTATGGGTAGCATATTTGGGACGTGATGATTCAAAATTTGGTTTAAGGTCAACTGGTATAATAAAAGACTGATTTGTCGTGTCCCAAACATAAGTAACAGGTGCATAATCATCTAGCTTGCGGTTAAATGCCCAGCCGTAAACAGTATTTACCTCGTTTGTATTATCAACTGTATTTAAAGGTTGAGTTTGCTCACAAAGTAAACTTTGAAAAATTGACGTAAATTCCTGTCCCGTTCGTTCCCATATTTCTAATACTCCAGATGCTTGACAATTTCCTGGACCACCACCAAGCCCACCAGCGAGAGAAGGAGTTTGATAATGTACTGAGTAATCAACATTTAGGAGTGCTACTTGACCATCAGGTAAATATATTGTTGATAAACTATTGACTTGATTGAGTGGATATCCATCAGAAATATAGGGGCGTGATAATACATAGTTCTCATCGTCTGAAAGGAATAATATCGGCGATATTCGAATTGTTGGCATCCATACAATCCAATCTTGTATACCATCTTGATTAAGATCATCTTGAAATGTGATATCGGTAATAATATTAACATCAGCCAGTTGTTCGACAGGTGATCTATCACTTGTGAATTTTGTATCTGCAAGAATCACATCTAGCATTGTAGGAAAATCACATCCGGCACGTTCAGGGAGTGGAATAAGAGGGGAGTGCATTCCCTGTCCATAAATTATATTATCAATGACATAGCCAACCTCAAGTGATTCATTGAACCACGCAGTATAAGCATTAAATACAAAATAATCATATGCACTGAGGCAAATAGCGGTAGGATTCGGGTTTTCAGTATAAGTATCTAATATCTGAGTAACGAGTGGCAACAAAGTATAATTGACTTGTCCAGCCTGCTCTGCTTTCAATCTACGAAGTACATTGATACCTTGATCAATCTGTCCATTTAGAGTTAGAGCAATCCCTAGGCGAAAGCTGGCATATTGCTGAGGGTAAGTTTCGGAAGCCAGATAGTCCTGATATTCTTTAATCGCTGTATCAAAATCTCCCGACCATATGGCTTCTTCTGCTAAACGTAGATTACAATGTTTATGATCTGCGAACATGTACTCTTTTTCAACGTAAAAATGATCACCTTGCCAATCAAAACTTGTAATACGTTTACCATAACATCCCCAATTATCCTGTATGCTGGCAGTTTGCTGTATTTCTAAGGTCCTATCGTCATCTAAATTCAGAATATCCCATTGGGACTCGCTTCCTTCATGGTTAAAGGTATCATTGCTAACATCCATAAATTGATCATCTTGTAAGGACAAAATATAAAGACGTTCTACTGTTGAATATTCTCCCTCAATCCTATTTAAGACTGCTATGTCAACTGAATCATCTTGAGTAAAGTCTTGAATATCAAGAATTTGTGGACTTTCTGTTTTGCCATAGCTTGCATAGCTATATGAGAGGGGCTGGGGTATTGATATATAATGACCTTCTTCATTAAGCTTGATAAATAGTAGCCCGAAGATAATATCGTCACTACTATAATTCAACATCCATTCATCTTGCCCGTTTTCATCAACATCAATTGCAGTCACATGAACAGTCGCTTCATCTATTGTTATGTCAATACCATCTAGCAACGTTACAGATCTAGAATTCAGCCATGACACTACTTTCATCGGTATCCAGATTGTATCTCTTGGTCGATTTTCAAAATTATTGTATGCTGCTACGATCAAATCGAAATCAGACCATGCAGTGTTAGCATAATCTGTTGTTAATTGTGTTTGAATGATGTTGAGAGCTGAATAATCGTTAATTGGAGAGCTGGTTGCAATTGCATTTATATATTCTTCGGCACTTACATCATGTAATTTATAGTCAACATCTGCATGCACTGTAGTCAACATCATTAACCACAAAAAACAGAATAAGATCACTCTTTGCATCTCTAATCCTTAGTTGATAGCGTAAGGGAATAATCTATTATATGACAACTTTTCTGTATAACTGTAGGTTACAGATAAATCGTTTAATTTGGGATTATCTTGGCTAAGGTTCACCCAATAATGACGACCCATAACCTAAGATAAGTATATGATATAGATAAGTATTATGGACGGAGTATGAGATTCGAACTCACAGTAGCCAATTGGATAACCGTCACATAGCGACCCATATCAAAATGAGTACAGGATACGGGAAAGGCGGCGATGTCGTTAAATCAAGCGCGTCTGCCAGTTCCGCCACTGCTCCATGAATGGGGAGCAGGTAGGACTTGAACCTACACCTCTTGTGAGACTTGACCCTACGATAACCAACATCAATCGTCCCGTATCGTATATTGATATATTGTGTGGTGTGGATGAGTTAGCTGCAAGGGACATATAACGATGCTCTGCCAACTGAGCTACAACATCTTTCGATATTGGTGGGATTCGAACCCACGACCCTCGGCGCTTCAGGCGATAACCCTTACATAGCGACCCACACCACTTTGATTTTTAAGATGCACATACGGGAAAGTGTGTTGATATTGGGAGATTATTCCGCCATAGCCCCATGATCATGAGGCTAGTGGGGATTGAACCCACACCCTTTTCAGGACTTGTTAACCAAGCGCGTCTGCCGATAACCAATATCTGTCGTCCCGTATTTTGTTTTATAAATGATGCGGATAAGTGTGTCTGCAAGGGAAACTGCTCTGCCATTTGAGCTACAATCCCCATAGCGAGAGGGGGATTGATGGGACTCGAACCCACAACCTGTCGATTAAAAGTCGATAACCCTCACAAATCGACCCGCATCATTTTGTTAACGTTACTTTGGTAGGGAAGAGGCATGCCTCTTCCCTAGGGTATGCACTGTTTTATTGCCTTAAATCCGACCTAACATGAACTCCGACATGATATTCGGTGTGGCTGTGTCAAAGCCGACCACATCCAACATCCCTTTATCGTTCGGGTCAGCAATCGTGAATTTATTACCGAGCATCCCGACAACAACCAACTTCGCAGGAATCCTTGTTTTATCACGATATTGGCGCAGAGCTTGGGCTGGATGAATCTGCCCGTGCCAAGTTTCGCTATCGGTATAAACGACAAAGGTATCAATTTCCAGATTATGCTCCATCGCGTATAACATCGGCAGGGCGCAATCCGTTCCGCCAAATGGCAGGTTACTGATAGTCTCAATCACTTTATCCAAGCGCATTTTGGATGTAATATCCAGACGAATCATCTCAGTCGAAAATGCTGTAAAGACATAATTCGGTTCAGTTCGTGCTGTCACCATAGCCATTGCTGCACTAGCATCACGCGGTGTTAGACCTGTGACTCCAGCAACCATGCCTACACTCATCGAGCCACTGACATCCAATGCCAGCATTATGCGTTGATTCGTTGCCTCAACATTCATGAAGGACAAGTTGAAGGCTGTATCCAGCGCATCGACAATCCGAGGAATTGGTTGCCAATCAGGGTCGCCAACTTGATTGTGGCGATAGTGTCCACCACCCCGTAAGCTACGCCCACCTGCATATACACGCATTGCAGACAAAATAGCAATCGGGTGAACGCGAGCTTTACGCAAACGTCCAGCATCTGTTAAGCGCGTAACCACTGTTTTAGTCGCCTTATTCCCAATTTTCAGCAATCCGATTTTGGTCATATTCCCCAAATTACGAATCATAGCTGTCATTGGCATCTTTTCCAGCAAAGCAGACCAGACTTCTGGATCATTCAACCACTGGGTTGGCAGTGCTTCACGTGGCAGATTATACTCTTGAATCAGCGCAATAACTTCATCGACGGTTTCAACAGTTTGGACACGTTCAAATGCCCAGATAAATGCCAGCGCGTCATGTTCAGGTGCTATGTCGGTGTTCGACCATGCCAAGGATTCCACTGCGGCTTCATCATTGCGATGGGTCATCCACTTGTAAATAGCCCCTTGTATATCGTTGACAGGGGTGGGATGAGCCAAGCGCAGAACATCACGATGTGTCCAACCATTACGTTGACGGTATTTGACCACTTGATATGCCAAGCGACCTTCATCCATACGGCTGTACCATTCGCCCATGCCACGACGCAAACCACGTCCCCAGCCTCGCATCCCTTTGACATATTCTGCAAAGGTGAACAAATGTGTCCCGATACGACAGACCTTTGGAATAGCGGACAAAGCAGCTTTACGCGTCATGTCATCGCCAATGCTTGCACACAACGCCAATACAAATATAGCTGTATCATTCTTGGCAGCACGTCCAGAGTCGGAAATTGCAATAACCTCATCAACCACACGTAAACCATCCTCTTGGATTGCAGCGATAACACTTGTGGCATTCTCAGCGGTTAATTGCTGTTGCTTGATGTAATATGTTCCGCCTTCGCTACCCAAGATTAGAAATCGCTGGAGTTGTCCCCATATATCCAGTTGCCAACTATAGCCACCTGCCGAGTTTGGTACTTGGTTGCTATTTGGAATCGGATGAGATTGGGGTGTTTGGGTTAATATATCTTTGAGATATTGCTTCATGTTCCACCTCCATTGGACAGGTTCTTGCACAACCCTGCCTGTTAATGACATTATTATCACCACTTAGGCTAAGGTGAAATTACTATATCATAAAACATAATTAGATGTCAATAGATATTTTAAAGGTTCATAAAGGTTTAAATAAAATATGTGAATTAATTATCTGAGGATGCTATCAATTCTACATTATCGGAGAATAGATAAGGGTGGGTGGTGGACTCAATTTGCTGTTTGAGAGCATCTAAATCGACATAAGGTGCAAAATTATTTTGCTCACTGAGAGCAACTTTATAAAAGACCTGCGCTGATAATAAGGGACTGGGATGATGTCCATCTGAGAAATATAGCGCATCAGCCTCAAATGGTGCTGGGTCTGTGAAATCATAATAGGGTGCATCTAGTTTTGCGAATAAGTCAACGACTTGCCGACGGGCAACAGGGAAATAAGCAAACGCTACCCGTGTTGTAAAGTTTTCATATACTATGGGATTATAGGGAAGTGCCACTCCAATAACGGTTTTCCCATGTTGCTGGAAGGTGGTGATGATATTGTCAATTGCTTCCATTTGAGGGGGACAAGCAATCATACTGCGTCCTTCTTGATAGATGCTTTCTCGTTGTTCTAGCTGACGATATGCTTCCTCGCGAAATATCTTATGGTCTTCCTCATCTATTAGAATATTCGGGCGAGCACCATAGCGGTCAAAAGCCACATTGGGTCGAATTTTATCATCATCAGTTGGTGTGAATGTGAGATAGCGCAAAGCATATTCGCCGAGATGTATCCAGTTTGATGGATTATGGTTGCGCTCTGCATAGACATCGTTGAGGTCAAAATCACCCAGTAGAACATCTTGCCATAAGTCGCGTGTACCAATTAGGATTTCTTCTAGGGGCGTTAAGGGAGTGGGCGGGCTAGGCATAAGAGTGCGACAATCTTCAGCGTTCAATGCTGTTAATTCAATAAATAGAATCACAATTTCAGGGTAATATTGAGAATCAATATGATCAATAAACCACGCTGCTTCCAACATGTTTAACCCACCGATATAGGCGTTATAAAAGGTTGATGGATCATTTACAAAATCACTACTAAAATTTGCAATACGTGATGTTCCAATGAGAAGTATTTTAGGTTGGTGAGTTTCGATGGCTTGGGCTTTATAATAAAATTGATCGGAACGTGAGATGGGTTGATACAGAATATTGCTATTTTCAGCTTGAAGATTGACCATTGTTTGTAGAGGGATTGCGTATCCCAAATCCCACGCGACCCAAACTGCAACACCTAAAACAATAAATAGTGGTAGCAGAAATATCGAAAATTTAATCAAAAATTTAGCCATTGCACAACCTATTTGGGATTCGGTAATGTTTGAAATATCAAGTTTCATTCAGGAGCCAAGAAATACTGTATCAGTATCATGACAAAATTGCGAGATATGTACCAAGACTTAGTAGGGGAGATATTCTATTGATGATAGTTGTTGGGTTGAGTTGCCTCATATGCGAAGCGACAGAGCTTAAAAGGGAAAGGGGTTGAAGGGAGATTTGCCCCGCCGCTTCACAAATGGGTTATTCGCGTCTGACTATAGAATAGACAAAAGTTGTTGTCGAAATCTCAACAAAGTGTAAAGTAAGTGTAAAAAGTTTAGATACTCATAGTTAACTGCGCCATATTTATTTTTCCTGACAAACCTTACAAATCAGAAGTGTCATTTCATGATAAAATAAAAGTGAATGCTATTTATATTATGTAAGGTTAAGGTTAAAGTCTTGTTCAAAAATCGCTATGCTGGTCTCATCACTCTGATTATCATCTTGTTAGGCGTTAATCTATTTGGTGGTTTGTGGATGCTCTCACACAATAGTGATGATGCACCACCTTTGCCCACCCTTGCCAGCTTACCTGATTTTGAATCTGCGACCCTCTATATCCTTAGTGATATTCCTGAAGGATATATTCCGCCGACACCCTTTTATGCAGTCGAGGCTGAGGTATGGGAACAAGAGATTGTATCCGCGAATATTGAACAAGTCACACGCGAAGCTGAAATAAGTGATTCCGCGATTACGGGTCAGGTTATCTTAGAATTTGCTGATACGATGACGGCTGATGAGATTGTAACTTATCTTGAAACACTCGATGTCGAAGTCCTCGAAACAATCACGGAACTGAATCGTGTCGTGATTCTATCAGAGGCTGAGACTATCAAAACGATTCAATCATCTAGCTTGATCACCAGTGAACCTGATTACTATGCCAGTGCATTATTTACGATGCCGACCACTGACCCATATTATGATTTACAGTGGAATTTGCAAGCTGTTGGGGCATCCGATTTGTGGAATGAGTTGCCTGATGAGTTTGAGCCAATTACCGTTGCTGTTATTGATAGTGGGGTATGCTTCTCTCACCCTGATATGCAAGCTGATTACTCCGATTTTCAATATGATTATGTCGATGCTGATGAGATTCCAGAAGATGTCTATGGTCATGGGTGCAGTGTCACAGGGGTGATTGCCAGCCAGAATAATACCATTGGAACATTGGGTTTAGCGCCATTTGTAGAGATTATGCCCTTACGCGTTTTAGATGAAAATGGTATTGGTAGCTATTCTAATATTGCGCGTGCGATTATTGATGCCAGTAACAATGGCGCAGATGTGATTAACCTATCCTTGGGTGGGTTACAATCCTCACAGACCTTACAATCAGCTGTAAATTACGCGCTTGGAAAAGGCGTAATTTTGGTGGCGGCAGGGGGGAATAGTGGTCAACAGATACCTCTCTATCCTGCTCGATATGAGGGTGTGGTTTCCGTCGGTGCTGTGAATCAACTGGGCGAAGTGAGTAGTTTTAATCACCTCGATGTTGATGTTTATGCTCCCGGTGAGGGCATCATTGTGCCAAGTATCAATGGGGATACAGCCATATCATCTGGATCGAGTTTAGCATCGCCACATGTCGCAGGCATAATTGCGCTCAAGCTCATGCTAGGGCAGACGTTCTCGATAACCGATGCTGTATTGGTTGCTCCGCCCATCCCTGTGATTGAAGACCTAAGTGAAGAAGATTTATCTAAACCTCTGCAAATCGGGGACATCCTCATTCCACGAGAATTTGTCACAGAAGTTGATGAAGGCTCGGGACAATTTACCTTTGGTTATTACGCATTTACTTGGCCCGATGGCACGGTCTATTACACTTTTGATGGTGCGGTCACTACGGAAAATCGCCAACGAACACGCGCTGCTATGGATATCTGGGAAGCGGCTGCGGATGTAGAGTTTATCCCACGCACAAACCAACGAGATTATATCTATATCCAGAATAGTAATGGGAATAGCTCGTTTGTAGGACCGATTGGCGGCGGGCAAGATTTTAACATGTACAATTGGGAATCGCGCTATGTGATTGTGCATGAATTAGGACATGCTTTGGGACAATGGCATGAACAATCTCGTGGTGACCGTGATACTTATGTAACAATTGACTATTCTCAAATGAGTAGTCATCCTAGTGTTGTTAGTAACTTTGAAAAACTGCCTTTTGCATATACAGTTGGCGAATACGATTTTGCTTCCGTAATGCACTATTTCTCGACAGCCTTTTCTAATACAGGTAATCCGACGATAATTGTCAAGTCTCCGTGGAATACGATTTGGCAAGATCGCATTGGACAAAGCGCGTATATGAGTGAGTGGGATGTTCTGGGAATGTGGGTAGAATATCCGTGTGCAGGGTATACTTTTGACTGTGTCACGATACCGCCTAACGATTTCTTTGAAGAAGCTGAATTGGTGGACGATTTATCTTATAATCATTCAATTACAGGCGGCTATGGGACAAATCTGGCGACAACGGCTGTGGATGACCCCTTCCCAAGTTGTGCATTTGATGATTCAGGTAAAACATTATGGTACAAATTCTCTCTGCCAGCATCTTCTGTGACGGTATCTACTGTCGGTTCAAATTATGATACGCTCATTGGTGTGTATACAGGGACACGCGGTAACCTTACCCAAATTGCATGTAATAGTGATGCAAATGGCTCTTTGACGAGTGAAGTGACCTTTATTCCAGTCAATGGCGAAGACTATTATATTCAAGTAGCTGGTGAACTATGGTTCGGTGTTGAGGAGGCAGGGGGTGGTGATCTTTATTTATCTGTTGAGGCTGTACCCGTTTGCTATCTCTGGGGTAATCCGATTCCATCTATTCCTGCTTGTCCACCGATTACCCCTGATAACTTGTATGTAGAGCGTGTTGATTATGTTAATCAGATTGACCTTGAGTGGCGAGATAATAGCACCTCCGAAACAGAATTTCGGATTGAACGGAGTCTGGCTGGAGCGAATACATGGTCACAAATTGCAACTATACCTAACGATATAACAGTTCATAGTGATACAACTGTTGCCTGTTACACAAGTTATGATTACCGTGTGATTGCTTTTCGAAGTGATGATGGTCAATTATCTGAACCAAGTAATATTGCAACAGTACAATCGTCTTGTGTGACAGTTACCCCACCATCCAATCTGGTAGAAGTTAGCTCATTAAATGACATTCAATTGGGTTGGACGGATAATGCGCCTGATGAAACCAATTTCTCAATTGAGCGCTCTCCTTCTGGTGCGGATACATGGACAGAGGTCGGCACAGCGATAGCGAATGCGACGAGTTATATAGACAATAGTGGTTTAACGTGTGGCTTTGCTTATGATTATCGTGTTTTGACCTATCGTGCAGGGGATACCAAATACTCCTTACCAAGCAACTCGATTACCATTACCCTGACTTGTGACCCACCGACTGCACCTTCTAATGTCGGTGTTGATGATGTGATTACGACACGCAATTTAGCAATTGAGTGGCAAGATAATAGTATCGAAACAGGCTTTACGGTTCAACGCGATGTAAGTGGAACATGGCAGAACGCAGGGACAGTCGGTGCAGATGTCACGACATTTACGGATACTGATCATACGCTGGCTTGTTATACAGCATATGACTACCGTGTCAAGGCAACCCGTAGTACAGATAGCAAAGAATCAACATACTCTGTGGTGGGCAGTGGCTCGACATCTTGTGATATTTTACTTGCTCCTGATAACCTCCATGTAACGAGTTCCTTAAATACGATTGAGCTTGCATGGGATAATAACTCGCCTGATGGGACACGATTTGATATACAACGGAGTCCAACAGGCACAGATACATGGACAGATATGGGGACATCAACAACAACAAGCTATAGTGATGCAACAGCGACCTGTGGTTATACTTACGATTATCAAGTGCGTCAATATCGTGATGATGATGGGATTTATTCGCCATATTCGACATTAACAACAGCGACCCAAACCTGCTCTCCACCGACAACACCTGATACCTTTAAAGTGACAGCAGTTCCCTTTACCAATGATTTCGCACTCACTTGGCAAGATAACGCCTTTAATGAAACTGATTATCGCGTCGAACGCTGGGATGATGATGGCTCAATATGGGAAGAAATTGCGATACTGGCTGCTAACACAACCAGTTACACGGATTCGGATGCTACCCTATCTTGCTATACTGAATACAATTATCGGGTACGGGCATACCGCAGTAGTGATGCTGTTTTTTCTAGCTATAGTGCGGCGGATAGTGATACCTCATGGTGTGACCCCAGTGAAGTAATTAGTCCATACTTTAGCGATTCACAGACGACGGGTGATGCAAGCGAGGTTAATGGTTTCCCATACGCATCTTGTGCGCCTAATGTGACTCATGTCCATGTTTGGGAATTTACGCCAGCAACGACTCAACATTTTAGTATTGATACCTTTGGCTCTGGCATCGATACAGCATTATCGGTGATTAACTATAATGGGAGTTTTGTGCCTGTTGGATGTAATGACAATGGGACAACGGACGGCACATCTGCTGTCTATGTTGACCTTGTGGCAGGACAACGCTATATGATTATCGCTGGGGGCAAAAATAGCGTAGCGGGTACAATTGATCTCAGATTACGCCCGATCATTCCAGCGACACCAACACCTTTACCAACAGCCTTACCTTTACCGTCGCCAACATCCTCGCCAAACTTAACAACAATTGGCTTATTTAATGATGGTGTTTGGTCTTTCCGTGATAACAATAGCTCAGGTACATCAGATTTCACGATTCGCTATGGTGAGACGCTCAGTGATGAGTGGCAACCTGTCATCGGTGATTGGAATGATGATGGCGCTGATGGTCTTGGGCTTTACCGAAATGGTCAATGGCTGTTACGTGATATCGATGGTAACGCTCTGACGACCCAGTATAATTTTACATTTGGTTTCCGTGAGAGTGGTTGGCAACCTGTCATCGGCGATTGGAATGGTGATGGCAAGGATGGCGTTGGTTTGTATAAAGATGGTCAATGGATACTCAAGAACAACTTGTCCAGTGGCGCATCGGATTATGCCTTCCGCTTTAGTTTCCCGAATAACACCAGTGGTTACGCAATTGCAGGGGACTGGCATGACCAATCGGCTGACCGTGTCGGCATATATGACAAGGGGCGCTGGCTTCTCGCATTTGACCATCGGACTGGTACAAAAGCCACTTTAGTTAATTTTGGGTCTTCAAATGGTGGCTGGTATCCTGTTGTGGGTGACTTTGACCAAGATGGTGACGATACAATCGGTATTTATAAAGATGGACAATGGTTGTTGCGTAATAGCAATGCAAATGGCTCACCTGACTTAAGTTTTACATTCCGTTCGGGTAATGCAAGACCTGTATCAGCTTATCGCGGTGGGGCAAGTGCATTAGCGATTTTGGCAAATGCACCTGACATCAACACCGTGGTCACGAGTCCGTCGAATACACCTGTTCCAAAAGTGATTATCTCTACAGTCGAACCAACTATGACACCCTTACCAACATCAACACTCGAACCGTCAGCAACCTTCACACCATTGCCGACCCTTACGCCAGAGCCATCAGCGACCGATACACCAATCCCGACGATGACTCCGCAACCAACAGCAACGGGAGAAGAAGTCGTTATTCCCGATAACGTCTCATCAACTTCGCCGTGATGCCATAAATAATCCAGCAATCCCTAGACTACCGACGATTAATAAGCCAAGTGCAATCGGCAGGATGGGGATTTCGCTCGTATTACTTTCCTCAATTTCAGGGATGAGTGTAGGAACAGTGTCTGGTGCGAGCGTGACATTAATCAGTGTAGGCTCTGCTCTTGCATCATCACCATCTCGTCCCACAAATGCAGAGGTTAGCGTCGGCTCTGGAGTTGCTGTTGATTCATCAGGGGGTGGAACAGTCTCTCCACTAATCGTAAATTCTACTAAAGCAGGTAATACAGGTAAGTCTTCGGTATCTGTGACGGTTCGGTTGCCTGCAGCATCTTCTGTATAGTTAATTTTGGTTAAATCTGCCTCTACAAAGCGCATTTGAGTCGTCCCTGCTGATAAGGGATAGACTTGGAAACTGGCAACTGTTCCACTTCCGTCTTGGGGTAAAGCGGGTGCGAGTAGTGATTGTGTATAAATCAGTTGCCCATCATCAACGCCATTCCGCACGACAATAGCTTGTTGCTCTCCAAAGAAATCTCCAACTGCCATCGGTTGTCCTGCAACTGTCCCGATAACATAGAGCAGGGCTGGGTCATATTCAATGATTGTATTGACTTGCCAAACCTCACTTGCATCACGCACGATAAGATTGACCGTATAATATTGCCCTGTTTCCAGCGCAGAATTATCAGATTGCAGACCGATAATGGTATCAGATTGTGCTTGGATATAGAGTGTTCCAATTAAACAAAGCCATAAGATTGTGATATTCCGTAGAATAATAACCGTCATCGATAGCCCCTCAATGTGTTATATCGTTTCATTCAGTCTATGTCCGAAATACGAATGTGAAAAGTGGCGATTACGTATCACTTAAGCTCACAGCAGAAATCGGTGAAGTTGGAACATCTTGTGGCGATGTATCGGTAGTTTCATCAGGTACGGCATAGATGTCTCTGGCTGTCTCTGATAGCTGAATCCCATGTCCAGCTAGCTGTGGTGGGACAAGATAACCGTCTTCAAAGGTGATGTAGCTGTCGAATAGGTGTCTATAATTTAATGACGAATATTCCATCCAAGTGACGAGTGGCAAGGATAATGCCAGATGTGCGCCGATTTCAAATTCTGTATTCCCTAAAGCGAGTGCAATATCATATTGTTCAGCCAACCATGCTAATTTGAGATTATCGGATAGCTTGCCATTCATATTCAGGACATCAATCGATTTACTTTCGATGAGTGCGCGTCGCCCTGCTGTATCGAGGTATTCACCTGCGTTTACATAGGTATAGGGGACAGATTGTTTTATCTCGCGTAAGCCTGCAAAATCATGCCGTAATATCGGGTCTTCTGTCCAATAAATCGCAAAACCTTCTTCACGATAGCGCAATAAACGTCGTATTGTTTCGCGTGGTGTCCAGCCTTCGTTGGTATCAATCATGATGGTGCTACCCGCTGGCACAACATCATAAACGGCTTGTAGGCGTTCTAAATCTTGCTCAACTCTATCAAAACCGACTTTGACCTTGAAACCACGAAAACCGAGTTTGGTTGCTTTCCGATAGAATTGCTTGACCTCATCATGGTTTGAGTGATAGCCGAGCATACTAGCATATACTGGGACTTGTTTTTCTTTTCCACCGAAAAGCTGATGTAAAGGCATATCCAGCGATTTTGCAACCAAATCCCATAATGCGTGGTCAATAGCTGTCGCAAAATTGACGGTGGATGAATACCGATTCCCACCGCGCGGTGCTGAGAGGCGATTGAGTAAAACTTGCGGTTGTTCACCGAGTAAGGCAGGCATGAAGTCAACTTTAAAAACTCGCTCTAACTCCGCCAATGGGGGCAAGGCACTTTGTAACGCCCACATAAAACCACTGCCTGTTAGACCTGTATCCGTTTGAAGTTCTAGCACACATAGGTACATCTTCTCAAAGCGTACCTGCGAATCCCCAATCACGCGCTCTAGGGGTAGGGTAAATCGTGTTAGTCTAAAATCACTCAGTTTCATAAAATATGCTCTCTCTATTCATTTGATTCAATAATTTCTTCTGCTACACGAATGCCACTTTCAATCGCGCCGTGTACTGTCGCAAAGTTGTTTGCATGGGTGGCTTCTCCAGCAAAAAATAAAACATCATCGACAGGTTCAGCTAAAATCGCATTCAAACCAACGCCGTTAACAGGAATATATGAATATCCCATCAGCGCATAAGGGTCTGTTCCCCATGATATAAAATGCCCCTCAACCAGATTATCCGCTAGATTCTCAAGCTCAAACATCTGCTCCAAATCACTTAATCCAGCTTGGATGACCTCAGCTTCGGTCATGCCCTCAAAACGGATTGCCGCCTCGCCACCAATCAATGCTGTCAAAATCGGCTGTTCATCATCTCGTCCCAAGCCATTCCGCCACCAAATCTGGCTATCTAACGGGGTATCCCAACCTGCCATATCATCATCCCAAAAGGCTTCATCAAATTTCAGAATCAGCTTATCCACATGCCCGATCCCTAAGGTATTGATTGCGTTTTGCTTGGCATCAGGTAGGGGAGGTGAAAATGCAACCTTGTTGGCACGCAATACTCCCAGTGGTAAGGTAATGACCACTTGGTCAGCCTCATATTCTGTACCGTCCGCGGTCATAATCTCTACACCATCAGATGACCAATTCACACTTGTCACGACTGTATTCAATTGCACATCCAATTTATCGGCAATGGCGGTCATGAGTGCTGTGTATCCTTCTTCTAAGACGAAATCACCTTCACCACTATCTATCCCAGCCCCTGCAACAAGACTTTTTACACCGATTTTATCCGCAGGCGCACCATATTCGTTAGCAATTTTATTGATGAGCAATTGGCGAATATCGGCATTTTCTATGTCTTCATATTCTTCAGCAAAATAATCGAGTAAATCAGCTAAGGAAATATCCTCATCGCTTTCATCAGACCATTCTTCGACCAATATTTCTAATAAGGCTTCTAAATCCCCATCAAATTCGTATTCGTCGTTGAGTTCTTCTTCTGTCCATAATTCTTTTTCAAAGTAGACATAACCCACACCATCGGCTTCATCGAGAGAATCTTGTCCCACATCTTCGAGTAAATCCCATGTGGCAACTTCGCTACCATGTACAAATTCCGCACCGAGTTCAATTGGATAGGGTGCAAGTGCATAACTTGACCATGCTCGCCCACCGACACGGTCACGCGCTTCCAAAATCGTCACATCATAGCCTTCATCCATCAGCCAATATGCTGCTACCAGACCCGATGCACCTGCACCGATAACAATCATTTTACCTGATTGCGCCTGTATACGACGGGGCGCTAATTTGATGCCTACACCGAGTATAGCGAGTGTTTTTAATAACTCGCGACGTGTTAGTTTATGTTTCATCTGGTTTGTCTTTCCTGAATTACATCAGTGGTTGATTGATAATAGGTCTAAATAAATCTTGTACATCATCTAATAATTGTTGATTGATGGGTTGATTAATTATCATTATATTCTGCTCTACTTCTTGTGCTGTCTTTATCCCAACCAGTGTTGATGCAACTTGTTGATTCGCATAAGCAAATTGCAAAGCCAATTCAGCAATTGTCATCTTGTGTTCACGACATAACTTACGGGCTTGCTTAACACGAGACCGAATTTCATCACTAACAGGATGCCACGAGGGTGGGTCAATATCTACCAAAACCCCCATGTGTAAAGGCGAGGCATTAATTAACCCGATACCTTCTGATTGTGTAAAAGGTAGTAATCTATCTGTCAATGTTGTATCAAGTAAGCTATAGCGACAATAGGTCAACATACAATCCACAGGGAATGCACGGGCGACACGCACCAAAATATCGATATTATATGCTGTAATGCCGATATAGCGGATTTTTCCCTGTTGCTTGAGGTCAAGCAGTGTGGGTAGACTTTCTTGTATCAACTGTTCGGGGTCATCATTATCAATATCGTGTAATTGGCACAGGTCAACATAATCAGTATTGAGGCGTTGGAGGCTTTCATCAAATAACTGCCGAATATACGCCGATGACATATCGTGAATACGGTCTTTGCCTGTACCTGCTTGTCCTGCTTTTGTTGCTAATATCACCTTGTCGCGTTGACCGTGCAAGGCTTTACCCAGCATCTCCTCGGATTGACCATTTCCGTAATAAGGGGATGTATCAAAGAGGTTGATGCCATGTTCAATGGCAGATGCGACGGCATGATTAGCTTCATCTTGTGTGACCATACCATACGCATCACCGAAGGTCGCCGCACCAAAACTTAAGGTAGAAACTTGCAAATCTGTATTCCCCAGTTGTCGTCTTTCTATCATTAGGGGTTCACCTCCAGTGAGATTGGAATAGAAGTGGTGGCTTTGACCTTACCGACTATGAGCTTGATCGCCTCATCCCAAGTAATGAATGTAAACTCACTTTCGCCACTGTGTCGAATCATCGGGTGTTCGATACGACCCAATGCCTGTAAGTCACGAGAGCGCATGGACTTTAATTCTGAGACATCGGCTAAGATTGAGCGATTGAGGGTGTTCAGATGAAGCAAGTGCAGACGGGTCGCCCATGTTTTCGGATTCCAGCCATGTTTTACTGAACAAACAAGGCGTTTAGGACGGCTACGTATATAAAACATGATTTATCCTTAAAAATATAAATTCCTATATTGAATGCCTAAAGTCACCTTCGGTAAATAATTGGATTTTGTTCGGCGTTCAGAATTGATTTCGACCCTACGAAACTATAGTGATTCGTGGGGCTGAGACCTGTATCAGCCGAAAACACCCTTCTAAAAACTTATCGAACCTTATTTAATGTAAAACCTGGAAAGTTGTTAGAAATCATTTGTAGGGGCATCATGCCTCTACAAACAAGGATTTTATTCCTAAAGATTTCCGACCATTGACTTTATGTAAAGCAAGTAAGAACCTGTTTGAATATCATGTTTAAGTTGGATTTCTTCTTTTCGGACGCATCATTTGTGCGCCCCTACGACTCTAAATTATATGGTTTAGTAGAGACATTCAACAGAATGTCCGCCAAATAAGACACAATCCTTATATTTCTAAACAGGTTCTAAAGGGCGACCATACATATGGATAGAGTCGCCCTTAACCTCAAATCAAAATTAAGGCTCTATGGTTTCAACCTCACGACAATCACCTAATAACTCAATCACATCGTTTCGTACCCAATTTTCATCTTCAAGTTGCCACCAGACAAACCCATCAGTCCCTGTACTACGACCAATAACAGACTCTGTTGTCCCCCCTGTTAACTGCCCACCAATATCAAAAGTCGTCGCAGGACCTGTCCGTTTATTGACATTGGTACTGGATGTCACACGGCAAGGACCTGTCTGTAATTGTGGAATACGATACACCCAGATGTTTTCACCGACACAAGAAGCACTCGGTCCTGTCCCACGCAGAGCAATCCCAAATGTTCCTGCAATTTCATCGATTGGTAAATTGCTACTGACCTCAACGCCATCTAAAAATAGGGTCATTGTTGGACCATTTGCAACAAATAGAACGTTATAGGTTTTGTCTAAATCCAGCCGTCGGAACTCACCATAATTGGTCAGCTCACTGTCATCTGCAGTGTAATAATATAATGCACCTGTCGCATCAAGCCCGACTTCTAAGAATTCCTGCGATGTTCCTGTCGAATCTGTCTGTAAGCGAGCCAGTAAATTACATGTTTCGAGCTCACCCTCACCAGTAAATTCATTACCAATGGTGTAGTCTAACGTGGCTGCCATTACAAAATTGGTTTGTGGGGAATTGCTAGCTAATGGCGTAAAGAACGACCCTTGTCCAGAGAAAAATGCACGATCCTCAACAAACACTAAATCACCACCAGTCAAAATAAGCTCATTCTCTTCTAACTCTGCAATAGCATCACGCCAATCACCTGCATAATTTGTCAAAGTTAACGAATCAGGTGACCAATCAATTGTGCTAGCAATCTCTAAAACGATGTCGCGGTCAATATCAATATCCCACGAAAATGTATCGACAATAGCCCACTGACCATTATTTAAAGGTACAGCAACCAAAATGCCTTCAAAATCGTCAACTTGATAAGTTGCAATTGTCAAAATACGATTATTGATTGTTTCTGCTTCAAACCCTTGCAAGTCCCATCCATAATTATCGATTAATGCACTTAATAAGGCTTCTGGGTCTTCGTTGTTCTCATCAATACGTTCATATATTAATGAATATGGAGTGAAAATATCCAGTTCAATTTCATCACCGAATAAGCTAACAATAGCAGCCCCACCTGTATTGAATGTGGTTTCCCAATCCTCTGGGATTTGAAACGTAAGCTGTGTTTCTTCTGATAAGACCTCTTGTGTTAAATCTTGTGCATATAAGGCGACGGGTATGATAAACATACACAAGAAAATTAAAATAAATCGACGCATCGGGTAGACCTTTCTATAAACTGGATTAGATAAAACAACATGAGATATGATGCCAAATGTTGATAATCTAAGTTTACTAGAATTATGGTTTCGTGCATCGATAGATGGCAATGAACAATACTGAGATTGACACTATATTTAGATTAGTCTAAAATATAATATATACTAATCTAAATACGAGGTGAGCATGTCAAAAATCCTGTTCTTCAATGTACCTGCCTATGGTCATGTGAATGTCACAATTCCTGTTGTTCATGAGTTAGTAAAACATGGGCATGAGGTTATCTACTACTGTAACGAACAGTTCAAATCACTTATCCAATCGACTGGTGCAACGTATAGAGCCTACCCTGATACGATTCCCTCATCACAAACGATCTCAAAATTAGCCCATAACCTCACCAACATATCTCAGATACTCCTATCGGCTTGTGATACACTTGTCCCCTTTGTCATCGAACAAATCGAAGTCGAAAACCCCGATTTAATCATGTATGACACCATTAATTTGTGGGCGCGTATCGGATCAATCTTGACTAAAACGCCCTCAATCGCAACACACTCCGTTATGGTTCTTGAAGGTGTGGACAATATCCTAGATATGCGTAGCATGTTACATATTGTCGTGACAGCCTTACCTAAAGTTCCATTTCTACTGTGGCAAAGGCAAAAACTCGCTAAACGATATGGACATGAAGCTCTGAAATTCCCTTTGTTCCCCTCCCTTGCAGATAGAAACCTTGTGTTCATGACACGCGACTTCCAAATGGACACACCCTTTATTGATGACAGTTTTTGCTTTGTTGGGGCATCCATCCATTCAGCCTTGCGCTCTGACGAACAGGTCATGCTACCCTCCAACAAACAACCACTCGTATATATTTCCTTAGGGACTGTGAACAATAGCAACCTCACATTTTACCGCCAAGTATTGACAACCTTAGCCGACTATCCTGCTCAAATTGTGTTATCAATGGGTCATAATATACAGATTGATGACTTGGGGGAGATTCCCGAAAATATAAGAGTCTATCATAGCGTCCCACAATTAGAGGTGTTGCAACAAGCTGATGTATTTGTAACGCATGGGGGAATGAATAGTATACAGGAGTCACTATATTATGGCGTGCCAATGTTGGTTATTCCACAGCAGATGGAGCAGATGATTAATGGACGACGTGTGGTTGAACTGGGAGTAGGGCAGATATTAGGGGACAAAGCACCACTGGGTCGATTTTCACCAGAAGCACTGCGCCCAATGCTGGATCTGTTATTATCAGACGCTGAGTTTCGCAAAAATGCTCAATATCATGCTCAACAATCGCGTTCAGCAGGGGGATATAGGCAAGCAGTGGATGAAGTTGAAGATTTTATCAGTGCCATATCTTGAGAATTTGTCGAAATAAATTGAAATTTTGTAGGGTTGATGCCGAGTCACCAACCGCTTCGGGCGCAGACATGGCAACGCCGCTACATTCAATAACATATGACCACTTACTTATGATTATATGCCTACTTAAAATTAAATATCCAAAACCGATAAAGTCGTTTTG
>CAYGTY010000019.1:0-47317 GCA_964352825.1 uncultured Anaerolineaceae bacterium
GTATTGCATCCGAATATAACTTGTATAAACCTGTTGTTGAACAACCTTTATATAATATGCTTGACCGCCATGTGGTAGAGGGCGACCTTGAAGATGTTGTCAGTGACCACGCGCTTGGGCTCGTTGTCTGGAGTCCGCTAGCAGGTGGTGTATTAACAGGCAAATACAATGACGGTGTGCCTGAGGGTAGCCGTGCAACTCAGCACGAATGGATGAGCGATAATATTGCTGATGGGCGTATTAAACAAGCCAAGGCAATCACAGACATTGCCAATGATATTGGTGTAACTCCAGCCGCACTCGCACTAGCTTGGGCATTAAATCACCAAAATGTGGATAGTGTTATCACAGGTGCTACTAAGACCGACCATGTGATTAGCAATATCAAAGCACTAGATATTGAATGGTCATCAGAACTTGAAGGCCGTATCGAAGATGCTTTGGGTAATAAACCATATCAAAGTAGCCGTATAGCAACTGATCCAGATGAAATTGCAGCAATCTAATTTCTGATAATTTTGAATATGTGAGAAGGGTGACTTGTAGAATATAGTCACCCTTTTTGTTTAAGGTTTATTCATGCCCAAGTACAGGGCGGACTTGATAGGGGGCTTCGAGGGCTTCTATATCGTCTGATGATAAGGTTATATTTACGCAATCTAATGCTTCTTCGAGTTGGTACATCTTCGTTGCACCCACAATAGGACTTTGCACTCCTTCTTTATGCAGTAACCAAGCTAAGGCAATCTGTGCTGGGGATTTATCAAGTCGATCTCCGATGGCTTTTAGACTGTCAATAATGTTCCAATCAGCATCTTTATAATAGAAACTTTGCGCCATTGTATCGATTTTGGCACGTTGAGTTTCTCCCCAGTCTTCACGAGTGCGATTACCAGCCAAAAATCCACGCGCTAAAGGACTCCATGGAATGATAGCAACCCCTTGATCAATACAAAGGGGTATCATCTCTCGTTCTTCTTCCCGATAAACAAGGTTATAGTGATTTTGCATCGAGATAAATTTTGTCCAACCATGTGTTTCAGCAATATGTTGTGCTTTTGCAAACTGCCAAGCCCACATACTTGACGCACCAATATAGCGCGCTTTGCCTGCTTTAACGACATCATGTAGCGCTTCCATTGTCTCTTCGATAGGGGTTTCATAATCCCAACGGTGAATTTGGTATAGGTCTATATAATCTGTTCCTAAACGCTTTAAGGATTCGTCCACCGCATACATAATCTGTTTACGTGATAAACCACCACCATTGGGTATCTGCTTTAATGGAAAATAGACTTTGGTTGCTAGTACATATTCATCCCGTGGTAAACATTCACTGAGAAGTTTACCTGTAACTTCTTCGCTCATACCTAAAGAATACATATTTGCTGTATCAAAGAAGTTTATACCGCCTTCCACTGCTTTCTGTATAATCGGACGTGATTGTTCTTCGTCTAACACCCACTCACGCCAATGAGGTGTCCCATAACTCATCATACCAAGACAGATACGAGATACTTTTAAACCAGTGTTACCGAGATTGACATATTTCATAGTATGAATTCCTATTGCTACTGTGTAATTAGTTTTAACTCAATTAGAGTCTCTGCGATGGCTTGTGCTGATACATAGTGTCCATATCGTGATGGATGCCCGTCGCCGACATAGCCTAACTCTGTATCATAGGTGTATAGATATAAACTGAGGTCATCACCTGCTTGACGATAAAAAGGCAATAAATCTAAAAATGGGACATCATGCTCTGTTGTTATACGGGTTAGATTATCTTGTTGTATAGACGAAGAATCATCGGGTAGTTGGTCAACTGTTGGAAAGTAAACAACCAGCAATGGGATGTCATTGTCTTTGAGAAGTGCAACAAATTCTACAAAGTGTTCTTCATAGGTTGGCAGATATTGCTCATATAATTGCTGTCTTTCTTCTGTTTTATCAGTCGGTGCGTTATCATCATCAATATCACCATTGGCGAGTTCGTTATCAGATAATGATGTTTCTGTTTGTCCTATTTCTAACTGAAAACGGATATTACGGGTTAATTGAAATAATGCAGAATTATTTTCCAGTACTTCCCTTGAAACATCCACAATCGACTTATTATCTGCGCTACCCTCATCTGAACTCTTAATTTTCGGACGTTCAAAAAGGGCGCGTTTTTCAGGCGAGAAATCACGAACATCATTTGGGGTTACATCAAGGATGACAAGCTGAGGTTGTGTATCTAATCCTTTGTCTTTGAGATATGCGGTAACATCCGTAATAGTATAACCAGGGAAGCCTGCATTGAGAACTTGGTATTCTGCATCAGGATAAAATTGCCGATTGAGTGTTGTTTGTAACCATGCTGACCACGTTTCTGGGTTATTGACAAATGGACCAAATGTGAATGAATCGCCAACCGCTAGGATGCGAAACACCTCATCACTCATATTGATGTCTTCATCATTGCGTAAGCCTTGCTCATTGGTCTTAACATGATAGGGCATCTCTTGCCGAAACGTCCAAATACCATCTTGATGGGGAACAAGGTCACCGAGACCCTCTGGTGAGAAAGCAGTATCAACGACTCCAAGCACAGAAGTTGTCTCCTGTTGTTCATTACGATAGCGTTCCCATGGATTATAAGGTTGCCATAGAAGAAAACGTGCAAGAAGTTCTATCCCAAGAATGGTAAGGCAGGTGATGGCTATAATGATTCCTAGTTTTCGCATTTTCTAGGTTCTCCTATAAAATGGAGTTTGCATCAATAATAGATGTTTTGAGTTGACCACAACCTGCATCAATATCTATCCCTCGCCGAACTCTAACAGTTGCACTGACACCATAGTGATTGAGTATGTTGATGAACTTTTCGATATTTTCAGAATCTGCTGGTATGCCACTATATCCGCCCGTTGGGTTGAGTGGAATAATATTGACATGGCACAATAAGCCTGCCAATAAACGACCTAATTTATGAGCTTCCATTGGGGTATCATTCTCATCTGCAATAGCTGCCCATTCAAATGTAATCCGACGATTGGTTTGATGGGTATAATAACGGCAAGTTTCAATAAGTTCTTCAATATCCCAACGGCGATTTACTGGCATCAATTCTGACCGTTCATCATTATCTGCTTTATGTAAACTGACTGCTAGCTTGACCTGTAAGCCCTCATCAGCAAACCGTCGTATTTGTGGAACAAGCCCAACTGTGCTAATCGTAATGTGTCGCGCTCCAATACCGAGGTCACTCATAAGACGGCGGACAGTTGTCAGTGTGGCATCATAATTATGAAATGGCTCGCCCATGCCCATTAAAACAACATTACTAAGTCGTTCACCGTCAGCCTCTAATTCACGCGCGAAAAGCATAGCTTGCTCAAAGATTTCGCCGACGGTTAAATTTCTGGAAAAACCCATTTGACCCGTTGCACAAAATACACAGCCCATTGCACAACCTGCTTGTGATGAGATACAAGCAGTCCGTCTATCATCATCATATGGCATCAAGACAGATTCAATGAGTTGCCCATCATGCAGGCGGTAGAGCCGTTTATCTGTTCCATCATTGCTACGCTGATGCGCGACCATTTGCAATGTGCCGAGGACAGCTTTTTCATTGAGTTTATCAATAAGCCCATTCGGTAAATTTTGCATCACATCAAAATTATCGACACGGCGACTATACATCCAATTCCAAAGTTGTTTTGCACGGAATGGCTTCTCACCAATGTCTACTAGAAAATCAGTGAGTTCTTCGATACTTAAGTCATAAAGATTTATCATATATCCTCGGTTATGGTTTGTTTAACGCTTGCGTAAAACGATGAAAAGTAAAATGAGTAAAACAGAAATGACACTTCCACCAATTGCCACTCGTGTAACGAATCCATCATCGGTCTGTATATTGTTATCAGACAAATTATTAGGGATGGGTGTTGGTGGAGCATCAGTCGGTTGCACTGAGAAACTTTGTGCTGGCAATGGTGTCGTTGTTGATGGTGGTGGAATCCGTGTGAATGTTGGGCGTGGTGTACTGGTAATATCAGGTGTAATCGACGGCGTGAAGGTGGGTGTTGGTGTTTGGGTGACGGTTGCTGTGACAGTTGGTGTTGCTGTATCTGGTAAATAGGGTTGATATTGATAATCAGCTTCACTTGATGAAAGGAATAACCAATCTTGCCATGACAATAATAGTAGGTCTAGGTCTTGATTGACTACATCATCGTAGGCTTCTTCAAAACTATCATATTGATTCAGGCTGTCTGCAAAATCGAATAGGGCATCCACGCCAATTTTATCTGCTAGATAAATTACAAGTCCGACACTTTGTGCCTCCCATAATGCGAGCTTATCTTCATCTTCGGGTTGTATTGCGAGTTCGTCCAGAGATAATAAATCGCCTAAGCGTGATTCTTTCTGAGCAAGCACCAGCATTTCTGTTTTTGGACGTGGATCATAAAATTGCTGAAGCCCACTTAAAAACCAGTCAGGGACATCACTTGCTCCCCATTGTTCAAGATAATAGGTTTCAACCAGTAATTTAATCAAGGTTTGTTGGATTAAATCGACAGAAGATTCACTAAAAACCATATAGTCACTATCATCAAAAATCCGATAGGCAAAGTCTAGATTACACTCAACTGTTTCGATTCCTTCTGTGGTGGGTATGCGGATAATGGGATCACCCTCTTGATTGGTTGCACAACCTACAGGGACATTGCTCGGATACACAACTAAATTATAAGTTGGTTGATTATCCAAATCCTCAAATAGTAAATTATAGGTTTCGCGGATTCCTTGTCGGACACGATTGGGGTCAACTTGCCCACGCCCGTAATTTATATTGACCTGAGCTGATAAATCGTTACTGAGTTGCCATTCAATACGTGTATCCTCGAATACAAAATCACCCGCTAAGTTAAATACCCTACCCTCTACGGTTGTGATATTCCATTGATAGCGTATGGGCTGAAATAAGCGAGGTAGTGGGTCTCCGGGAATAATCCATGTATATTCAATAAGTCCACCATTGGGCGTTGTTATCACTGTTGTTGGATCAATAGTGATAGGAAAAGACTCGCCACCATGCCGAACGATTAAATCTAGTTCTGCGATGTTAGATTCTCTGCGTTTAGTCAATAGCAAAAAATTGACCTGCTGAGGAAAAAATAACGTCTCTGACCATGTATAAAAGTCTTCGTTTGTCAGCGTTGTTTCGGGTTGAGCATCTTGTGCATAACTCCCAAATACGACACTGAATAAGATGAATAGCAGTAAACTATATTGTTTCATCAAATTGTACCTATGTTTGAAATAACCGTATAAAGCAAAATAGGGATGAAGTTATATATGGCATGGGCGATAACAGATGTTGTTGTACTGATATAGTTGCGCGCCCATCCAAATCCTAAGGTGATGATAAATAAAATCAAGATTGCAGGTGTTAATGTATATTGTATATGGATTACCGTAAAAAAAAATGATGTTGTGATTAAACCAAAGATAGGTTGTAATGCCCCTCGAAAGAGGATTTCTTCGCTAATGCCTGTTAATAAGGCAAGTATCACACCAAAAATCAATGAACCGCTAAATGCTTGGAATAATTGTTGAGATGCTGCTGTCTGCTCCGCAATTATCTCCGCAGGTACAAGAGAAGCCCATATCATTGTGCCAATTATTGAAAAGATATAAAGTAAAATCCCTATTCCTATACCAGCCAACCAATCATGAATTGTTGGAAACCTCAATCCCAAGCGTTTTATGATATGTTCTTTATCACGCCGTGTTATCCACCCCACACCGAGTAGGGCAATGATAATATATATGAGTGCATTGGTTGCAACATCCAAGAGCGCGTTGAGTGGGCTGTCGTATGAAAAGCTAATGCCCTGTAAGCCACCCGACATCATGAATGTCCACATCACGCCAATAACATGGAAAATCATTAGGATAATCGCTAGACGATGCACACTGGAGTCTGAACGATAGCGAGGGGTTGTTTTTGCTGGCTTTTGATGTAGAACTTTCCCAACCCACATATAGAGTTTATCGGTCTGTGTTGAATAGAGTATTAAGCCGATTGATCCAATACCTGCCACCACGAAAAAGGTCGCCATCCCTTTGTCTACCCGCTCTATCTGTTCAGCCAATTGTATACTGTTTACTTGGTCTGGTGATACAAAGATAAACAAGATAGCACTCAGAACCCAAACACCGATGATTATAGACAACCCGTATATCATTGCTTGGAGTAAAGGGTGTTTCTGATTTTCCAATTCTTCTTGATTGGCTAAATATATCATAAATCCGATATATATTAGGGCGACAAGTATGACCATCATATTTAGCTTCATTTATTGATTACAGTCCTAAGCAGTATAATTGACAAGTGAATTCCCCTCAACACCTGAGCTTATTTTCATCAGGGTTCACTTATTGACACCTGTATATAGATATGATAGTATTCACTTCGCCACATCTAAACTTAAAACAGTTGGAGAGGTGGCCGAGTGGTTTAAGGCGATGGTCTTGAAAACCATTATACCCGCAAGGGTATCGCAGGTTCGAATCCTGTCCTCTCCGCCTTAAACTGTTTAACAGTTGAATATGTTGTATGGAGAGGTGCCAGAGTGGTTGATTGGGGCCGCCTGCTAAGCGGTTGTACCTTCACCGGTACCGCAGGTTCGAATCCTGTCCTCTCCGAATCTTAAAGTAATAGTATAATTAATATGATGCCGAGAGCTTATATAGTCTCGGTTTTTGTTTGTAGCTTATTAAGGATCTTCTGGTTGGAGTACTACAAACTCAAACTGTAATATCCCAAAAACAAAAACTTCTTCCTCCTTACATAATATATGATATATGAATAGTTGCATCAGTATCTCCTATACGATATATTCATATAGAAAATTTAACTGTTTGGAATTTTATTTATTTGGAGAAGCAGATGTATAAACGTTCAACACTATTTATTGCAATGTTGGTCATATTTATGATGACCTCCTTAACAGCTCTATCACAAGATGGTGATATTCTGTTATATGGTGGGCAGCAAGATATCGAAAATATCGACCCCGCAACAGGTGAAAATTATTCGATCAATGCAGCGCTACGTAGCCTATATGATGCGTTGTTCATTTATCGCGGTAATGATATTGAACCTCATCTTGTTGAAAGTTGGGAAGTTAATGATGATGCAACCGTATGGACATTCAAATTGGTGGAAAATGCAGTATTCCACGATGGAAGTCCAGTAAATGCAGAAGCTGTTGTCTATAGCTTCAATCGGACAATGGAAATCTCTGGTCCTCCAACTTATCGTTGGGAAACCATTACAGATGAAAATACAGCGCAAGCAATCGATGAATTCACAGTCGAATTCACTTTAACACAACCGTTTGCACCATTTATTGGCACTCTTCCACAATTATTTGTAGTGAATCCAGCAATTGTAGAAGCTAATCTCGGTGACGATAACGGTCAAACATATTTGAAGGAAAATGCAGCAGGTTCTGGCCCATTCACACAAGGTCGCTGGGAAATTGGTAACCTTTATGAATTTATTGCTGTTGAAGATTACTGGGCTGGTTGGAAAGGCGAAGATCATTTGGATGGATTCATCTGGGTTATTCAACGTGACGCCTCCACCATGTTAAACTCTTTACTCGCTGGCGAAACACAAGTTGCAGATAACATTGCGGGTAATGACAAAGAACAAATCGAAGAAAATGATAGCTACGTCTGGGAAGAACACATTGGTTTCTTCACGAACACACTCAAGATGAATACTCAAGGTGAATATACCAGTGATATTAATGTCCGTAAGGCGATTGCCCATGCTATGGACTACGAAGGTATGGCAGCTGCTCAAGATGTTTCGATCACCATACTCCCTGGTCCAACACCAGCGAACTTCATGGGGTATGTTGAGGGGCTCGATTATCCGACCTATGATATTGAAATGGCAAAGGAATATCTATCACAATCCGCATGGCCTGATGGTGGATTCACACTCGATTATGTCTATGTAACAGATTTTCCACGCGAAGAAGTCCCTGGTTTGATTCTGTTAGAAGGTCTTGCAGAACTGAATATCGAGTTGAATATGGTTCCTATGTTATGGCCTGATATGGTTGCCAGTTGTGCAACACCAGAAAGTGGTCCTGATATTATCAATATTTACACCTTACCAGCTTATCTTGATCCTGATGCGCATCTCTACAATCAATATCACTCTGACCAATGGGGTAGCTTCAACTCCTGTAGCTTCTACCAAAATGAGCGGGTTGATGAGTTATTAGATGAAGCCCGCGTTACAGGTGATGCTGATACACGTACAGAAATGTATACCGAAGCACAAACGTTGATTTCAGAAGATCAACCTGCAGTATGGATGTATACAGAAGATAGTAGCATGGCGTTCAATACCTGTATTAAAGGCTATGTATTCTCACCAATGTATCCAGTAACAGTGCTCTTCCAAGATATTTGGATGGATGGCTGTTAATCTGCATTAAATTATATATATCAGTCTGGGGTATACGTAATCGGTATATCTCAGGCTCCTTCTAAATTGGATTAGTATGAATCTTACGCCATGAATATTCGCTATTATTTGATTCGACGTATTATCCTCATCATTCCCACATTAATTGGGTTGAGCCTATTGACCTTTTCTATTGCACGGATTGTTCCTGGTGATCCTGTTGGATTGGCGGCGGGTCCACAAGCAACGGAAGAAATCAAAGAAGCTTTACGGCAAGAATTTGGACTCGATCAACCTATACCGATTCAATATATCAACTATATTGGTGGGTTATTTCGTGGGGATTGGGGTGAGTCACTCTATACACGCCGACCTGTCATAAGTGATTTGCGAGCATTTTTCCCTGCGACATTGGAATTGACGGTTGTCGCAATCATCATCGCAACCATGTTCGGTGTACCTGCTGGGATTATCTCCGCGATGTATCGGGATCGTATTCCCGACCATATTGCACGTATTTTGTCGCTATTTTTTGTGAGTTTTCCAGCGTTCTGGTTAGCAATGATTTTTCAAACGTGGTTTGGTCGTGATCTCGGCATGTTTCCGATTGGCAAACGATTACCCATATTGCTCTCTCCACCACCATCGACAACAGGTTTATTCTTAATTGATAGCCTTATACAGTTGGATTTTGAGACATTTTTTGTATCTTTTAAGCATATATTCATTCCCTCATTAGTCCTGTCGTTTAGTGCATTTGCAAGTATTACACGGATTACTCGAGCAAGTATGGTCGAAGCCTTAGAAAAAGACTTTGTGCGGATGGAGCGTGCGATTGGTATTCCCTATCGGATTATCATTTCTAAATATGTTTTACGGAATGCATTTATCGCAACAATCACTGTGATTTCCCTCAACTTTGGCTGGTTGATGGCAGGTGCTATCCTCATCGAGACCATTTTTGATTGGCCCGGCTTAGGGTTATATGCAGTGGATGCCTCACTGAGTCTGGATTTCCAACCTATTATGGGAATTACAATTTTATATGGCATTGTATTTAGTCTGGTTAATATTTTAACGGATGTTGTTTACGGCATTTTAGATCCGAGAATTCGCTATGGTTGAATCATCAAAGCAAAAACCGACATTATCCGCAAGCAGTCAATCGGCGCGCTGGGAAAACTTCTCAAGAGGTTTGTATCGTTTTCGATCCAATCGCCTATCGATGATTGGCTTGATTATGCTGATAGTCATTGTGATTGTTGCCGTGTTTGCACCCATCATTGCCCCTTACCCTGAAGATGCAACAGGCAAAACGAACGTTACTGAACGCCTAGAACCACCGAGTGCTAATCATCTCTTTGGAACAGATAAAGTAGGGCGAGACATTTTTAGTCGGGTTGTCATGGGGACAGGTTTAGCATTACAAATCGGTACAGTCATCATCTTATTGGCGACTACCATTGGCGTAACAATTGGTGCGATTGCAGGCTATTCTGGAGGCTGGGTTGATGATTTTCTCATGCGTATCACCGATATATTCCTCACTGTACCTGCATTGGTACTCGCAATTGCAATGTCTGCTGCACTGGGCAAGGGTATCGTTAACACCATGATTGGCATTTCGTTGGTGTGGTGGCCCGGTTTTGCACGATTAACCCGTAGCCTCGTCTTGTCATTGCGCGAAGAACCGTTTGTGGAAGCCGCCTATGGTATTGGTGCAGGACATATGCGGATTATTTTCCGCCACATTTTACCAAATGCCGTATCGCCCATTATTATCAAGATGACCACCGATTTCGGTTTTGCTGTATTGACAGCGGCTGCGATGGGTTTTATTGGATTAGGTGCACAACCCCCAACACCAGAATGGGGTGCGATGATTAATGATGGACGGCGATTCTTCCCTGATGAATGGTGGATTGCCACCTTCCCCGGTCTTGCGATCTGGTTAATGGTATTTAGTTGGAATCTTATTGGGGATGGTCTACGTGATGTATTAGACCCCCGCGCGCGACGTTAGGAACAGTATGTCAGAATTGCTCAACATAGAAGATTTACATCTCGAATTTCATACCTATGATGGCGTTGCAAAAGTCCTTGCAGGAGTCAATCTAAAGGTGAATCGTGGTGATGTTGTGGGATTAGTTGGTGAAACAGGGTGTGGAAAGTCAATCACTGCACTATCGGTTCCACGTCTGATTCCGATGCCACCCGGTAAAATCACCGCAGGGCGAGTGACGTTTGATGGACAAGACATCCTCGCTAAAACTGAGTCACAGATGGAAGCTTTCCGAGCGCGACACTTGGGTATGATTTTCCAAGACCCTGTCACCAATCTCAATCCCTTATTCACTATCCGTGAACAGTTGGTTGATGCAGTTCTATATCAGAAAAATTATGGTCAAAAAGTCCCCGGACGTTGGAAAGGGTTTATTCCATCCGTGCGACAGATGCGTAATGATGCCCATGATCGTGCAGTCGAACTGATGCACCTCACAGGTATACCTGATGGTGATAAGCGTATTTATGAGTATCCGCACCAGTTTAGTGGCGGAATGCGCCAACGGGTGCTGATTGCAATGGCATTGGCAGGTGAACCTGATCTATTGATTGCAGATGAACCGACAACGGCATTGGATGTCACAATACAAGCGCAAATTTTACGCTTGATCCGCTCTTTAGTTAAAAAACTAGGATTAACGGTTTTGTTGATTACGCATAATCTCGGTGTGGTTGCGCGGACATGTGAGCGCGTTGCAGTCATGTACTCAGGGCGTGTGATTGAAGAATCCCCTGTACGCGAATTATTTAAAAATCCTAAACACCCTTATACGCAAGGTTTGATTCAAGCTGTCCCAAAGAAAGAGACAGGTCGTGGCGGATTAATAGGGATTCCCGGTATGATACCGAATTTGATTGACCCACCGCAGGGATGCCGTTTTCATCCCCGTTGCAATCATGCAATGGATATCTGTAGTCAGCAAGTCCCCACTATAACCACTATTGGGACACAGCATACAACATCTTGTTTTCTCCATGGGGAGGATGCATGAGTAAGAGTAAGCAACATAATTTATTAGAAATCAAGAATCTCAAAAAATATTTCCCGATCAATGGCGGATTATTGAATCGCAAAATAGATGATTTCCGAGCAGTCGATGATGTGAGCTTTGTCCTACCAGAAGGCAAAACACTCGGTCTAGTAGGGGAGTCTGGCTCAGGTAAAACAACCGTTGGTAAGTGTATTTTGCGCTTACTGGAACCAACGGGTGGGCAGATTATCTATGATGGTATGGATATTACCCATATCAAATCTAAAGCCTTACGCAAACTACGAAGTGACATTCAGATGATCTATCAGTCCCCCGCTGCTTCGCTCAATGGACGGATGACAGTTGGACAGATTATTGGTGAGCCACTGTGGATTCACGAAAGTCTCAACGGTAACAAAGCTCGCGATGCTGTACTTGAGTTAATGAATGTTGTTGGCTTAAAAGAAGAACACTATTATCGTTATCCACATGAATTCAGTGGTGGTCAACAACAACGGATCGGCATTGCCCGTGCATTAGCTGTGCGACCGCGTCTAATCGTCTTAGACGAACCAACCTCAGCTTTGGATGTATCGGTTCAGGCACAAATTTTGAACTTATTGCAAGACTTACAAGATCAATTCAACCTCACTTATCTATTTATTTCTCATGATTTGGGTGTCGTACGCTACATGTGTGATGAGGTTGCCTTGCTTTATTTGGGTAAAATAGTCGAAGTCACAGACACAGATGTTATCTTTGATGAGCCCAAACACCCCTATACACAAGCATTGATCTCAGCAATTCCAGAGCCAGACCCTGATGCGCTGAGTGAGGAAATCATCATTCAGGGAGATTTATCACATTCCTTCCCGAAAGGTGGTTGTCCATTTGCACCGCGTTGCCATGCTGCTAAACTTGATATCTGTGATACAGTCGCTCCACCGCTAATTAACACAGGAAATAAACATTTAGTAGCGTGTCACCTCCATGAGGGAGAACCTGTCTAATGCTAGAAATTGTCACATTAGAGGATGTTCGCCCAATAGCAATCGGCGCAGGGATTTTAGGCACAGGGGGTGGAGGCAATCCGTATCTTGGGAGCCTCCATCTAGCATCGATTATTCGTGAAAAAGGCGCACAACGCCTACTCGATCCACTCACATTAGCTGATGATGCGTTGATATGTGTGGCTGGCAATATTGGTGCACCAACAGTCAGCATCGAAAAATTACCTGAAGGTACAGAAATGTATCGCGCTTTGCGACTCCTCGAAGAGCATATCGACAGACAATTTGATGCGATTGCTATTGCCGAAATTGGTGGGGCGAATTCGATGCAACCCTTGATTGCTGGGTTGCAAGCCGGTATTCCAACCATTGATACTGATAGTATGGGACGAGCATTTCCAGAAATACAGATGTCGTCTTTTCTTTTTGGTAGTTCAGCAACGGTTGCCCCATTTGCAATGGTGGATGCCGCTGATAATGCAGTCGTGATTCCAACAGCCATTGATGACAAGTGGTCAGAAAAAATTGCACGTAATATTGCCGTTAGCATGGGCGCACGAGCAGGTTTGGTGAGTACAATCATGTCTGGCAAGCAGGTTAAAGAAGCAGGTATTCACTATGTGATGACCCTCGCGCATCATCTTGGACATCAAGTCATAGACGCACAAGAACAGAAATCCGATGTACCACAGGTTGTTGCTGATGCGCTAGATGGCAAGGTGTTATTCCGTGGGAAAATTGCCGATGTGAACCGCCGCACAACAAAAGGTTTTGCACGGGGTAGTATTCTTATCGAGAGTTTTTCAGGTACAGATAAACTCGAAATTGAATTCCAGAACGAGTTTTTGATTGCTTATTTAAATGGTGATGTTGTGGTAACTGTGCCTGATCTAATTTGTATGGTCACAGAAGACACAGGTGAACCCGTTACAACAGAATTATTGCGCTATGGAACACGGGTGTGTGCTATTGCTGTACCTGCCCCTGAACAACTTAAAACGTCGATTGCATTAGATGTCGTCGGTCCTGGTGCATTTGGTTACGATGTTGAATTTAAACCTTTAGCAGGTGGCAAAATCGGCTTGATACCCGAAACTTAGAAATTTAGATTAATATACTTAGCAAGGAGAGAATTTTATGAGGATTGGAATTGATGTCGGTGGGACAAATACAGATGCAGTATTGATGGATGGTAAGACTGTGGTGAGTTCAACCAAAACTCCCACAACAGCAAATGTATCTGAGGGTATCGCAAAAGCATTGCGAACAGTTATTGATGACTCAGGAATTGATACAAGCAAAATTGACGGTGTTATGATTGGGACAACCCATTTTACGAATGCCGTTGTCGAGCGTAAACATCTGACCCCAACAGCGTGTATCCGCTTGGGTTTACCTGCAACTGTAAGTTTACCACCTATGGTTGATTGGCCCGATGATTTACGTGATATTATGGGTGGGCATTTTTATCTGGCACATGGCGGACACGAATTTGATGGTCGCGAAATTTCCCCATTCGACCCTGATGAAGTCCGTGGTCATGTCGAAAAAATCAAAGAAGCAGGAATTACAGCTATTGCAATTTCTTCTGTGTTTTCACCTGTTAACCAGACATTTGAAGAACAAACAGCAGAAATCGTCAAGGAAATCATTCCAGAAGCTAATATTACCCTCTCTAGTGAGATTGGGCGGATTGGTCTCTTGGAACGCGAGAACGCTGCCATCATGAATTCTTGTTTGCGTGAACTGGCAACACGAACTGTTGAAGGTTTTAAAGCAGCTCTCCGAGAAATGGAAATTTCTGCACCATTCTATATTAGCCAGAATGACGGCACATTGATGAATGCCGACTTTGCAAAGGAATATCCTGTTCTTACATTTGCATCAGGTCCGACCAATAGTATGCGTGGTGCAGCATTTTTGAGTGGTTTAAAAGATGCGATCGTGGTTGATATTGGAGGTACAACAACCGATGTGGGTGTTTTACAACATGGATTTCCGCGTGTAGCGGCCTTAGCAGTTGATATCGGTGGCGTTCGTACTAACTTCCGTATGCCCGATACGTATTCAATCGGTCTGGGTGGCGGTAGCCTCATTCAAAAAGACCCTATCAAAGTCGGTCCTCAAAGTGTCGGCTATGAATTAATTCAAAAAGGGATTGTTTTTGGTGGTGATACACTGACAACAACCGATATTACGGTAGCTTCTGGTGCGGAAGACATCGGTGATAAAAGCGCAGTTGCAGATTTAGAGGATGACTTTGTACAAGCGGTTCAAGCACGTATTATGGAAATGATTACGGTTGCTGTTGACCGTATGAAAACTAGTGCAACAGCTGTGCCTGTAATTGTTGTCGGCGGTGGGAGTATTCTAGTCACTGGTGAAATTGAAGGAGCGGCTGAAATAATTAAACCTGCTCATTTCTCCGTTGCCAATGCTATCGGTGCTGCTATTGCCCAAGTCGGTGGTGAATGTGATCGTATCTTCTCATTAGCAGACCTCACACGCGAAGAAGCCCTCGACCAAGCAAAACAAGAAGCAACCGATCGCGCAGTGAATGCAGGCGCGTCAGCAGAGAGCATCGAAATTGTTGATGTAGAAGAAGTTCCGCTAGCTTATCTACCCGGTAATGCGACTCGTATTATGGTCAAAGCTGTCGGCGATTTGGTGGAGGTATAAGATGCGGATTATCGATGAAGCAGTATTAGAAGACTTAGCACTTGGCGCGGCTGTCCTTGGTACAGGTGGCGGTGGTGATCCTTACATCGGCAAACTAATGGCACGCGAAGCAATTCGGAAATATGGTCCTGTCGAATTATATACACTTGATGAACTCGATGATGATGACCTCATTGTCCCAACCGCGATGATGGGTGCGCCGACGGTTATGGTCGAAAAAATGCCAAATGGTGGGGATATTGTTAATGCCTTTGAATCGATAGGTAAGTATCTCGGTAAGCCCATCAAAGCAACTATGAGCATCGAAGCAGGTGGATTAAATTCGGTTGTACCGATTTACCTCGCAGCGCGTTTAGGTATCCCAATGGTGGATTGTGATGGTATGGGGCGTGCCTTTCCTGAAATTCAGATGGTCACACACACAATACATGGTATTTCGGCTACTCCGTTTGCCATGTCTGATGAGCGTGGTAACACGGTATTGATGGAAACCATCAACAACAATTGGACAGAGACTTTTGCGCGTAGTATTACAGTTAATATGGGCGCGATGGCAATGATTGCGATGTATCCTGCAACCGTCAAAGAGCTCAAAGAAGCCGCAATACAAGGCACAATTACACTAGCGGAAGACATCGGAAAAGTGGTTCGTCGAGCACGTCTGGAAGAAGATAATCCAGTAGAAACGATCCGTGAAGCAGTTGGAGGTTATCTCATATTCAAAGGCAAAATTGGTGATGTACAACGACGTACCGAAGCTGGATTTGCAAAAGGGGATGCTTTCATTCATGGTATAGATGATTATGTTGGCCAAAATTTACAACTGAGTTTTCAAAATGAGCATCTTGCTGCACGTATCGACGGTGAGTTTAAAGTGACCGTTCCCGATTTGTTAGCTGTTCTGGATGTTGATACAGGCGAACCGATTACAACAGAGGGATTACGCTACGGATTCCGCGTAGCTGTTATTGCGATGCCCTGTGCAGATAAATGGCGTACACCCAAAGGTCTTGAACTCGTCGGACCTAAATATTTTGGGTATGACACCGATTATATTCCTGTGGAACAGGTTTATGGTTAATCCTGATGCGCTTACTCGATGAAATAAATGTTGCTGACATCGCTATGGGGGCGGCAGTTCTTGGCACCGGCGGTGGTGGGAATCCCTATATCGGCACACTTGTTGCGCGCGAAGCCATCCGTAAATATGGTTGTCCAACCTTAGTTTCACTGGACGAACTAGATGATGATGCACTAGTTGTTCCTGCCGCGGGTATGGGATCCCCAACTGTCTCGAACGAAAAACTCCCCAATGGTGAAGATATTATCATCGCCTTCCAGAAATTAGAACAATACCTGGGTCGAAAAATTGATGCAACGATGAGTATCGAAATCGGCGGGGGGAATTCAACGACACCGATCTACGTTGCGGCACGGCTAGGAATACCGATTGTCGATTGTGATGGGATGGGACGCGCCTATCCTGAACTGCAAATGGTTACGCACTCGATGTATGGAATTTCTGCAACGCCGATGGTGATGTGTGACGAGCGTGGTAATACTGTCATTTTTGATACGATTGATAACAAATGGACAGAGACTTTTGCACGGTCAATTACCATAAATATGGGTGGACGTGGGATGATTGCACTCTATGCTGCCACCGTCCGCCAATTAAAAGAAGCCGCTATCCTCAATAGTCTGACATTGGCAGAAAATATCGGTAAAACAGTAAGAACAGCTCGTCAACTTGAGGCAAATCCTGTTGAGGCTGTTCGTAAGGCTGTGAATGGCTATACGATTTTTACAGGTAAAATTGCCGATGTTCAGCGACGTTTAATCACAGGTTTTGCACGGGGTGATGTCCATATTGCAGGGATGAATCAACATGCTAACGAAGAACTCATTCTTAATTTTCAGAATGAGTTTCTAGTTGCCATATTAAACGGTAAGTTGGTTGCCACAACACCTGATTTAATCGCTGTATTGGATATGGAAACAGGTGAACCTATCACAACCGAGATGTTGCGCTATGGAATGCGTGTTGCAGTATTGGCGTTTCCCTGTGATCTAAAATGGCGTACACCAAAAGGGATTGCTCTGGTTGGACCGCGCTATTTTGGTTATGCCATTGATTATATTCCAGTTGAACAGACTTACAGGGGGGGATAATGAGACTATTATACGAAGAAAATATTGAAGATATTGCGCTCGGCGCGGCAGTGCTAGGAACAGGTGGCGGTGGTGACCCGTATGTAGGCAAATTGATGGCGCGCGAAGCCATTCGCCAATATGGACCTGTTGAACTCTATACATTGGATGAACTTGATGATGATGATTTGATTGTTCCTTCGGCTGGGATGGGTGCACCAATTGTATTAATCGAGAAGTTACCAGCAGGTGACGATATGATTAATGCGTTTCAAGCACTTGGTAAATACACAGGTAAAATACCCCGTGGAACAATGAGCATTGAAGCAGGTGGACTAAACTCGGTCATGCCGATATACGTTGCAGCCCGTCTAGGGATCCCAATGGTTGATTGTGATGGGATGGGACGCGCTTTTCCAGAAATCCAGATGACAACCTTTACCGCCAAAGGAATTACAGCCAGCCCAATTGCAATGGCAGATGAACGCGGCAACATGATTTTGATTGATGCGGTCAGTAATAAATGGGTCGAGACTTTTGCTCGGTCGGTGGTTGTGGACATGGGTGCGGAAGGCATGATGGCGCTCTACTCTGCGACAGTCAAGCAACTCAAAGAAGCTTCGATTTATGGAACAATCACATTAGCAGAAGAAATTGGCAAAACAGTTCGCAATTCACGTATTAATGAAGCCAATCCAGTTGATGCCGTTCGTAAATCTGTGAATGGTTATCTTGTATTCCGTGGCAAAATCACGGATGTTGATCGGCGGGTTGAAGGCGGTTGGAATCGTGGTGATGCCAAAATGGATGGCACAGGTGCATTTGAAGGACAACTACTCCAGTTGGATTTCCAGAATGAACATTTAGCTGTGCGTGTTGATGGTGAGTTTAAGGCAACCGTTCCTGATTTAATTGCCGTACTAGATGGTGAAACAGGCGAACCAATCACCACAGAAACACTTCGCTATGGGATGAGGGTTGCAGTTATTGCCTTCCCCTGTGCCCCACAATGGCGCGAAGCTGATGCACTTGCACTCGCTCACCCGCGTTATTTTGGCTACGATGTCGATTATATCCCTGTAGAAGAACGATTAGGATAATCATGAAACAGGTCACACTTGATGATACAATGGCGATTGCAATCGGGGCGGGTGTTCTCGGTACAGGCGGTGGTGGTAATACCTATATTGGTCGTATTCGCTTAGAAAAAGAACTGCGAGAACGACAAACCGCTGTCCAAATTATATCTGCCGATGATGTACCCGATGATGGGTTAGTATGTGCAGTTGGCATGATGGGTGCGCCAACAGTTGGGATTGAAAAATTACCTGCCGGCAGCGAGATTACGATTGCGATACGGGCACTAGAAGACCATATCAAAGGTAAAATTGATGCAATTGTCATTGGAGAAATTGGTGGGTCAAATGCACTGGGTCCGCTGATTGCTGGATTACAATGTGACCTCCCTGTTATAAATGGTGATGGGATGGGACGCGCCTTCCCAGAATTACAGATGGATACATTTAGTATTAGCGGTGTGTCACCATCGCCTTTTGTCTTAGCGGATACACATGGGAACGTCGCTATTTTTGAGCGGATTGGTTCTGCACATCAAGCTGAAGCGTTTGGGCGTAGTCTAACAATTGAGATGGGTGGAAGTGCTGCATTAATTATGCCTTTGATGACAGGTAAAGAGATGAAAGCGAGTATCATTCGTGATACCTTGACACTGGCAAAGCGCATTGGACAGACTATTTTGGATTGCAGGCAGAATAGTAAAGAACCTGCTGAGGACGTAGCAACCTTGTGTAATGGTTCGATACTTTTTAGAGGCAAGATTGTTGATGTTGAACGACGTACTTTACAAGGATTTAATCGTGGGAAAATCAAAATCACCGCATTTGAAGATTACACAAAACAAATAGAGATTGATTTCCAAAACGAAAACCTGATTGCCCGTCAAGGTGATGAAATTTTATGCACGGTTCCTGACTTAATTTGTATTATAGGACTTGAGGATGGAGAGCCGATTGGTACTGAGTCGTTACGCTATGGCTTGCGAGTTGCTGTTCTTGCCCTACCAGCACCGACTGAACTCAAAACCGCAGCGGCTTTAAAAGTTTTAGGTCCACAGGCCTTTGGCTATAGTGATATCGCATTTCGTCCTATTTAATCATCACACTTAGGATTAAGCTTCATCATGATTTGATATTAACTCTATCGGGCTGTCAAATTGCCTAAGATAGAGTATACATAATGTTTCCCATGTAGTCTTTGGATTCAAGATTAATGTATACTAGGTGCGGTTTCGTTGCCTATCCTCTCCGAAATTCTAACACAACATCAGTATGTCATATAATACGGGTGTTGTTTTTATTTTTAGTATCCTCCATATAGATTCATTAAATTGTTTATCACCACTAACGAATATATCTATCGTGATAAATTCCCAGATTTTCCACTTCATAGCTAAAAATTAATTGTTACTACCAATATTGTCCTGTACAATTTTAATATCTAGAATATCTTAATAGAGGTGAATGTTGCTGTATTTCTATCTTGATATAAATTATTCATTACAAATAAGTGTAATAAAGTGATGAGTTACCATAAACACAAATCTAAAATACCATCTAGTTATTTTGATGATGATGAGGATGAACTATTTCCAAGTAGTGCTTACAAAGCTCCCACATATATACCTCAAAAAACAGAACGTAATATATCAACATTAGATAGAATTGCTATGAGTGTGATTGCGCTATGTATGGCGTTCTGGTCACTTGTGATTATTGGATTCTCCATTATGACAGGGGACTGGACGATTGTCACAGGGATAACTATAGGTGTGCTTGCATATTGGGGTATTACATGGCTTATGTACTACATTGCATGGAAGTTCTATTGGATTATGATTGCATTGGGTTGGATGTTTGCTACAGCCTATATGCTAACGATCTTCGGTATTCTTCAGCAAACATTTCTACAATTATCCAGATCAGGTCTTTATTATAGATAAGTGAAACCAACTCATGTTTGATGATACCCTACGCCGACCTAAGCCATCCCTCAGTAAATATATCTTTGCTATTTTAATCCCCTATATGATTGTCAGTTCGATTATATTTTTTGCTGTGTTCCAGACCTTGCATGAGGCAATCACGTTGGAAATAACATTGGGTATCCTGATGATTTATTGGGGTGTCGTATGGTTAGTTTATGCGGTAGTGAAGATGATTCACCTTAAGATTGTCGGGAATCAAAAGCTCGAGGAAAAAGCCGAAGAAGAAATCCGCACACAGATTCGCTTACCGCTGACAGCAATTGAGGGTAATGCTCAATATGGGTATGCTAAAGCATCAAGCGGAGAGGTGATTGAGTTCCAAGCAAAGGCGATTGTTCATCAAGATGATTACTCCGATGTTTTCCCTGATGATCCGCCATCAAAAGCTGTTACGATGCTTTACAATTTACCCCTTATCTCAAGACAATCTAAATTTCGTATTGACCCTAATCGCGCCAAACATGAATATGAACAGTACAGACGAATCGCACAAGCGAATGATAAAGCACACTCACGCGAAGACTATGAACGCAACACGCGAATACTTAAAACCCTGAGACCTCAATTTGCATATATCCGACAATTGATTAAACAGAAGCAGTATAAAGAAGCACGCTATGCCTTATCCTTAATTGACCACCCCAAGGCGGATGTATGGCTGGATAAACTGAATGCACGTGATCCTAATTATTCACCGAACCCAATTAAGTTACAGTGGGTAGCGATGGTGTCGATTATTGCATTGCTTGTTATTAATGTGGCGGTTTCATTACAACAGTAATTTAACTATCTGATACCTACAGCATCTTACCACTGACCCACAAATCATAAATTCTATTACGCCATTAATCGAAATGATACATCACCAGGGAGGGTTAAATAACTTTTAGCTAATGAGGCTAATACGAAATATAGTAAAATTTCATTTCTTGATTATAGGATATATTATTCTCGCTCCCTGTTGACCGTTTTATTGAAAAAGAGACCCCGATTTCATTCAAGATATAACTGTTATACCCAGAAAAGGTAAACACATTATTTTGATTATTATCTATGGTTTCTAAATAAGCACTTAATTCATCTTCGGATATTTGCAGTATCGTCAAGTCATTATTCCTCCCATAAAAAATAGGTACATCAATTAGAATCTCTTGCGGGATGTTTGCATCAGATATGATGTGGAGTATTGAACCTGATGGCAAATCCATTGCTCGCAGGATCATGTCGTCAAGAGCGGGGTAGGGTTCGTAATTTCTATCAAGCCGACTAAAATGTTTTGCATCCATCATATTTACATACACTGCGAAGTAATATTGAATTTGCAAAAAACCAATCAACATAATAATAACAAGAGCAAATGTGGAGACATCCTTGTATCGTTTATTTAAAAACTGAATCCCTATATCAATCCCAATTCCAATAACGATGCTTAGGAATATATAGGCAGGGATATATCTAGCGCTGGGTGACGAAAGCTGGTCAGCAATCAAGCCATTACTTAACGATATACCGATGATTATCCATGTAATCAAAGACCCATGAAAACTTTTTATTTTTGTTAATATAAAAATGAAACCTGCTATAAAAAATGGGGTAAATGCCCACGGTACAAAAGGCGCATCACTACGATAGAAGTAGTCATCTGCCATCACATAGATATACTTTGATAAGAAATTGAGTTGGATTCCATTACCAATACCCGAGTAGTGCATAAATCTCTGTAGAATCAATTTATCGTTTGACACTAACGAATAATAAACGGGTATTGCAACTATTATGGCTGTGATCCCAGTAACGATGAAATATGGGAGCATTTTCCGATACTCTGGATTAAAGATAGATAACCACACAACCCAACATATAAAGAACAGAGAATAGAATATTCTATCAATTTCATAAAAATAGTGCGTTAGCCCAAGTAATATGCCACCAACAGCAAAATAATAGAGTTTTTTATTACGAGTTCCTTTTAAGATAAATATAAACACCCAGATCGCTAAAGAACTCCCTGCAATATTATTCAGCCCAACTCTACTAAACTGAATATGCACAGGGAGGGTCGCTAATATAAATGCACTCAGAAGAGCCGTTCTTCTTGAAAAACATTGAAGGGATAATGTGTAAACACCCGCAATTCCTATCAGTCCAAAGATAACGCTGGGTAGCCTGAGGGATAGTAAGTTCGCACCCAATAGTTGTTTTGATAAATACTGAAGGTATGGATATAAGTTGGAGAAAGCATTTGTTTCTGGGACTAATAACTTGATATTGTTGGATTCTACTAAATGCGTATTTCTCAAAAATGATAACTCGTCAATAAAGTATGAATAGACGGTGTCGAGATTGTAAATCCTAACCCCTGCTGCTAGCACAAGGATGAGAATAATAAGGATATGCTCGTGCTTGAGCTTAATATGAAAAACGATAGTCTCTGAAAAAGCATACGACCATGTTATCGCTCCAAAAGACAATAGGAAAAATTGCAGATGAACATTTGTGTTCACGGTAGGATTATTTGATAGTGATAAGAGGGCAAAGCTCACTATCGATACAAAAATCCATTCCCACTTCACGCCCATCTCCTAAAATCTGATTTGTCAGGACTGTATCATTAGCATTTCACTCTAAACAGGTACAATTTTAACAGACATATCCATTCAGCAACTATTGAATTTATATCGTTTTATTGCATCTGTGGCTTATACTCGTATTTGCTAAACTGAGGGTAGACTGTATGCGGTATATGCCAGATTTTGTTCATCATCAGCAACCTTAAATTTTCATATGATAAGTATTTTTACATCAGTTTATGTAGTCTACTCAACTGGAAATTTTTGTTTACTACATATATGATGATTCATGCGAAACTAGGGAAACACATTTTTATGGTGAGATTAGGTATTTTAGGATGCGGATTTTCGACAGAAGTCCTTCATTTACAAAATTTGAAATCTCTTGTAAATGTCGAAATAGTTGCTGTTGCTGATATTAATGTAGAGCGGCGTAATTGGATTTCTCAACAACTACCATCTGCTACTGTCTTTGAGCATTATAAGGACTTACTCAATAAGTGTTCAGATATTGATGCCGTCCTGATTGCCTTGCCTACACTCGAACACGTACCTGCGGCAATCCTTGCCATTGAAAGAGGACTACATATTTATTTGGAGAAACCAATTAGCCTCACATTGGAGAATGCCCAACATTTATTGCACACATGGCAGAAAACAGACCTTGTTGCAATGATGGGATTGAACTTTCGTTATTCCAATCAATTTTCTCAAGCACGCGAGGCGATTCAAAACAAAACAATCGGCGATGTTGTCGCGATTCGGACTCGATTTACAAAATATATAGACCATCTTGCGGATTGGCGTTTATCATTAGCAACGGGTGGTGGTGTCTTGATGGAAGATGCGCCTCATCATATTGACTTTTTGCATTATGTTTTACGGGAAAAGGTCGTCTCTGTTTATGCAATACAAGAGAGCAAACGCTTCGCTGGCGATGCAGTGACTTTAGTGCTAAAAACTGAGACGGGCAAGGTGATGACTTCGATCTTGTCTCAAAATACACTGGATGAGCAAAGTATCGAAGTGTTGGGGACTGAAGGCGTGTTATTTAGCGATGTTCATAAAATGCCAGTTTTGGATATACAAAAGCGAGCCTCAGGATTTGGTCGAATGGGTCAATTATTATTCCGAGCAAAGTATCTTCATCCCCAATATTGGCTTAGTGCGACAGGGCGTAACCCAAGTTTTCGCATTGCTATGCAAACTTTTATCTCTGCGATAGAAGCGAAACAATCCATATATCCCAATTTGTTAGATGGGTATGCAACATGCGTTATTCAAGATGCAGCACGACAATCGATTATGAGTGGGCAAGTTGTTCACATTGAGGATTCAATTTACCAAACCTTATACAGATTATGAAAATCTTGATAATCAATGACTTTGGCGTGTTATCGGGCGGGGCAGAAATTCAAGCCTTTGAATTACGCGATAGCCTTAGGCAACGAGGGCATGATGTTAAAATTTTTTCATCAAGCGCAAAGCCCGTAAACACGAGCAATCAAGCTGATTATATTGGCTTTGGAACATCAAATTGGCTAGGAACAGTTACGCAAGTTTTTAATCCCTTAGCCGTCAAAAAATTACGTCAGATTTTACAAGCTTTTCAGCCTGATATTATTCATGTGAAGATTTTTCTCTGGCAAATGTCACCGCTGATATTACCATTGATTCGATCATATCCTACACTGCTGGAAGTTAACGAATATAAAATAATATGTCCACTCGGCACACGCTTGCTACCGTCGGGGCAACCCTGTCAAGAAGATGTTGGGGTAGCCTGCTTTCATAATCGTTGTTTACCTGAACCGCATCGTTGGCTGTTGTGGATGATACAATACCGTCTTTGGTGGCGGTGGCGAGGGAGTGTTGATTATACGGTAACGCTCAGTAACCGATCTAAGCAGTTATTGGAAACTTATGGAATCCGAGTTGATGAGGTTATTTTTAACTCAACACCATATCGATCACTAAGAGAGCCTCTAAGTGATACCCCCATTATTGGTTATGTAGGGCGTATCATTCCAGAAAAGGGTGTGGATGTATTACTACGGGCATTTGCAATTGTTATTAAACAGATACCTCATGCTCAACTATGGATTGCTGGCTATGGCACAGAAACTGATAATCTGCACGAACTAGCTAGACAACTTCAGATTGATGAAAATATCCGATGGTTAGGATATGTAACCCGCACCGAAATCGAAGAATTATTTGATGAAGTATGGGTGCAAGTCGTGCCATCTCTATGGGAAGAGGTTTTTGGTAATATTACAATAGAAGGTATGATGCGAGGAACAGCAATGATTGGAAGTGCCTTGGGCGGTATGATGGATTGTATTGTTGATGGCGACACAGGTTATTTGTTCCCTGCTGGCAATGATAGCGAACTAGCGGAGAGGATAATGACGCTTTGTAGCGACCAAGAGTTAGCTGAAAAATTTGGACAACAGGGACGGGCGCGTTGCTTGACCCACTTTACTGCAGAGCATCAAGTTCACCAATATGAAAGAGTCTATCACTATTTATTGGAACAACATAACAAACGATCATTATGATTAATTTATCACTTATCACGATTTTAACGTACTTAGACCCATCATTAGCTAATGGCTATCGTTCTCTTGAACATATTTGTGCTCAATCTCTTGCAAGTGAAATTCATTTAGTTATCATTACAAGTGGTCGACAACAATTGGAATACAACTTGCCAAATTGTTTACAAAAGGTGCATAGCTATGAGGTTGTTCAACCTCCAAAACATATCGTTCATTCTATTGATGAATGTTTGATTTATTTATCGCGTAAGGTCGTCAGGACAAAGCTTGTTGCTTATGTAGAAGATCATGCCTTTATCACAGAAAATTGGGTAGAAGCTATGTTGACGGCATTTGAATTGGATGATTGGGCTGCTGTGAGTAGTACCTATAAAAATGCGAACCCCGATACATGGCTGAGTTGGGCAAATTTAATGCTAACATATGGCGGTTTTTTAGATCCTTTTCCTGAAGGGGAGTCTATTGAGGTTGGCGCGCATAATATGGTGCTAAATCGCGAATATTTTTTAGACGCAGTTGATAAGGGATTGAACTATGAATATGGTATTCAATTAGGACAACGTCTCAAGTTATTTGGTTACCGTTCTTATATCTCCAATCAAACATGGGTTTACCATACGCAAGCCTCGAAGTGGCGCGACGCGATCAGGGCGCGTTATTTGGATGGTCGGATTCGAGGGGCGAATCGCGCTGACTATGACTCATGGTCAACTGCTCGTAGCTATTTCTACCTCTTAGTAAGTCCATTATTCATCATCTGGAGATTCTTGATCCTCTGGAATGATAAAATGTCTAAGCCTGAATTTTTTGCGAGACGATTCGAGATAATCGCGCCTTTTCTCATTTTGAGCATGATACATTCTATTGGAATGATAATTGGATTTGTTGCAGGTGTAGGAGATGCACTTATCCATATTCAATCATATGAGGGGAATCGCTTACAACAGGTCAATGAATCTGATTTTCAGTACTTATCTCAAGATATTCAAGTTATTGGTGAAATTGATTAACATAAATAATAGGATTTTTATAATGCCACTTTTGTCTGTTATTACAGTCACATCAATAGATTTCTCAATTGTACGACGTACCATTCTGTTTTTACAGCAACAAACCATTGCTGACCAAATTGAGATTATTGTTATTTGTGAATCCTTAGATAAAGTTGCTGACCATCAAATTGAAGCAATCAGTGGTTTTGAAAAATTTGTATTTTATGAAGTAGGGCATCCGATTACACAATTTGCTGAAGAAATGTCGATTGTGTCACATACAGCAACCGCGCCTATTGTTGCCTTTATTGATAATCATGCCTATCCATTTGCTGATTGGGCGCAAGAAGTGCTTAAATCACATCAACAATATGGTGTGGTTGGTTTTGGAATGCACAATGCAAATCCTTCAACAACCCTAAGCTGGCTTGAACTTTTACTCTCATATCCGCAACAATCTATCCCGCGACCATCATCCGAAGTGAGCTATGTCCCCTTTGCACAATTTTCAATTAAAAAAAAGATTATTGATGAGATTGAAGCACAAGATGAATTTTTAATTGGGCGCAATAGTGAAATTAATAAGATAATCCTACAGTTGGGTTATAAGATGTATTTAAATACGGATGCGGTTTTATCTCATGCCAATCCATCAACTTGGCGATCTGCTACTTTTATCCATTTTAATGCAGGGCGTTACGATGCAGCAAAGCGGATACAGGAAGGGCAGTGGTCACTCATAAGAAGAATAATTTATATTCTCGGTAGCCCATTGATACCCTTTGTACGCATGTGGCGTTTTTGGAATCTTGAATTGCGGCTTCCCGTATTCTATTCGATACGAATGAAGTTACTGCCAACTTTATTTATTATAGTTGTTTATATGACGATAGGTGAGGTTTCAGCTTTTTTATTTGGGATGGGTAATGCGTTGCAAAACTTAGAAACTGTTGAATATGATCGTTTGAGCATGGTGACTGAATCTGATAGAGATATGCTCCTTGATAATGTTGAAAAATCGACATTATAAAAATCACAATAACGTAAAAGACGCTCCATAATTTAGTATTGACCTCGCTATATACCCTCAGACGAATACATTAAATTTTATTTAAGGTATGTTTGAGCTTCCGTTTAAACATCAGTTTGTATATTGGCATATTGTAATGACATAGACGAGTTATTACGGAGCAACAATATGTCAAACTTAGATCGTTCACGAAAGCTATTTGTCCGTAGCGTACTAGCAGGAACATCAACATTAGCGACACTCATGGGCGCACAAAGCCTCGCATTAATGGATAACCAAGCCTTTGCCGACGACTCAGAGGACACAGTTGTTGAGTTAACGGCAATTCCGACCTTAATGAGTTTTCCCACAACAGAACCTGTTTTAGAAAATTCTATACCGACCGCGACAGCCGAGCCTGTTTTATTAAAAGTTGAACCCAGCATTACGATTTTTCGTCAAGCTGGGGCTGTTAATGAAACAACTTTAACGACAGCTGATGCACAACCTCAAGAACTTACAGTATTAAGTAATTCTAGCCCTCAGATGATTGCGCCACCGAACCCTGTTGAGTTGCAAGCACCTGACCCTATTATTATTGTAGAAGACCCAGTGATTATTCAACAACCTGTCCAACAAGTTCAACAACCCCAAGCTCAGCAACCATCACAACAGGTTCAGCAACCTCAAGCTCAGAAGAATAATAATTCAAAGAAATCCAAATCAGGGTCATCAAAATAATGGATATGTATTACATCGAGTTTCGGGCGATGGGTTGTAAGGTCGAAGTTCAGTTAGAAACTGAATGTGATGGTTATACACTTTTAAACACCTTACCATCACAACTGGAAGCCTATGAAGCTATCTTGTCACGGTTTCGTGAAGACAGTGACTTATCACATCTGAACCGAAACACTGGCAGATGGGTCACTGTTAACGATACTTTATTCCAAGTTGTACAACAGGCAAAACATGGTGCGCGGCGAACTGATGGATTGTACAACCCATTGATTTTGAAGCAGATGATGGCTAATGGGTATGCCCATAGTTTTGAAAAGGTGGATAGACCCATTTCGCAAGCTCCACAACCTGCACAAAATTGGCAATCTATTGGGATAAACCTCGAAACTCAAGAAGTATATTTGCCAGTGGATTGTGCAATTGACCTTGGTGGAATTGCAAAAGGGTGGGTCTCGGCTGAAATCGCACGACAACTTGGACAACATGGTGCGTGTTTGGTCAATATTGGTGGCGATATAACAATGACAAATGCACCATCAGGGCAAGCTGGATGGGAAATCGAGGTTGATGACCCTTTTACAGGTAATGTACTCACATCATTTTGCCTCACGAATACAACAATCATCACCAGTGGTATTGATTATCGTCAATGGACAACATCGGATGGTGTGAATAAACACCATATTATCGACCCCCGCACAGGATACCCAGCCGATACAGATATTCTAACGGTGACTATCATTCATCCCCATGCACCCAGCGCGGAAGTGTTTGCAAAAGCAGTTTTACTGATGAATAGTCAGGCAGGTTTGGAGTGGCTTCATCAACAATGGCGTACTAAAGCATTAATTGTTCGCCAAGATGGTTGTGTAATGGCAACCACAAATTTCAATAGTTTAGTTAAATCATAATCAATCAATATCTATACACATAAGGAGATTTACCATGAAACATCTATTTGTAGTCTTTACACTCTTAGTCACTATAATGTCAGCAATTGGGACACAGGCGGCGGAAGATGCCATTATGTTAGATGACGCAACCCCCGCTATTGATGCACTGATCACTCTGCCTACAGATACAACAGGTGCAATTTCTGTCGAGTTAGCAGGTGCATCGTTAACCCTATACGACAATACAGGTGAAATTGCTTTACAAGTTGCTGATGCCCGGGTTCATAGCGTTCAATTCAATATTTTGCCCAATACAGGCGATCATACACTCCGCCTTGAACGCTTAGAAAATATTGATAAGGCGAGTGTTACAGTGACATCAATTTCAGAATTTTTGGTACAGCCTAGCGCACAACAGGTGAATAGCTCAATGCTTAGTCTTGATCAATCAACAGATGTTGTTCTCAATAATATAACGCCTAACAGTTTAATTGATGTCAACATTCCCTCAGATGCTCTGGGTGTATTTACGGTCAACACACCGAATAATGCGACAATGAGCCAGTTAACAGATGCAGATGGTGGGGTTGTGGCAACATCGATGCGAGGGCATATTGATGGCTTATCGTTGCTCTTGGACGGTGGTGATTATCAATATACATTGCTAGGTATCAATTTGGTAGAAGATACAACAGCAACTGTTCGTGTTACACCCTATGATTCAACACAAAATCCACTCTTATTTGTTCCAGAGACAGAAACGGGAGTTATCGCTGAAACTAACGCAGTGGAAACTACAGAGGTGGTTTCAAACATCAGATGTAATGCGGAGATATTCGTGAGTTCTGTAAATTTACGGAGTGGACCGGGTACTGGCTATAGTGTTTTGAACTATGGGTTTTTCAATGATGTATTTCCAGTGGGTGGTACAAACCCAACGGATAAATGGATTGTTGTCGGCTTGCCTGATGGTGACTCTGCATGGATGACTAAAGCTGCTGCAAATCTGAGTGGTGATTGTTCAACATTGTCTGTATTCGATGTCCCATATCGTGAAGCACAACAAGCCGAAGTCGTTGTTGTACAAGCAGACCCGATTATACAAGAAGTGAGTGCAGTTGTTGTACAACCTCAACAGACGTATACACAAAATACTGAATCAAATTCCAACAATTCCAATAACAACAAGCATCGTGAAGATGATGATCACGATGATGACCACGACGATCATGATGATCACGACGACGACGATTAATTAAACAACATTAGTAAATTGATAGGGAAGGCATTGTTCTTCCCTACTCAAATTATAAAGGGAGATAGACATGCAATCATCAAGTTCAAAACTCAAAGACGGAATCATTACAATTATAAGCCTTGCTATTATTGCTTTATCAATCGGACTTTCTATTCGTAGTGGGATGTTTTCATTATCATTGAGCGAAGATGAATTACTCACTTGGCACTTGATTCGCTCATCGGGGATTTTTGCCTATATTTTACTGACAGCTTCGATGGTTTGGGGCTTATTTCTAAGCAATCAACTGATTAAAGATTGGTCACCCGGTCCTGTGTCAATCACCATCCATAGTACCTTATCTTGGCTAGGTATCTTACTCAGTTTGTTCCATGCAGTTTTGTTGATGTTTGATGATTACTTCACCTATACATTAGGGGATGTATTTATCCCTTTTAGTGGTCCTTACCGCCCAGAGTGGGTTGGCTTAGGGACATTAGGTTTCTGGATAATGTTGATTGTGACAATTAGTTTTGCATTCAAAAAACGGTTGGGACAAAAGACATGGAAACGTCTGCATTATCTCAGCTATGGTGTCTATCTGATGGTGACAGGACATGCTTTGTTTGCAGGGACAGATTCAGAGCATCTGGGTTTTCGGTTGATGGTTGGGGCTGGGATATTTATTGTTGTTTTATTGACAGGCGCACGCATTGGAAGAAAACAATCTACTCCACCTCGTAAGTCTTCGCCTAAAACTACCACGCGCAGTCGCCGACAAGCATTAAATTCGACGCTTGTATCTGAATAATATAAACTGAAATATTAAAGAGGTCCTGAATCAATCAGGACTTCTTTGTTGGCAGTGTAACGGTGAATGTAGCGCCTTGATTGAAACCTGAGCTCGAGGCTTCAATTGTGCCATCATAATCATTCAGCAAAGCCTCTGTAATCGATAATCCCAAGCCAGTTCCTTGAAAATTAGCCCGTGCAACATCACTACGATAAAAGCGATCGAATAGATTTTGAGCTTGTTCGGATGTGAAGCCAATCCCTGTGTCATTGATAATCAATCGAAGTTGACCCTCACTTTCGGATACATTAAATTTTATAGACCCTTCTTTTGTATACTTGATAGCATTGCCTAGTAAGTTGTCACAAATCAGACGGAGATGATTTTGACTGATATTGACTGATGGCAATATATTCGGTACGGATGCTTCAAATACCAAGCCTGCTCGCTGTGCTTCGATACGCCAATGGCGAGCAATGTCTTTTAGAGATGCTGATATATCTTCAATCGGCTCTTCTATTGTCGTGCGACCTTCATCTATACGTGCTAAGTTTAATAAACTGGTGACTAATTGGGTCATATGATCTAATTCTTGGCGCAAATCAGTTAAATAAACCTGTCGTTCCTCCAATTCTAATGTGTCACCTTGTAATGCTTCGACACGCAAAGATAGAGACATTAACGGGGTACGTAACTCATGTGCGGCGTTACTGACAAAAGAACGTTGTACTTTAACAAGATTATCAATTTGCTCTGCCATATAATTAAATGAATTTGCTAATTGTCCGACTTCATCTTGTGATCGAATTTCGATTCGTGTATCGAGGTATCCTTCCGCCATTTCTAACGCACTCTTTTCTAGAGCATGTATTGGAGCTGAAATAGAATTTGCTAGCCATACACTTCCCATAATAACAAGAATTGCAACAGCAATTGTCGCCATAATAAGCTCAGATAAACCTTCTGTCACATCATTCATGATATTCTGGGTTGGCTCAGATGTCATCACATAGCCGAGTGTTTTCCCTTCATATAATATAGGGGTCATAACATAAAGACGTTCACTGCCAGTCATATCTCTTTCGGTAATGACTTGTGTCTCACTACTCTGTGAAGGACTACTATTTGGTATGATATTTTCATCTTCGGCAAAAATAGGGTTGAGTTGTTTATCAAAGATAATAAATTCGATGGTTTTTGTATCTTGAAATCGGACGACTAGGTTGCGGATGTCGCTAATATCATCATAATCGACATATTCTTCAAATGGCTCGGATAATGATAATGCGAGATTTAGGGCAGATATTTCCAGTTCTTGACTATGAAATTCCGTAATGACGTTTTGTAATTGGACACCTGCCACAATAAGTTGTAGTAGACTGCCCGAGAGCGCGACCAGCAAAAAGATGATTAGAATTCGTTGTCTTATTTTTAGTTTATTAAGCATAATGACTACTCTGGAATCATAAATTGATAACCAACACCACGCACAGTATTGCAATATTGGGGTAGGCTGGGATTATCTTCTAACTTGGCACGAATCCAACTCATATGGACATCCAATGTTCGTGTATCTCCCAACCAATCTGTTCCCCACACTTCATCAAAAAGTTGTTCTCTCGTGACAACCTTACCAATATTTGTCATAAGTAGAGTAATGATTTCAAATTCTTTTTGACGTAACTCTATCCGTTCCCCACTTTTCTTTAACAAACGTGCTTCAATGTCTAATTCAAAGTCTCCAGCGATGATAATTTGCCGTGTATCAGTTTGACGGTCAAGCTGAACACGTCGTAACATCGCGCGAATATGTGCATGTAATTCTTCAAAGCTGAACGGTTTTACCAAATAATCATCCGCACCAATCTCTAAACCTTTAATGCGATCCATACTATCGTCCAGTGCTGTTAACATGATAATCGGTATATTTGAGTGTTTACGAATTTCTTGACACACTGTCCAACCATCAATACCAGGCATCATAATATCTAGAACAATCACATCAGGTTTCGATACAATTGCCATACTTAACCCTGTATGTCCATCATTAGCGACAGATACCTCATAACCTTCTCGCTCGAATGCGCTTTGCAATGGGGTAGTTAGTTTTTTCTCATCATCAATCAATAGGATATGCTTCATTATTTACTCCATATCTAAATCTATATTGTATCCTGTACTGTATGCGAGAAAGTCAAGATTTAAGGTATATTTAAGGTAAGCTAAAAAATCAATATATCAGAAAATTATATTTGACATTACTGAATACTTCGCAAATTATGTTTCGAGATGAGTTTTTCAAAAATGAAGTGACTATCTTAAAACAGATTATCATCGCTCATGGGACGAAATATATTTCCCTCTTATTAAAAGCTCCCTATTTTATTTTTGCGAAAATAATGCTTACTAATTCAGTAATTTAATCAATCTTAACAGTTGAACTAGAAATATTATCGTATTATAGGTGATAAATGGAACATTATTGAGTTATATCAATCGAGCCAAACCATGTTAAATCATCAAGCCAATTCATTCCTACTCAAAACCATTCAAGCTCATGAGCGTTGTTGGGGAACAGAAACATATAAAAACCGCCCGAGTTTACAAGATATATTAAATGCTAAAATTGTCGCCATTTGGTATCCGACTCGTAAATTTTCGAGAAAGTGCTTTACAATCTCGATCCATACTGAGATTTCTGAAGTCGAAGCCTATATGTCCAAAATTGTCATTGCATATGGTAAACAAAGCCCTGATAAACGCTTACGATCACTCTTTGTTGACCAGAAACAAGTTAAGATTATGGGTGTTTCGCTTATACTTGATAGCATGACAGAATTGGAATAGATAGTTGTTATGCCACAAAAAGAAATTCTACTTGCCAGAAACTTGATTAAACAAAAACGATACCGTGATGCCCAAATTGTGCTTGAACGACTGAATCACCCGACGGCTGAACGATGGCTAGATAAGCTAGATGAAATTTTGATTTCAGAGGGTTTGGATGATGCTGAAAAAGAACCGCATTTCCCTATTATTAGTGTTGGAATGATGTGTATTGCTGTTGCGATAACAGCGATTGTCTTTACACGACTATCCCCATTACCACCTCAACATATCGTTGCTTTTTGCCTCATTTCAATGGTTTCAATTGTAAATGCTTATCTTCAATTATCAAATTATGTAGGCAATCAAAATGGATAATGAAACACTCCAACTTGCAATATTCTTATCATTATTACTCAATGTCTTGATGCTGATTTTTATTATGCTCCAAGTCAGTCGGCAATCATCACTTGTTAAGAGCCTTATTACTGAGCAAGCCAAAGAAAATGAGCAGGTTCAGAGAATTAAGGACGCACAGAAAATCCTTCGCCGGATACATAAAAGTGTGTTTGAAGGATACACCAATGCGCGCGGTCAGCCTCGTATGTCTACTGAATTTTTAGCGTCCTACTCAGCAATGCAAAGTGAGTTTGAATCTCTTGTGGCTTTGATTGACGATAAACAACTGACTGCATTTGTTGAACAAGGAATTATGCCAGAAGCACCAAGCGCAACAGGTGATTGGCTGGCGCAACTGGGTAAGAAAACAAAACTCGTCACACATATTCATACACGTTTGTATGAATTAACCGAAGAGGTTGCGTTGTTTGGAGCAACTTAGCTCTAAGAATCCTCCCGAATTAAATTGGCTAAGCGACGATATTGGCTCATATACAGGTCATAATAAAATCCGCGTTCTGCTAGTAGCTCATCATGTGTCCCGCGTTCTATGATTTGATGGTCATTGACAACAAGCACTTGGTCGGCATTACGGATGGTACTCAGGCGATGCGCAATTACGAATGCTGTCCGTCCATCTAATAAGTGCAGTAGGGCTTGCTGGATTTGGATTTCAGTACGGGTATCAACACTGCTGGTTGCTTCATCCAAAATTAGAATACGTGGGTCTGCCAAAATAGCACGGGCGATTGCTAACAATTGGCGTTGACCCTGACTGAAATTGTGTCCTTTTTCAGAGACTTGGGTTTCGTAACCTCGCGGTAAAAGCCTAATGAAGCGGTCTGCATTAGCAAGGGTGGAGGCTTCTATCACTTCATCGTCAGTAGCATCTAATCGTCCATAGCGGATATTTTCCATGACTGTTTCGCTAAACAGAAAGGTGTCTTGTAAAACGATGCCCAATTGTTGCCGAATCGAATCTTGTTGTACCAACCGAATATCTTGACCATCAATACAAATCGACCCCTCGCTAACATCATAAAAGCGACTGAGCAAGCTGATAATAGTTGTCTTCCCAGCACCTGTTGGTCCGACTAAGGCAATCGTCTGTCCTGATGCCACTTCAAGGTTGATATTCGTCAAAACGGGTTTATCGGCTTCATAAGCAAAGCTCACATTATCAAAGGTAATATTCCCCTCGATATTAGATAAAGCAATTGCATCAGGATCATCTTGAACACTTGGCTCTGCATCCAAAACATTAAAAATACGTTCCGCACCTGCTAATGCTGACTGGAGTTGATTGTAGACCATCGCAATGCCACGCATCGGGCGGAAAAAGTTCATAATATAAATGACAAATGTTGCCAATACACCAACCGAAACTACATCACGTAATGCCAGCCAACCCCCCAGGAGTGATGTTCCAGCAATTGTGAGGATACTCATCGTCGTAAACATAGGACCGAGTGCGGCTGTAATCAGGTCTGCTCGAATACCGACCTTACGATAGGCAATACTGGCTTCTTGGAATTGCTCAATTGCACCTGTTTCACGGGCATAGGCTTGAACGGAGCGAATCCCAGTAATATTTTCTTCCATAGTCGCATTTAGCCGTCCCAAATGTTTCTGCATCCCACGAAAGGCTTCACGGGTGCGTTGTGTAATTTGGCTCGTGATAAAAAGCATAATCGGCAAAATCGTCAATGTTCCGATGGCGAGTGGTAAGTTGATTAATAACATTGCAATCATAATCCCGCCCAAAGACAGGATATTGGTTGTAAATTCAATTAACCCATTCGATAGAACTTGATTAATGGCTTCGCTGTCATTGGAAACTCGACTCATCAAATCGCCGACACGGTGACTATCATGGTAATCCATAGATAAGTCTTGGAAATGTGTAAAGAGGGTTGAGCGGATGTCTGCAACGAAGTGTTGACCGACACTAATCATCATAATGCCGTGAATCGCTGTGATAATCCCCAGTGTTAAATAAACACCAAGCATCAACAAAACGGACTGAATCAGACCATCAACATCTTTTTCTGTAACATAATTATCAATTGCTCGACCTAATATCACAGGTCCAGCAAGGCTTAATAATGTGCCAATAATGACGAATACCGTGACCAGAATCAGCCGTTTGTGATAAGGGCGCAAATATTCCGATAAACGACGTAAAGTCTTTTGACGTTGTTTTGCTGTTTCGCCTGTTAGACGGGCTGATGAACCTCCAACAAAACGGGGTGGTGAAGATTTTGAACTTTGGTTTGTCATGATGCACTATGCTTTCAAATCAGCTTGGGTTAAGTCACCCAACTGCGATTGGTAAATTTCTTGATAAATAGGACTTGATGCTAGAAGCTCATCATGTGTCCCTTTGGCAACGATATGTCCTTTATCAAGCAAAAGAATCTGGTCGGCATTCAATACGCTGGAAATCCGTTGTGCAATGATGAATGTGGTGCGATTTGCTTGGAGTTGCTCAAGGGCTTCTTGGATTTTGAACTCGGTTTCCATATCAACTGCGCTGGTACTATCATCAAAAACCAAAATCCCAGGGGCAATTAACAAAGCTCTGGCAATGGCAATGCGTTGTTTTTGACCACCTGATAAGTTTGCACCGCCCGCCTCAACATAACTCTCATATCCATTGGGCATCCCTGTGATGAAAGTATGGGCTTGTGCTGCTTCTGCCGCGATAATAACTTCTTCCATTGTCGCATCAGGATTCCCATAAGCGATATTGTCACGGACTGTTCCGCTGAATAAGGTTGATTCTTGTAAAATCATCCCAATCTGTGACCGTAGCGCATCTGTTGACCAATCGCGAACATTGACCCCATCAATCAAAATTTCGCCATGTGTAACATCATAAAAACGCGGAATCAGGTTGACAAGTGTACTCTTACCTGAACCTGTTGCCCCTAATATCGCGACCTGTTGCCCAGCTTTAACTTCAAAGCTAATATTATGTAGAACTTCTTCACCAATGATATGATTTCCAGTCCCATTTTGTTTGTCTTCTCTGGCTTGATAATGAAAAGACACTTCATTAAATACAACATGACCTTGAATAACCTCTGCACTATGCGGGGATGGTGATGGCGATAGAGCAGGAACTGTATCAAATACTTCTAGCACACGCTCAGCTGAAGCATCCGCCCGTGCTGCCATCATTAATAGATTCCCCAAAAATAATAAAGGTCCCATGCCAATCATCAGATAATTATTAAAGGCAACTAACTCGCCAACGGATAACCGATCTCCAATCACGGACATTCCACCAAACCATAAGACTGCAACTGTGGCGGCATGGGTTAATAATTGAAGAACTGGCATCGCAACTGCCATTAAATGACCAACCTCGATATTTTTTTCACGGTAATCATCATTGCGTATGGCAAATTGATCAATAGCAAACCCTTCTCTGACAAAGGCTTTAACAACCTGAACGCCAGCAAGATTTTCTTGAACCAGAACGTTGAGTGTGCCTAATCTTTGTTGAACTACACCGAATAAGACAGTGGCTTTTGTGATGAGATATTGTACAAACACCCCCGAAATTGCCACGATAACAAACATGATGAGTGCCAGTTGCCAGTCGATGCTGATAACCATAATCATGCTACCGATAATCATCAGCAAAACACGTAATAATAAGGCTAACCCTGCACTTGAAAACATCCGTACCACATCGACATCACTCGATACACGTGTCATCAAATTACCTGTTTGCATACGGTCTAAATTGGCGAATGATAGCGATTGAATATGTGTAAATAAGGCTTGCCGTATATCAAACGCTAAGCCTTGCGAGACAATAGCGCGACAATATCCTTGCCCCAATGTACTTAATGCACCGATAAACGCCGCAATAAACATAAAGACTGCACCTTGCACAATCATATCCATTTGACGGGGTAGGATGCCCTCATCAATAATAAACTGGAGTAATCTTGGGATGCTTAACTCCATCATCACAGGTAATACCGTTGACCAAAAACCAAAAAATAAATACCAGCGATAGGGCTTCATAAAACTAAAAATACGTTTGAGTGATTTCATCAAAAAACTTGACCTTCGATGAGTAAATAGGTAATTTATATCCGTGAAAACGTATATAGCTTAGCGTATCACCTAGCCGATAAGCAAATTATGATAAATAATAAGAGCATCAAACTTGGAGATAACTATAACTTGTGATAGGGTAAATTATATCGTCATTTAATAGGAATAGACATTTGCGCGAATCTATTAAGAAACTATTGCAACCCTTCTTTGACTGGTGGTCAACCCATAGCGAATCTACTCGCGAATTCCCTCGTATCTTATGGACAGCATTCAAAAATTTTAGTCGATATAGTTCTCGGCAGTCCGCTGCCTTAGCTTTTTACGCACTTTTTTCAGTCTTCCCTTTAACATTACTGCTTGCCGTCTTAATTGGTGGACTACTTGAACCTGCTGTTGCTCAAGAACAAATCGCTAATGGATTGAGCTTCTTCTTGCCCGATAACACCGTTGTGTATATCCAAGATGTACTCGCGGAATCCTTGCAACAATCAGGATCATTTGGATTTGTGGCGATTATTGCGATTACATGGTCATCTTTGGGCTTATTTTCAAATATCACAGCATCGCTAGATGAAATCTTCCATGTACCAGAGGGACGTAGTATCTGGAGTTTGCGCTTTCTCGCAGTGATTATGAGTATGACACTTGTGGTTCTGGTGATTGCTTCATTTGTGACATCGGGTGTGTTGCGTTTGGTATCGATTCTCTTGCTTGACCAGCCGAGTTTGTGGGTAACAATTGGGATTTTATTCTTACCCTTTGGCTTAGATGTGGTTATCTTTTCGATGCTATTTCGCTTTGTTCCTGCACGTTATGTCCATTGGGATGCAGTTCTACCTGCGGCGATGTTTGGGGCTGTGGGTTGGGAATTAGCAAAGGCTGGCTTTGGGTACTACCTTAATAATCTAGGCGGATTCCAGTTTATTTATGGGGGTATTGCGACGGGTATTGTCTTGCTGTTTTGGGCGAACTTGATTGCAGGTATTTTCTTATTTAGTGCGGAATTGTGCGCTCGATTAAACGAATGGATTATTAAACAAGAGACAAATGAAGTCACAGGGAGTGTGAATCGCCAGTATAGTATCGCGATTCGTGATGGTCAGATTCAAGTGAGCTTACCTGAATTACCAGATTCATAGGGTATATCCGAAGACATACCCTAATTGAATATCAATTACCCAACGCGCTTGAGTTTACCTGTGCGTTTTGCATAATTTTCTGCCATCTTAAATGCTTGAATCCCAAGTGGAAGGGCAATCACACCCAGCACCAAAAGCGGTAAGATGTACTGCATCAAATCAGGTAAGCCAACACCTTCTAAGATAGCGGCACGTGTTCCATCAAGGACATAGGTAACAGGCGAGAAAATCGCGAGTGTTTGCATCCATTCTGGTAAAACAGTAATCGGATAATATACACCTGAAATTAGTAAGAATGAGGCTTGTATAACATGTGTCATTTGCGCCCCACGTTCTGGATAGAGCAATGGCAATATACTCGCGATGATACCGAGTGCAACCAGCGATAAACTACCCGCAAGAATAACGACTCCAGCCCCTATCAAGTTTGCATTTGATAAATCAAGCTCAAAAAAGAGTGCCATCGCGATGCCGATAATTAGAGTGGTAATCAAACTATAGATGAGTGAGTAGCCTGTTTGTCCGATAAGATGTATCCAGCGTGCAACAGGTGCCATCAATGTATATTCGATTGTGCCTTCCCAGCGTTCCCATGCAATAACCTCACTTGTTAATGTGAAGATATTGGACAAGTATCGCCAAACAAGTGTCCCAATAATCAAGTACATCGTGAAGTATTGAACATCAAAATTAAGCGGTGCTCCTGTTAGTTCTTCTGCACCTTGTGCAATGAATACGACAGATAAACCACTGGTCAGTGAATACACAAACCAGACGACTTCCCATCCCCAATACCGCTTGGTTAGATGCCAGTTACGCGCCATAAACGCATAGGCTTGCAATGCGTCTAGTCGTAAGGTGGCTAATCCATGTTGAATTGTTTGTTGCATGTTATATGTTACCTTTCTAAATCGGAGCAGGGACTTCCAACTCGTCATGATTAATCAATTGCTCACCCGTCAGATACATGAATACATCTTCAAGTGTGGGTTTTTCCCCAATGTGAGGAATACTTTGTTTGAGTTCTGCTGGAGTATCTGTCGCAACTTGTTTACCATTATGAATAACAGTCAAGCGGTCACAAAGAATATCCGCTTCTTCCATATCATGGGTTGTAATCAAGATCGTTGCATCGTGGTCATCACGTAATTCTTCGACAAATGCCCGAACATCACGCTTTGAACGTGGGTCCAATCCTGTTGTAGGTTCGTCTAGCAAGAGTAAAATCGGAGAGGTTAAGAAGGCACGAGCAATCGCGACTTTCTGTTGCATACCACGGCTCATTTCTTCCATTGGTTCGTTGTAAGTTGATTCCTCTAACCCCAAACGCCCCATAATCTCATAGGCTTTATGTTCAGCTTCTTCACCCCTCACACCATAGAGGCGCGCACCATAAAGTAAGTTTTCGATAGGGCTGAGTTTTTTGAAGAATGCGGCATCAACCGAAACTCGACTGATGAGTCTTTTTACATTCATTTCATCTTCTATATCAATACCAAAGACTTTTGCTGTCCCTTTATCGGCTTTGAGCAATGTGGAGATAACGCGAATCAGTGTCGATTTCCCCGACCCATTTGGACCGAGTACACCAAAGATTTCCCCACGCTTAATGGTAAATGTGACGTGGTCAACTGCGACAACGGGCTTTTTCTGACCTTCTGGTACATCAGGTAATTCGCCGATCTCTGGGAATTCAGCTTTTGAACCTAATAAACGCTTCCAGAATGAGGGCTGGGGTAGGTGAAAATATTTAGTGATATTATCGACGACTAAGGCATTTTCTGGGTCTTGTATATGATTGACTGGCATAATGATTTTCCTTTATTACAAAGTCAGAGGAAACAGGTTTTGTCTGACTCCTCTGATGATAATAGTGCTATTGGTTATTTATTACGGCGTTTGCGACGAATGGTCGGATTGGGCTTGTATTCATCCTTTGGATGGGTGAGTCGCCAATTTTCTGCTTGTTGTTCCATCTCACGCTGGCGTTGTGCTATGATTTGCAAGTGGTTAAAGTTTAACATGTGATTGTTGTCCTTAGTTATTTGTTTGTCTATCGGTGACTACGATTAAACGGCTTGAGTAAGTCGCGCCAATCGAACTTTTGCATATTATGCTCTTCGATGGTTTGACTCAGTCGATAGTTGTCAGCGAATCGTAATTGTGTTTTTTGACGATCACGAGTCAGGTCATAGTTTTTTAGGTCACGCATGATAGCTTTGCTCTCCCTAGAGTGTCTTGCTTATTATTATCAGTTAATCAAAATGATGATTGTTTATCAATGGACGCAGGCACAGTATCCGATTGGACGAAAGGTCAATGTGCCACATGGACGAATTCTCATGACAAGTCATAAGACTTTACATCTCACACGATTAATGTATATGGCAATGTTTTGGGAGTTTCGGTAGCCCCATAAAACAGCTGTGAGATGTCCCCACAACTGCTGGTTAACCAATTAAAAGAGGTTGACCGTTATACAGAATGTGGGGCAATATTGTTGATGTTTTTGCCTTTTTCGATGGCAGTATTGAATTGTGTCATCATACAACTTGCTCCTTACAAGGGTCATTAAAAGTCAGTAGGCTGTATTTTAGTTCAACCGTATACACAATACTATGAACCCATGTGACCTGTCAAGCAATTTTTTAAACTTTGTACATAATGCCGAGTATTTTGATGTTTTTAAGGAACATGTGATGTTTTAGGAGATATAAAAAGTTCAATAGAGGTCATATGTAAATATGGTTTTTGCATAGATAAATCAAGGCTTGTGCGCTACACTATATTCTAATTTGTCGAATTGAACAATAACTGAGAGTTGGTTAAATTATATAATATGAACGATTACCCGTTCGAGCTAGAAAATTTCAATCCAGAAGAAGATGAAATATCATCGGAAGTCATCGAGCATGAACTTGATTCAACTGACCGTTCTGTTGCGCGTCGAGCGAGTTTGCAAGTCTTATATGAAATTGATACAACCAATCATCCGATAGGGCTAGTTCTTGATAATCATATCCGTGAGCGTCCCGAATCTTCAGATGTTCGACGTATCATAACCATATTGGTTCAAGGGATTATCAAATATCAAACAACGATTGATAGAGTTATTCAACAATATGCTCCTGAATGGCCCATCGAACAGGTGGCTATTGTTGACCGTAACATATTGCGGATAGCGATTTATGAATATGCAATTCAGAAACGTGCGCCAATTCCTGTTATTATTAATGAGGCTGTTCATTTAGCCCAAGTCTTTGGTGCAGAAAATACGCATAGTTTTGTCCATGGTGTATTAGGGTCAATAACTGATGGAGAACAAATTGAGATTGACCACTTAGAAGATGATGAGGTGGATACGTTTTGAATATCTTTGGCGTTGGCGGACCTGAATTAATAGCAATCTTAATCATTATGTTAGTCTTTGCTGGACCAAAACGCATGATACATTGGTCTTATATTATGGGGCAATATATCGCGAAGTTCCGTGTGATTTGGTCACAGACCGTTGATCTTGTGCAAAAGGAATTCGATGAGGCAGGTGTGGATATAAAAATCCCCAAAGAACCGCCAACTCGTCAAAATTTCAATAAGACAATCGCTGATGCAATTAAGCCGATGACACAACCCATACAAGATTCACTTAATGAAGTGAAGAAAGATATAGATGGTGTCAAGGAGATGGACAACGAAATTAAAGAAGTCCTGAAACCAACACCCAAAGCTCCGAAACCTTCACCTGTAACAGCACCAACAACGCCTCCCGAAAAACCTAATATGGGTACGTGGGAATCGGCTTCTGCAACGGCTAATGATTCAGCGACTAATGATACTGCCACAAACATGGGTACTTGGTCATCAACAGATAAGTAGGTTAACAGATGGAAAACGAACCACAACAAGATGAAGCCTTGACTGCTGAAGAACTCCGCATGGGTTTTTTTGAGCATCTCGGTGAATTACGGGACCGTTTGATAAAAGCAGTGATTTCATTAGTAATCGGAACGGTCGTTGGCTTTGGGCTTTCTGGTCCTGCATTGGAAGTTTTGCAAGAACCCTATTGTGCGATACGGGAGTTGGGGCAATGTGAGTTATTGATTATTGACCCGACAGGCACAATTATGGTCTTCTTCCGTGTTGCATTGATGATTGGTGGGATTTTATCTATCCCAATGATTACTTATCAACTCTTGATGTTTATTTTACCGGGGCTGACACCGCGCGAAAAACGTTATGTCTTATTTTCTATCCCTGCAACAACTGTTTTATTTTTAATTGGAACATTATTTTCGTGGTATGTCCTTATGCCTCCTGCTTTAGGCTTTCTTGAAGGCTTTCAGCCGACGGTATTTAAACCTGAGTGGACAGCAGACTTATATTTGAGTTTTGTCACATCCTTAATCTTCTGGATGGGTGTTGCTTTCCAGACACCACTTGTCTTTTTCCTCATATCACTTTTAGGGTTTGTGAGTGCAGGGACTTTGGTTCGTCAGTGGCGGGTGGCTGTTGTCGGGGCTTCCATTGCTGCTGCGCTGATTACACCAACAATTGACCCTGTTAACATGTTCCTCGTTATGGCACCTCTATTAACACTCTATGCAATGAGTATTGTGCTGGTCTTTATTGGTCGCCGTATCTCTGGTGTAGAAAGAGAATCATAATTTTGGGTAACAGACTGCTTATAGTTGTGCTACAATATCGCCGTTTTGCATATTATTCAGCGATAAAATATTTTATCGTCTATCCTGTTCAAACATTTGGAGATTTTTATGGCAACTGAAAAAACAACCTTGATTTCACCTTATGGTGGTGAGCTAGTAAATCTATTAGTTCCTGCTAACGAAGTTGAAGAAAAGATGAATTATGCAGGGACTTTACCGTCGATTCAAATTAGCTCGCGCGCAGAATGCGACCTTGAATTATTAGCTGTCGGCGCATTCTCCCCATTAAAAAGTTTTATGGGTAAAGCTGATTTACAGAGCGTACTCGATAATATGCGTATGACTGACGGCACATTGTTTCCGATGCCGATTACACTCCCTGTGAACCCAACAGATGACATCAAAGAAGGCATTGATATTGCCTTACGTGATAGCAAAAATAATATCCTTGCGATCATGAGTGTCGAAGAAATGTACGAATGGGATGTGGATGAAGTTTCCCAAAAAGCATTTGGTACATTAGATACTAAGCACCCAATTGTAGCTGAAATGCAAAACTGGGGTAAAGTTAACCTCGCTGGTAAATTGCAGGTACTCCAACTTCCACCACACCTTGACTTTGCAGATGTGCGTCGTACACCCGCAGAAACCCGTACCGAGCTTGAGAGCTATGGTCACGCAAATGTGGTTGCTTTCCAAACCCGTAACCCATTGCACCGTGTACATGAGGCATTGACCAAACGTGCTGCGGAGACCATTGACGGCGTACTGCTCTTACACCCTGTTGTTGGTATGACCAAACCCGGTGATGTAGATCACTACACCCGTGTGCGTGTATATAAGACACTTATCGAAAATTACTATGAAGATGACCGTAGTATCTTGTCACTCCTACCATTGGCGATGCGTATGGGTGGACCACGCGAAGCACTCTGGCACGCAATCATCCGCCGTAACTATGGGGCGAATCACCTCATTGTTGGGCGTGACCATGCAGGTCCTGGTAACGACTCCAACGGCAACCCATTCTATGGTCCTTATGATGCACAAGACATCGTGAAAGAATACGCAGAAGAAGTTGGCGTAACTCCTGTTCCATTTACTGAAATGGTCTACATGGAAGATGAAGACCGCTATGAAGAAACTTCAAAATTACCAGAAGGTGCGAAGATTCGTAAAATTTCTGGTACACAAGTTCGTGAAGATTACCTCGCCAAAGGTGTTCCTTTGCCAGAATGGTTCTCACGTCCACAAGTTGCCAAAATCCTTGCAGATAGCTTCCCACCACCCCATCGTCAAGGGGTTTGCTTGTGGTTCACAGGCTTGAGTGGTTCTGGTAAATCAACAACCGCTGAACATCTTGTGAATCAATTGCTTGAAAAAGGACGTAACGTTACTGTCTTAGATGGTGATGTGATTCGTACACATTTGTCCAAAGGTCTTGGCTTCAGCAAAGAAGACCGTGATACAAATATTCACCGTATTGGTTATGTTGCGAGTGAAATCGTCCGTCATGGTGGTATGGTTATTTGTGCCGCAATTAGCCCATATCGTGCAACTCGTGAAAATGTCCGTAACATGGTTGGGGAGGGCTTTATGGAAATTCATATGTCCACACCACTTGAAGTTTGTGAAGAACGCGATGTCAAAGGGTTATATGCGAAAGCGCGTCGTGGTGAAATCAAAGGCTTCACAGGAATTGATGATCCATACGAAGCACCGATTAATGCTGAATTCGATTTAACTGCTGAAAATACATCGGCTGAAGAAAATGCAAAAATCATCGTCGATAAACTCACTGAAATGGGTTATGTCTTAGCCGACTAATCATAATAATGTGATAATAAAGGGGCATGGTGCAAACTGTGCCCTTTTTGCTTTATGGGGAGTCAGTCATGTTTAAACGATTCATAGGACAGCGTAAACGCAAATTATTGATTATCGGCTTAGATTGTGTGGGTGCGGATTTATTATTTCGTGACTTGCGCGAAGATTTACCTCACATCCGTGCTTTGATGCGTCAGGGGACTTGGGGACAACTCGATTCGTCTATCCCCTGTATTACTGTGCCTGCATGGTCAAGCATGTTATCAGGTCGTGACCCTGGAACACTTGGAATTTATGGCTTTCGTAACCGCGCCCAATATGATTATGAAAACTTATCTATTGCCGATAGTCGCGCCGTGAAATTAAAGCGTGTATGGGATTATGTCGGTGAAGCTGGACGTGAGTCACTTGTTGTCAATGTTCCACAAACGTATCCTGTACAACCCATGAATGGTAACTTAATTAGTGGTTTTTTAACCCCCAATACTGATGCAACATTTACCTATCCTGCGATTCTCAAAAGCCAAGTCCTCAAACAATCTTCTGACTATCACTTTGATATAAGTGACTATCGCAATACACCCCGTGAGCAACTTCTGCAAAATATTATTGATATGACCCTTGACCAATACCGCGTATTTACGGATATGTTGAGTCAGAAAACATGGGATTTTGCAATGCACGTCAATATGGGGACGGATAGAATACACCATGCTTTCTGGCGGTATCATGACCCAGAACACCGGTTGCACGACCCTAAACATCATCTGCTATCTGCAATTCGTGATTATTATAAAATTGTCGATGAACAAATCGGAAAAATTTTGTCACGGCTACAAGGTGATGAAATCATTATGATAGTCAGTGACCACGGTGTGAAACGTATGGATGGAGCAATTTGTATTAATGAATGGCTTTGGCAAAATGGCTGGTTAGTGTTTAAGCAAGACCCCACTATCGGTCTTATTACCAAATTTGACTCTGCCAATATCGATTGGACAAAGACCAAAGCATGGTCAACAGGTGGCTATTATGGTCGTATATTCTTGAATATCGAAGGGCGCGAGCCACAAGGTATCATTCCCCAAAATGCAGTACAATCAATTCGTGAGGAACTATCCCAGCGATTACAATCGATTCCTGATGATAAAGGAAATCCACT
>CAYGTY010000019.1:47417-50102 GCA_964352825.1 uncultured Anaerolineaceae bacterium
TGATGGATGTTGCATCAACTGCTCTACATCTAATGGGCTTGGATATGCCTAGAGAATTACAAGGGCGTGTGATGGCATATCGAGGATAATGGGAGACATCTCTGCCTCCCATCATTTTATTGATTATGTTGTTGATTGCACAATATTGATTTCGTCTGCTTCTAGCTCGCGTCGGATAACCACTTTTTCGATTTCAACTGCAAACAAGACAATCGACCCTGCAACGAATGTCACAATCATCTGTGTCAACGTTAATGCGCTGGTATCGAACAAGGTCTGCAAGAAGGGTACAAATACCACAATCAGTTGTAAGATAAATGTCGAGATAACTGCCCAAAACAACAACTGATTCCCCTTAAATCCTGTACGGAAGAAGGATGCACGGTCACCTGCATGGATTGCCATAACCTCAAACATCTGTGTGAAAGCCAGAACGGTAAATGCAATGGTACGTGGGATACGTTCAACCAGTTCCATGAGTTCTGCGCTTGCGTTCACGCTTTCTTCACCACCTTCTTCGAGGAACTGTGAACCTGCTTCGACTTCGCCAACACCCAAATAGTCAACTTGTTCAGCATCTGTCCAACTATCCCATTCTTCAGGGACATGTTCTTCATCTGCCAATGCAATCAGTGCGCTTCTATCTAAGTTTTCGATACCGCGCGATGGACTAAAGGCATCTAAACCAATATTACTATAGCCCCACACATAACTGCTCAGTGTCAGAATAGCAATTAAGATGCCGACCCAGATAATATGGCGACCTGTCCCACCTGCAAAGATACTTTCTTCGACAGGGCGCGGTCTACGCTTCATAACCCCTTCTTCGGCAGGCTCAAAACCGAGCGCAATCGCTGGTAAACCATCTGTCACGAGGTTAATCCACAAAATCTGAATTGCTAGCAATGGAATCGGCAAGTTAATCAATAACGCAACAAACATTACCAAAATCTCACCGACATTAGAACTCAGTAGATACTTAATAAACTTTTTGATGTTGTCATAAATCGCGCGACCTTGTTCAACTGCTGAAACGATAGAACGGAAATTATCATCCGTTAAAATCATCTCCGCCGCACCTTTACTTACATCTGTTCCTGTAATACCCATTGCAACACCAATATCAGCTTGTTTGAGGGCAGGGGCATCATTAACCCCATCTCCTGTCATCGCGACTATATTACCGTCTTTTTGCAAGGTTCGGACGAGTTTCAGCTTATGAGCGGGTGATACCCGAGCAAAACAAGATGTCGCCTTGAGAGCTTCAAGGATTTCTGCATCTGACATTTTGTCGAGTTCATTACCTGTGACAGCATGTTGTCCTTCCATGAGAATACCAAGGTCACGGGCAATGGCTTCCGCAGTTAAGGCATGGTCACCTGTAATCATCACGGTACGGATGCCTGCTTCACGTGCGACTTGAACGGCTGTTTTGGCTTCTGGACGCGCAGGGTCAAGAATTCCGATTAAACCGATGAGTTGTAAATCACGCTCAATATCAGGTGTTAATTCTTCTGGCACACTATCTAATGCACGGAAGGCAATACCTAGAACCCGTAAACCGTCATTTGCCATATTATTAACTTGATTTTGCCAGTCGATCTGACGCGCATCGCTGAGTTCAACGATAGCATCAGGTGTTTGTTCATATGTTGCCCAACCAATCAATTTGTCAGGCGCACCCTTTGTAATTGCCACATAAGGTGTATTCGGGAAAAGTCGTTTTGCAGTTTCTCCGATAACTTCATGAACAGTGGTCATCGCTTTACGCTCACTGCTAAACGGTAACTCAGCAACACGAGGCATATCTTGTTCTAGCTTCTCGCGTGTGAAGCCAAGTTTTTGTGCAGCAACAATCAGTGCGGCTTCAGTTGTATCACCGACAACCTTAAGTTGACTTTCACCTTCCGTTGTTTCGAGGTGGGCATTGGTAGACAGCGCCATGACCTTGAGCATTCGCTGTACCAAATCATCTTGTTCTGCATCTACAGGATTCCCCAGATTTTTAGGGTCATCCTTGCCCACTAAGACAAGTTTACCTTCTGGCACATAACCTGTTCCTTCAACCCGAATATCTTCATGACGGGGGAGGGCAAGGTAGGTTGCAGTCATTTCATTTTTGGTGAGTGTTCCTGTTTTATCAGAACAAATCACATTGACTGAACCCAGTGTCTCGACAGCAGGCAAACGTCGTATTAAGGCATTGCGTTTAACCATTCGATTTGCACCGAGGGATAGACCAATAGTGACCAATGCAGGTAAACCTTCTGGAACAGCCGCGACAGCCAAACTGATTGCAATGAGGAACATCTTATCTGCTGGAATCCCTTGTACAAAGAACCCCACCACAAAGACAATCGCCACAACAATCAGTGCACCTGTTGCCAAAACTCGTCCAAGCTGGTTTAAACGTCGTTGAAGGGGTGTGATACCTTCTTCAACTTGTAATAACATCGCTGCAATATTACCAATTTCAGTATTTAACCCTGTGGTTGTAATGACCATCTCGCCACGCCCATAATTGGCAGATGTACCCATGAACGCCATATTTTTACGGTCACCAACCCCAACATTCTCTGTAGATTCAATTACAGCCGTATTTTTACTGGATGGTAAAGACTCACCCGTCAATGCAGCTTCTTCAATTTGGAGGTTAATGCTCTCTATCAATCGTCCATCGGCTGG
>CAYGTY010000019.1:50202-57802 GCA_964352825.1 uncultured Anaerolineaceae bacterium
TGCCGCAACGATTAATATAATCACCATAATATCAGTGAATTGTGCAAGTATAAGTTGTACCCAATCAACACCTTTGTCAGTTGGCAAAACATTCTTGCCGTGTTGCTCTTGGCGTTTTGTCACTTCTGATGAACTCAATCCCTGAGATTTCTCTACATTGAGCTCTGCAAGTGCCTCTTGGATACTCTGTCGATAGACTTCTGCCATAAAGTTCTCCTAATTATGTAATGGCACAAATGTTACGCTAGTGCGAACACCTTATTCTACGTCGAAATAAAAACAAAAAACCCCTATAAATTAGGGGTATATTAGCTTATCTGGCAATTTGAATGCCTAATGTATACGAACCTGCGGTAATTGGGCTGGATTGATTGTATTGTAAAGTCGATTGTCCAACCGCAATAAAATATGTTTCATCTGCCTCAAATCGTCCTAATGTCCCATATGTTACACCATCACCCAGAATATAACCCACATTATCAAACTCTGAACGAGCATTCAGGACATAAACCCCCACTTCTGGATGATATGTGTCACTCGCTTGCGCATAACTGACAGAGAAAGGATTATCACTTTGGTAGATATACCACTGCCACATATTGGATTGTACGGTTCCTGTTACGCGTGATTCAGAACTGAGTATAGAAGGCATATCAAGGCTGAGTTGAAAGTCGCCTTCTGAATCACCAGCGCGTCCATTTTCACGGGTAGCTGTAATCACATACTGTCCATCAGTGGGTAATACTGCTCCAATAACGTGGGTATCACTATCCCCAATCGGTTGATTAGCTGTTGCTGAGGCAATGATCTTTTCTCCATAGGGATTGGTTAAAACCACAGCAGGGGAATCTAAACTGATACCTTGCATGGTAATAAGAATCGCTGTATTCGCTTTGCCTTCATAAGTATAATGAATCTCAAATTTATCGCTTGTAATCGTATCTTCGACCATACGATTTGCTTCTAGGGTTGTGCCTTCAATGAGTGGGCGTGGTTGAATTGTCGGTAAAGCAGGCTGTGGAACGACGGGTTCAGTGTCAACAACACTTTTAGAATTATTATTACTCGATGATGATTGTTGTTGGATATATTCATTGACCCGTGCATTCACGGTTGCATCAATATCGACGGGGATATTGGAACTCTCGGATGTTGACGGGGCTAAGAGTAATACCAGTAAGATGCTAATTGTAACAAATCCACTGATAATCAAGATATTGGTGGTTCGTGCTGGGTTTGTATTTTTGCGTTTATTCTCAATTAAATTATCATCAAAGTTAAAACTCATAGATATATTCCTCAGTTAAGATAATAACTCTCATTATAGGGCAATTACTGAATCATGACGATTTTTAATGTGCAGTTATGACAATGTTACTAGATGGTTAGAGATTAGAAGAGATGCCTTCCCTATTGCCATTCCTTCGATTTCTGTCTAGTATCATCACATAATGAAATTGAAGTTGACAAGGCAGATAACATAATGAATGTAATTGATCTAAGAAGTGATACCGTTTCGCATCCAACATCGGAGATGCGTGAAGCGATGGCAAATGCAGTTGTTGGTGATGATGTTTATGGCGATGACCCCACTGTAAACCAATTGGAAGCAACCGCTGCAAAAATGCTTGGCAAAGAAGCTGCTGTATTTGTGACAAGTGGTACACAAGGAAATCTGTGTGCTTTACTGGCTCATTGTCCACGCGGTTCAGAAATCATCATCGGCGATACTTCTCACATTTTCCGTTATGAACAGGGTGGGATGGCACAATTTGGTGGATTGATTCCACACACCGTTCCTGTACAAGCTGATGGAACACTTAAACTAGAAGATATTGAAGGCGCGATTCGTGATAATGGGAATGAACATTATCCTGTTACACGTTTGGTTGCGCTTGAAAATACCCACAATGTGTCAGGTGGTGTCCCTATTTCGACCGAGTATATTAATCAAGTTGCAGACCTCGCACATCGTCACGGGTTAGTTTTACATATTGATGGCGCGCGGATTTTTAATGCCACTGCTGCCTATAATATTGACATCAAAGATATGCTGGAGAATGTTGATTCTGTGACCTTCTGCTTGTCTAAAGGTTTATGTGCGCCAGCAGGGTCGATTCTAGCAGGGTCTGCCGATTTTATTAAACGTGCGCGTCGTGCCCGCAAAGCTCTAGGTGGTGGAATGCGTCAAGCTGGAATCCTTGCAGCGGCTGGTCTTATCGCACTCGAAACCATGTCCAAACGCTTACATGAAGACCACGAAAATGCCCAATTATTAGCTGAAGGCTTAAGCGAAATTCCTTCTGTAACGGTCAAAAGTCAGCATACTAATTTTGTGTTTATGACTATTGAAGATAACGCAAAAGTTTCACCTGAAGAACTTATCCAACGCTTGCGCGATGAACATAATATCTTGATGTCAGGCTATCAGAGCAAAAATAATCATGTTCGCTTGGTGACTCATTATTGGATTGACCGCCAAGCCGTCGAAACTTTTACGTCTGCAATCCGTGCTATTTTGTCATGACCGAAGAACAGTCATTCATACCAAATGAGGAGATGGAGGAAGAAGCCTCAAGCATAAGAAAAAATGAGGACTTACCTGAATCCGTAGAGCCTGATGAACCGCTAGCTGATAATCCGGCTAGTAACCTCATATCCTATCGTGGGGCGACGAGTGACCCATTTTTTGGCTTCTTAATTGCAATTGCTCTTAGTGTTGGTTTAACGCCCTTGTTGCCTCAGAACGCTGATTTACGCTTTACGCTAGCATGGGGTGCATTAGCTGGGGTTAGTATTCTATCGTGGTTGCTTGGCAGTAGTGAACGTATTGGGCAAGAACACCCAGAAAATATTGCCTGGGGCTTAATATATGGTTTGATGTTTGGTGTACCCTTTCTCATCTTCTTGCGCGAGCCAATTTTGACACCTGCTGCACAACAGATATTTCCCTCGATGACAGGGGGGACATTATTGGCATATCTTGTATTTGTGATGCCTATATCAGAGACGCTCTTTTTTCGAGGATTGTTGCAAAATCAACTTTTGTTTTGGGTTGTTGGCTTGTTAGCGACCTTATGGAATTTGGTTTTGTTTTTCCCTGTGATGTGGCAATCTGTTATTCAGTTTCCTGCCGTTGCTGTTGTCATCGCGATTACCTTGCTGATGATGAATATGATTTATGTCTATGTACGAGAACGGAATGGTTTGGCTGCTGCATGGATTTGTCAGATTGTTGCAAACCTGATCATGCTCTTTATCCCATTTCTCTAAAATAAAGCCCAAGTTCAGATAGAAAAACTTGGGTTTATTATCTTATTCATCATCTTCGGAATCTGTAATTTTCTGTGCTGGGATACGTCTCAGATACCGCTCTGTGATATTGACACTTTTATGACGTAGTAATTTACTGATTTCTTCAATCGGATGACCCGTATCACGTAATCCACCAGCCACAGAACGCCTTAAATCATCAGGTGAAACATGTCCCAAGTTCGCTGACTTTGCGGCATCTTTAACAATGAGCCAGATGCCATCAGCCGAAAGCCCTGCTTTGGCAATCCGCCCCCCTTTCCAAATCCGCCGAATCAAAGGCGATTCACTTGGGGGTTCTCCAATAGCATGTCGCCAACTGGTCATGACGGACAATAAATTCGGTGGAACGAGAACAGCACCACCACCATTGCGAATCAAGAGAACAATTTTATCGCCCTGACGCTGTAAATCGCCCCATTTTGCTGCTGACAGTTCCTCACGACGTAATGCCATCATACATAGCATCATCATAGCCACACTATTTCGTAACATCTGGGCATTGGATGTAGAATTGGCACGGGCTGAATTCATCAATGCAGATAGTTCATCACGACTGAGAATAACACTTTCGACACGTTTAATTTCAACAGCAGGCGCACTAACATACTTGAGTTGCCCTAATAAATCATGCGAAATCAATCCATCGTCTGCTAAAATTTCACCTAGTGTAACAATCGATGCTCTGGCTTGGTCTAATCCTTGCCGACTATGACCCTCATCGACTAATAAATTTAACCAAGTTTCTAAGGTCTCAGCTTGCAAAATAGGCAAAATACGCCCAATAGGAAGGTGGCTCATTCTATCACGTCGTGCATCACCTCGTGTCGATTTCATACCTGCTAAGTCAACCAGAAATTGATCAATCCAGCGGTAATAGGCGCGTTGAGTATGCTGACTTGATGTACGCTCGAACAATGCTTTAGTCAAATCAAATGTGTTGTTGTTGGACATATATCTCGGTTGGTTTTATGTGTAAGAGATAGAGTAAATTATACACGGTCTCCCATTGATTCAATAGTGGGCGTATAGATTGATCGCGAATTTATCATAATTTTAATGTGTCGCCTGCTCGGAATTATATGTTGTATAGATATTCTCTTGACATCTTTTAAAAAATAAGTAAAATACCGACTGGTTGGTATAAAAAGGTAAGCTCTTGAAGAAAAAAACATCTGCTACAAAACGTAAGTTATTGGATATTTCCAAACAACTAATTGTTGCAAAAGGTTATAACGCAACTACAGTTGAAGAAATTTGTAAAACGGCTGAAGTCACCAAAGGTGCGTTCTTTTATTACTTCAAAACAAAAGAAGATTTGGGCATTCAGGTTTTGAATGATTATTGGGAGACTCGTCAACGTGAATTTGCCGACTCTGATTGGATGTCTGCAGAACAACCCTTAGATCAACTACGGAGATTTTTAGCGACTGTCGCTGATGTTTTTATGAGTGATGCAAATGGTTACAGTTGCCTTGCTGGAATATTTACGCAAGAACTCGCAACCACTAACTTAACGTTCCGATCCTTAGTTGCACAGTTGTTTGAAGAATGGGCTGAACAGATTAAACCCATCTTGCAATCTGCAAAAGATATTTCTACCTCAAAGGCAATCGATATTGATGCTTTGGCTGACCATATCATTGTTGTTATTGAGGGCGCGATTATCCTTGCATTAGCACGACAAAACCCAAAGTTAATCAAACAACATGTCGATATGCTTAATCTATATCTTCAAGCAGTCTTTGAGGCATAAGTCTCATTTTTTTAGCTATAAAAAATACCAACTGGTTTGTATGTTTTTTAATAAAATAAGGGAGTTATCATGAGTCACGATTTTATCATTGCAATTATCGGTGGGTTTTTAGGGACAACTGTTATGACGAGCATGATGTTGTTTGGGAGGCAGTTGAATTTACCTGCTGTTGATGCCCATGGAATATTAGGCTTTGTATTGAATGCTGAGAAAGCAAATCCCTTGGGCTATATTATGCACTGGCTGATGGGTATCGTATTCGCTTTAGGGTATGTGGTTGTATATCAAATATTTCCGAGCAATATTATCGTTCTTTCGATTATCTTCGGGGTTATTCATTGGCTGATTGTTGGCTGGATGTTTGCTTTTGCGCCATTGATTCATGCTGGGATGAAAGCTGGAACAATTGAGCCGACAGGGGCGTATATGCTTAAATCTCTAGGTATCTTAGGATTTATCGCGGGTACAATTGGGCATATCGCATTTGGTATCACCGTTGGTTTAACCTATATCTTACTGGGTGGGGGACTCATCATCACTTAAATTCTAAGTGAATAATGAGGGTGATATTGGGTGGAGTTTTGCACTTCACCCAATGTTATTTTATATTGTCATAGCTATTGATTCACGTTGCGTAACTCGCATCTTGAGACCATATTTCGGGCGTAAGGTGAATACACGGTCAGGCTCTACTTTTTGATTGGGGTCGAGTATGAAATCAACATGCTGGACAATCGTTGCTAATACCAACTGGGCTTCCATCATCGCGAAGGCGTTACCGACACAAACGCGTGGACCACCTCCAAATGGAAAATAGCTATACTTCGTGATATTGGCTTCATTCTCTAGGCTAAATCGCTCTGGACGGAATTCGAGTGGATTATCCCACCATCGTTCATCACGATGCACTGTCCATGGGGCAACCATCACAATCGCATTTTTCGGTAATTGATGACCACCGACTTCGACAGGCTCAATTGTTTGGCGCGTCATCGCCCATGCTGTTGGATAAATTCGCATAGACTCTTTGATAACCATCTCTGTATATTTCAATTGTCGCAAATCATCCATAGTGGCAGGTCGTTTACCTAAGACATGATCAATCTCTTGCTGGAGCTTGCTCATTATCTCTGGATTTCGCGAGAGTAGGTACAGTGTCCATGTAATTGTATTGGCTGTTGTCTCATGTCCTGCGGCAAATAGGGCGATGACCTCATTATAGACTTGTTCATCGGTCATGCCTAAACCCGTCTCTTCATCTTGTGCCATGATTAACATAGATAGCAAATCACCGTGGTCTGCTTTTGTTCTACGTCGTTCCTCAATGATGCTACCTAAACGTGCCTGAATGATGGTCTTTGCTTGAGCTAAGTCACGATTTTCGGATGTGGGTAACCATGCTGGCGTTTGTATCAATTTCTTGAGTCGGTTATCTGCAATATGAAATAGGGTATTCATTGCTTCACCCAGTTGACTCGTATCGCTTGTGATGTCCACATCGAATAAGGTTTTGACCACAATATTCATCGTTACATCAGTCATGTCATGATACATATCGGTCATACTGCCATCTTCCCAACCATCCACCATTTGCTGCGCATAACCCACCATGATGTCCGCATATTCACGGATGCGTTGGGTATGAAAAGCAGGCTGGATGAGTTTACGTTGTGTTTTCCAGTAATCACCATCGCCTGTAAATAGATTTTCGCCTGATATATCCTTGAGCGCCATCTTTGTCCCGTCTGGCTTGTGCATAACATGATTTCTCGTCACCAATACTTCGCGTATTGTATCAGGATGATTAAATAAAAATCCCTTATAAGGGCCAAACTTGATTGCTGTTGTATCGCCTAACTTTGCAAGTTGCTCAATAAATGCGAGCGAGTTTTCATTAAACTGATTGAGATTCCCCATCAGCCAATGCCCTGTGATATGTGGTAAGTCTTGAGACATAATTTACCTCTCTGATTAATATGCGTTTGTAGAGTAATATAGAGGATAAAAAACAGAGTTGTCAAAATGTCAAATCTTAAACAAATGTCTATTAATCGCCATCAAAAGCGCAAACAACAAACACGAACTCGTATCATGCAATCTGCAATTCGCTTATTTATGGAGAAGGGCTACGACCATGTGACCATCTCTGAGATTGCCGAGGATGCTGATATTGGGCGCGCGACTTTTTATCTGCATTTTAATGACAAAATTGATATGTGTATCGCGATTATCAATCAAAATACGCAACATATGATTGACCAAACAGGGGAGCAGGTTAAACATTTATCCATCCGTGAACGCTCATACTATAGCTGGGTTGAGATGTTTCGCTTGGTAGAGACACAAGTCCCATATTATTATGCGCTGATTGGGAAAGATTTTCTTGAAATTTTCCAACGCAATCGTGAATATACCGTTGCTCAGTATCTCTATAATTTGGAGCAGGGGAATTATGACATCGAAGTGGACTTACCCAATGACTTTATGGCTAACTTTATCGCAGGTGCAGTCCAGCAGGTGATAGGTTTTTGG
>CAYGTY010000020.1:0-57656 GCA_964352825.1 uncultured Anaerolineaceae bacterium
CTAACTTACACAATTTAGCTCCTGACCCCGAACTATCAATTTATGCAATTGTTGTTGCTATCGGTATCGGTGTATTTTTATTCAAAGCTGTGATTTTGGATTATGGTGATTCTAGCTTCATGTCAAAACGCTTTGGCGACTTAGCAAGTGAAAACACTCAAATTAACCCTTTAGCAAATTTTGGCAATCAAATCAACTTAGTAGACACAGAAATCGGAATAATCGACTATAGCACCCGTATTTTGCCAATTAAACTATATTGGCAACTGCACGACATGTCAATTGATACGGATTACTCAGCAGTTATCCGAATGCTTAATCCAGAAGGAATTGTGATTGCAGAGCAAAATGAATTTTTGTTAGGTGGTATTGCAACGCAAAACTGGTTGCAGGATGCTTATGTTGAGCATGTCATCAATTTTGAAATACCACAATATATCCCACCATTAAGACATACAGTAGAGATCAGTTTGTTTGATGTTGAAACCCAGAATCAGATAAGTATTATCGGGATCAATGGTAATCCTATTGATTCACGACATGAACTAGCTTATTTCGACATACAATCACCAGTAGTTAAATCTAATCAAGATGAATTATTATCAAGCATAACGAGACAAGAAATACTAAATCAAGCTCATAGTGATGTTCGAACGCGAGGAAGTATATCATTAGATATAATCAATGAGGTTAATCTGCCAATTATCACAAAAGTCGGTGAGGAAATCCTAGTTAGTGTGACTTGGCGTTTTGAAAGGTCACAAATTGTTATTAAAAATGGCGATCCATCTTCTAATTATTTCTTTCAGATTGTTTGGCGAGATGATAAAAACAACATAGAATATACCTCGACAACCTCCCCTGTGATTAAAGGCTTTGCTACTACTAATTGGAATGATTATGCTATTCATACAGGACACCACCGTATCTATGTGCCTGCAAATATAAACTCAGAAAAATATGATGTGTATATAAGGCTATTGGATGATAAATCCATAAAGTTAGAGGATATCGATTTAAAGCAAGCGATGCGTATTACTCTTCCAAAGCGTAGTTTAGATATGCCAGATGTCACATATTTATCTGATACAAAATGGGATAACGGTTTAGAGCTTCAGGGGTATAATTTCAAAGAGATTAACCAAGTAGAATTTATTTGGCAAACAAACAACCAAATAAACAAAAACCTTCACCTATTTGTCCATATACTCAATGACGAAGACATCATTGTCGCTCAATCTGATGGCATCCCTGTCAATTGGACACGCCCAACAACCAGTTGGATTCCCGATGAATTTGTGACAACAACTCATAATTTTAATGATTTAACTAAAGGTGAATATCGAGTTCGAGTCGGTTGGTATAATCCGATTACTGGCGATAGAGTGGGTGTAGAAGAATCAGATTCTTATATACTGGATGAAATGCTAATTATCGAATGAGGCGTAACCGCGGTTACGGTAAGGGGAAAATGTGATGTCTGATATTATCCAACAGCAAATCGAATACTATCGTGCGCGGGCAGCAGAATATGACGAGTGGTGGTATCGTCAAGGACGTTATGATAGAGGAGCGGATTTAAACAAAACATGGTTTGAGGAAAGTCAGCAAGTTCGTGATGCACTCCATGCTTTGCCACAGTGTGACCATGTTCTAGAGCTAGCATCAGGCACAGGCATTTGGACACAAGAACTCATTAAAATTGGAAAACAAGTTACAGCCCTTGATGCCTCTGCTGAAGTGATTGCTATCAATCAAGCCAAGCTACAATCGGATAAGGTGACTTATATTCAAGCGGATTTATTTGAGTGGGAAGCGGATAAACAATACGACATGATATTTTTCAGTTTTTGGTTATCCCACGTTCCACCAGAAAAGCTGAAGCCCTTTTTAGATAAGGTAAGCACCATGCTTAAACCCGACGGTCATCTATTCATGTTGGATTCACGTCGTATCCCAGAATCGACCGCAGTAAATCACCATATCCCCGATGAAGGCACAACAATGGAACGGAAATTAAATGATGGGCGTACCTTCCAAATTGTGAAAATATTCTATGAGCCACAAAACCTAGAATCCACATTCTTAGCATCAGGTATTCAAGCAAAAGCTCATGTAACGAATAATTTTTTTATTTATGCTCATGGACAAAAGTAAGAGACCGATATGTCATCAGACCCAAACCTAGATGATATTTTTCATCTGTTGGATAACTCAGAAACCGAGAAAGCAATTAAACAATTAGATGTGTTGCTATCTCTCTATGCCAAGGATGGCAACATCACCGCAATTGTTGATATTTTGGAGGTCTTGCATCTAAATTATCTTGAGATTCATCCAATACAGTGGCGTTTGCGAGAGACTTATAAACGGTTGGGTCGCAGAATGAGTGATGATGAATTATGATTGAGGCGTAACCGCGGTTACGGTATAGCAAAATTAACGGCTTGGCTTATCCCATATCAAATGACCCGCTTTTGGAAATATGGCATTCGGTAAAAGCTGGGCATATATCTCTTCAAATCGACTGCTTGACAAATAATGGTCTGATGCTAAATGATTTAACCAATGCTCCGATATACGAAAACGAAATACACGATTCGCAATTGCAAAACCATAGTTGATGACATTGGGAATATACTCCTGAACCGCACCTATTTGATAAATATATCGAGGTGGTGTTTCATTCTCAGATACAACATCGGTTAATACCAATCGACCAGCAGGCTTCAGCAAGGACTTCATTACATCAATTGCTTTCTCAATATTATCCAGATGATGAAAAGTATTTTGGCTTATAATATAATCAAATTGCCCACTTAATCCAAGTTGCTCAATGTGTGCCTGTAGATACAGGATATTTGAAGCATATCGCTTTGCCTGTGCAATCGATAACATCTCATAGGATGTATCAATTCCGATAACATAGTCAAAAGTAGTAGCTAATTCTTGAACTAAAAGACCTGACCCACAGCCGAGGTCAAGCGCAACGTGTCTATGTTTTGAAATATTTTGTATAAAGAAATTAGGATTGTGGAATAATTCTGCGATGAAATTATATTCAAGAGCAACCTGATCGAAGTGATTGCCCTCGAATTTTATTTTTTCAAATGGAGACATTACATTTAATCAATGCCCCATGTGTCAAGTCGTGCTAGCAGATTTTCAAGTGCGTCATAGCGTTCACGTCGTTCTTCGGTACTGAGTCTATGCCAATTTTTCTCCGACAATTCACGGTCAAGTTTATCCATGACTTTAGTAAATTTATTGTCTTTTTCTTTTTGAGGCGTAACCGCGGTTACGGTATCGGATTTGTTTCTATCTCTAATTTGACGTTCGGTCATATCTGTATCATCTGCAAAGTCCCAATCATCATTATCAAGGCGCAGAATATCACGATACTGGCGAATCTGAACTTTGTTTTTTAAGCCCATTGCATTAACAACTTGTTCGCCTTTACCGCGTGGTACAGGATATTGATGTCCATCAGACACTTGAGCATAAAAATCTTGTTCATGGACAAAACTATCGAGTGGAGCAAAGTTTTCGTGTCCATACAAATCCATCAGCAAAATCGCCAATTGTCGTGCGCGACCAACAGCATTTAAATTATCACGTGCATTATTTTCGGCTGCTTGTCGCCAAATCGATACTTCTTCGACTAAGCGCGCAGGGATTTTACTATAATCATGGTCATCGAAAAACATATCCAAAAGGTGATACGCAAGCCAACGTCGTTCACCTGTTTCGATCACATGATGCTCGCGGTCAATCTTGGCGACTGTAATCGCATTTGACAAGCCATCACGATGAATACTAACGGCAAGGTTTAGTAATTTAATAAAAGATGATTCTAATGCACCAAATTCAACAATGACGGCATGAGCTTCTGCTGGGATACCTGAATCCTCTTCCCATGCACGTTCTGTTTCACCATTGAACAAATACACATGCCACGGAAATTCGTCTTTAGGACGATCATGGTCTGTCAATCGACCTTCAGCAATTGCTCTATCAAACCGTTCTTGCCGTTCATCCGTAATCAGTGATAGCCATGTGGTGATGATGTTATAGGGTGTTCCATCACTTTGTTGGCGGACAATTGTTGGCACAATACGGCGAGGTTGTTCGGGGTCAGGCGAAATCGTCACAATCTCAATATTACGGATACGATCTTGTTTACCCTTTTTCCCGATTTCAACCTTCCCATATAATGCTTCGTCAACGGCATCGATGTTATTTAGGTCAGGTGTATTAGTACCTAAAGGATCACCTATATCTATCTGCTTTGCCATGCTTTAATCTTTTCTACTGTACGGTTAATCATCTTAATTGCATCACCTGCGGCTTTAGATTCTGGACCAATTGTCCAAATCATTTTTCTAGCAGCGGCAGCTTCTCTCCATGATGTGCGCTTGGCAATAGGATACCAAACTTGGTCACCAAATGTTTTTAATAATACCTTCAGATGTTCATTATGTAGCACTGTATTCCGCTCATACTTATTCGGTACGATTCCGACAATTTCAATTGGATGACGATTAATTTGCATACGGAGGGGGTCAAAATTTCTCCGACGATTGATACTCATTGCAAGTCCATCCATCGAAAAGGATTCACATTCAGTTGGATAAATAATGCCATCGGTTGCAAGATAAATGGATGAATGCAAGAGTGATGGTGTTGGTGGCGTATCAAACACAACTACATCAATATCATCTTTGACTTCTTGTAAACGGGTTGATAATTCTGTGACATCTTCTAATGCGCCGGGGATTGCGCGTGTTCCTGTATCTGATGGGATAACATATAACGAACCTGAAACAGGTCGATCAACTAACTTATAACTGGCAGGGTCAGGTACACGTAAGACTTCGTCGAAGTCCCATTCATTCACTAACAAATTGAGTAATCCAGCTTCTTTTTTTAATCCAAATGTCAGTGTTGCATGTCCTTGTGGGTCTGCATCAATCAGCATCACACGTAACCCACTGACTGCTAAACCAGCCGCTAAATGAGTTGCTAAAGTTGTTTTTCCGACCCCACCTTTTTCGTTCAGAAGTGTGATAACATTCATATTATTCTCCTCGTTACACCGTTTTTATAACCCTTATTCTACATAAAAAATGAAACTTAGCATTGGACAATGACCGAAAATGTGTTTCTACTATATGTGCTATATCCCCAAATTAACAACTATTTTGGAGTATCCTAAATATGAAATCTAGCTTCTTGTTTATCTATTTTCATTATACCATATAAATACAGTATAAGTACCTATAAAAATATAATAAAGCGACTGAGCTTAATAGGGTAGAGTGTTTTGGGATTTGGGATAAATTACATTTGGAAAAATGAGAAACAAAATTGGTTAATATATTTTTTGATTAACAACTTATCGCGAGAAATCATTTTTCACTTATCATGATAGAAGTTAATTGTTCATCAGGTAACTTATCATAAACTAAAATTAAGATAAGCAGTCAAACTGAAAAAAATTCGTTATACTCAGCCATGTTCTTTCTATGTTATTTTCAGACTAATGAGTTGTGAAACCAATGGAAGATTTTACTGGTAAAGAAGTTAAGGGTTATCAACTAGTTGAATTTATTGCACGCGGTGGATTCGGTGCAGTCTATCGAGCAGTGCAACCGCAAGTCAATCGGGAAGTGGCGGTCAAAATTATCCTCCCCGAGTTTGCAAATCGTCCTGATTTTATCCGACGCTTCGAAACCGAGGCACAGGTAGTTGCACGCCTAGAACATCCACACATTATTCCCCTATATGACTATTGGCGTGATGCTGAAGGGGCTTATCTCGTCATGCGTTGGTTACGTGGTGGGAGTTTGCGCGACATATTAAAAAGAGGTGTTTGGGATGTGTATGCTGCATCACATTTACTGGATCAACTTGCCCAAGCTCTTTATGTAGCTCATATTAATCATGTTGTACATCGGGATATTAAACCTGACAATATACTTTTTGACGAGCATAGTAATTCATATCTTGCCGATTTTGGTATCGCAAAAGATAACGCAGTATCTGATACAACTGATGGTGACTTGTTACTAGGATCACCAGCATATTTATCGCCAGAACAAATCCGTAGTGAAGAGGTTACACCACAAACTGATATTTATAGTCTTGCCATCGTGATATATGAAATTTTAGCAGGTGAACATCCGTATGATACCAAGGATGTAGCCCAGCTATTATTCACACATTTGAATGACCCCTTACCAACAGTACTGGAAAGGCGACCTGATTTACCCGAATCTGTTGACGCTGTCTTACAACGTGCAACAGCAAAAAATTATGAGGATCGTTATAAGACAGTTATTGATTTTGCAGTAGCCTTTAAAGATGCCTTGGCTGATGGCGTTAGTGCGCCACCTCCCGAACTTGAGATTTCCAATATCGACCCGCTGGCAACGATGCGTGACCGAACCATACGCGATGTCGCATCACCAATGATTGCTAACCCATATAAAGGGTTACGTGCATTCCAAGAAGCCGATTCTAAGGATTTCTTCGGGCGTGAAAAATTAACAACTCACTTAATTCAAAGGATGGATACACCCGAAAAATTTAATCGATTTTTGGCATTAGTCGGTCCGAGTGGAAGTGGTAAATCTAGCGTTATTAAAGCGGGTATTGTACCTATGTTGCGGAATGGGGGTATCTTAAATTCTGAGAATTGGTTTTTTGTAGAGATGTTCCCAGGGCAAAATCCATTTGAAGAATTAGAAGCCGCCCTACTCAGAATCGCAATTAATCCACCTGACAACATGCTAAATGAGCTTATGGCAAGTGATAGTGGCTTATTACGCATTACAGAGGAATTATTGCCACAAGGAGACAATAGTGAACTTCTCTTAGTCATTGACCAGTTTGAAGAAGTTTTCACTCAATTAGAAGATGAATCGATTCGAGATTTATTCCTCAATAGCATATACAAGGCGATGTCAAGCAATAATTCTCGGCTACGGATTATCATTACATTGAGGGCAGATTTCTACGACCGTCCTTTATATTTCCCTGATTTTGCAGAGATGTTCAGACAACGCACAGAAGTCATTTTGCCAATGTCACGTGAGGAAATGCAACGTTCGATTATGAGTCCTGCAGAACAAGTTAATGTCACGATGGAACAGGGTTTAGTCCCAGCGATCTTGCGTGATATCGCAGAACAACCCGGCGCATTACCCCTACTGCAATATGCCTTAACCGAGTTATTTGAAAGACGTGAAGGTCGTATATTAACAGTCAAAGCATATACCGAGAGTGGTGGTGTATTAGGTGCATTAGCGAGACGTGCTGATGATCTATATCATCGGCTTACCCCCAAACAACAAGCAGCAGCCCAACAATTATTTCTACGGATGGTTACACTGGGTGAAGGTACAGAAGATACACGTCGTCGCGTTCGTCAAAGTGAATTGATGACAATTCTTGACCCAGATGTCCTGAACCCTGTTATTAATATTTTTGGGCAATTCCGTTTATTGACCTTCGACCGTGACCCTAGCACCCGCGAATCGACGCTTGAAGTTGCACACGAGGCACTGATTCAACGTTGGGATTTATTGCAAGAATGGTTAGATGAAAATAGAGAAAATGTTCGTATTCAACGGCGGTTAACCAATGCAACTGAAGATTGGCACGAATCTGATTATGACGTTAGTTTTCTTGCACGCGGTGCGCGCTTAACTCAATTTGAAGTCTGGATTGACCAATCTGACCTTGCACTGAGTGAAAACGAGCTTGGATTCCTGTCAGCCAGTATTGAAGAACGCGAGCGCATCGAAAAAGAGGAACAAGAACGTCAACAACAAGAGCTTATATTACAAAAACAATCCGCACGGCGTTTACTGTATCTAGTTGGTGTCTTGGTGTTTGCATTTATCATAGCATTAGCATTATCAGGATTTGCATTCACCCAACGCACAGAAGCAGAAACCGCTCGTGCCACAAGCGACTCTAATGCAATATTAGCTCAACAACAAGCAGAAGTTGCAGTGAATAACGCAACGATAGCACGAAGCCTAGAGCTGGTTGCAGGGGTGCGAGATATTCAAAATGAGAACCCCAATCTTGCACTGCAACTTGCATTAGAAGCAAATAATGTAGACTCACCACCAGAAGAAGCCCAAAACATCTTAGCAGAAGTCGCTTATGCTCCCGGTCCGACACAGCGAATATTCGGTCATCTGGATGAAGTGAACGAAGTTGCATATAGTCCTGATGGGTCGAGGATTGTAACAGGGTCAGCAGATACCACTTTGATTGTCTGGGATATTACCAATGGTACACAAGTCAGTGTAATTGAAGGACACGAGAATCCAATTACGAGTGTCAGTTTTAGTCCCGATGGAACACAACTACTGACCAGCTCAAATAAATCGGAGTTATTTATATGGGATGTTGCAACAGGAGTGCGTGTATTTGATATAGAAGATGTGCGTGGTCGGGTTATGGATGCAATTTGGTTACCCGATGGAATGCAAGTCGCATCAGTCTCCTCAAATCGTCGTGTCATAATTTGGTCAGCACTAACAGGCAAAGAATTAACGCGTTTAGAAGGTCATACAGACAACATCTTGAGTCTTGCAATTGCGCCAAATGGCATTAATTTATATTCAACATCCGAAGACAATACAATTATTGAATGGGACTTAAAAGCGGGGTCAGCAACACGACGATTCCGTGGACATTCGTCTTCGGTAACAGACATTACATTAACTTCTAATGGTCAGCAAATGATTACAAGTTCACTCGACCAAACCGTGATTATCTGGGACTTAGTTACAGGTCTCATTGTTGGAAGATTACAAGGGCATGATGCAGGGGTTCTGACGGTTGCATTGAGTCCTGATGATAGTCGTTTACTCACAGGCTCAGCAGACCAAACCCTAAAACTTTGGAATTTAGAGACCGGTCAATTACTGAATACACTGTATGGTCATGAAGACCGCATCCGTGACGTTGCTATTCATCCTAATGGAGAACAAGCTGTTTCAGCATCATCTGATGGGTCAATTTTTATATGGGATATTGTATTGGGTCATATCGTCAAACAATTTAGACCTGCCGTAAATAGCCTTTGGTCAGTCGATATTCATCCAAATGGTGACCATGCATTAATTACAAGTGGATTCCCTGAAAATGCGATTCTTGAATATGATATTCTAACCAATGAAACTACTCATATATTATATGGTCATACGGGTACAGTCTCCCATGCGATTTATACCGCAGACGGTACAAAAGCCCTGTCAGCATCGTCTGACCATAATCTTATTTTTTGGGATTTACTCAGCGAAAAACCGATAATGCAATATGAGGGACACACAGGGTTTGTCTGGTCAGCAGTATTCAATCAAGACGAAACTCAAATTTTAAGTGGGTCATCCGACCGCACAATGATTCTATGGGATACCGAAACAGGCGAGGTTATTCGACAATTTGCAGGCGCACATAAAAACGGTATTCATACAGTATATATAACAAAAGACAATAAACGTGTAATAAGTGGCTCTGGTGATAAAACCATTGTTGTCTGGGATGTTGAAACGGGTAATCGTTTACTGACATTTGACAAACATAAGGGTAGTATCCGTAGTGTATCAATGAATACAGATGAAACACAAGTCATCTCGACATCGACAGACCATAACATTTTAATCTGGGATATCGAAACAGGAGACATTCTATCCACTTTACGGGGACATACTGGCACAGTTGAGAAAGCACTATTCTTATTTAACGATCAGCTTGTCATATCAGGCGGACTAGACCAGACATTGATTTTATGGGATTTAGAAACAGAAAAACCTATCCGTGTGTTTGATGGTCATAATGACAGAATATGGGATTTTGACATTACTACCGATGAAATCAACATTTTATCTGCAACACGGGCAGGAACAGTTATACTATGGAGAATTGATACACTCGATGAGTTGCGTCAATGGATTGTTGATAATCGTTATATCACTGACTTAACATGCGATGAGCGAGAACAATATCGTATCGAACCATTATGTGACGTTGATATATCGTCTTAAGCACTTCATCGAAAGTGACCATAAGAATTTTAACTATGATTGCAATTACAGAATATTAAGTAGCTGGTCGAAAGAAATTGAAATTTTGTAGGATTGATGCCGAGTCATCAACCGCTTCGGGCGCAGACATGGCAACGCCCCTACATTCAATAACATATGACCACTTACTTAAGTTTTATTGACATGATGAGCAAAGAACAATCTTAGTTGCTGATGTCCAACTGGATTGGGAACGGGGCTATCGGGGACAATCAACCAAAATATAGATATGTTTCAAAACTTGAATGGGTACTAAAGACAGTCAAAAAACATACGACAGGTCATTTTTAAGGATATTTTATGAATATAATCAAGGAAGATACATTCTATAAAATCTATTGGTATAATGAGGAAGAATCCATAATCCTTGCGGAAGTCTACTCAGGATGGACATGGCAATCAGCGACAGATGGGCTTGAATACTTCAATAATCAAATCGCACAAGCATCACAAACAAAACCCATTTATGCGATTATTCACCTCACCACAGGCGCGCAAATTATGCCGAGGGGACATTCTGCGATTAACGCGATTCGCAACCTACTTAGGCAAGACCCAAGCCATGAAAAACTTACCGTATTTGTAACCGAAGTCGGCATCCTCAACTCCTTTTTAAAGCTCGCCAGCAACCTGTATGGCTTTCGAGATAAGATAAACAAATATCGATTTACGAGTACAATAACCGAAGCTCTCCAAATTATTGGTGATGACCAGCAAGTCGACAATAGTTAAATTACATATAGAACATTTAATCTAATCTCTATACTTTGTTCTATTGACAATTCGTGGCTGTTTTTGTTAAATTATATATAGAACAAAAGTTCGATTATGAAATAGGAGAGAACATGTATACAGTCACAAAATATCCACACGGTACATTTTCATGGGCAGATGTTGGTACATATGATACTGAAAAAGGTAAACTGTTTTATATGGGTTTGTTTGGTTGGGCAAAAGAGGAAGTACCAATGGGAGATGGTATGACCTATACCATGTTCAAATTAGATGGTAAAGATGTCGCCGCTCTCAGTCCAATGATGCCGAACTCAGCCGAACAAGGTATTCCACCAGCATGGACGAATTATATTACCGTTGATAATGTTGATGCGATGGTAGACCCTATCAAAGAGAACGGTGGCAAGATTGTGTATGATCCAATGGATGTGTTTGATAGTGGTCGCATGATGGTGATTCAAGACCCAACAGGCGCGCATGTAGCATTGTGGCAAGCTAAAAATCATATCGGTGCTAGCATCGTTAATAAAGCAGGCGCGATGATGTGGAATGAACTCGCAACCCGCGATGTCGAAGCTGCCAAAACCTTTTATAGTAAAGTTCTCGGATGGGAATATACAACCGATGACACTGGGTACATTATGATTCTAAATCAAGGTCGTAATAATGGCGGTATATTAGAAATGGACGAAAGTTATGGGGACATGCCCTCTGTATGGAGCGTTTATTTCAATGTAAAAGACTTTGATACCGAACTGAAAAAAGTTGAAGAGTTAGGGGGTAAAGTGGTCATGCAGGCAGAAGCCCCTAATATTGGTCCATTTGCAGTCATTGCAGATTCTACAGGTGCAGTTTTAACAATTATGCAAGCTGCCGAAGTTGAGGCTTGGGAAGAGTAGTTGCCCATTTGCTAATTCGGATAGGGCGAGCTGAGTGTTCGTCCTTTCACATTACCCCCGAATAACACTTTCAATAACACTCAAGGCATTTTGAATACTATCCTCAGAACGTATTCTGACACCGATTGCTTGCGCTGTTTCTCGCATACTTTGTGAAGATATGACTTCATGAATTGCTGTTGATAGATTTTCAGCAGTTAATTGATTACGTGGAATCGTTTTTGCCCCTGCGCCTAATTGATAGACATGATTACCCCAAAATGGTTGATCTCCGTTGTGAGGGACAATAATTGATGGAATGCCTGACCTCAATGCCGCAGCCGTTGTGCCTGCACCTCCATGATGTACGATAGCTAACATATGTGGGAATAACCAACTATGAGGGGCATACTTCAAAATATAGACATTATCTGGAATATTCGCTGAGCCAATACCCGCCCAGCCTGATAAAATGATTGCTCGTTGACCTGATAGTTTTATAGCTTCCAATAGTGTTCGTGTTGTTTTTTCTGGATTAGGGTCGCCCATACTGCCAAATCCAATATAAATAGGCGCATCTCCTGTATTTATAAAATCGGACAACTCGATAGGTGGTGTCCATGAATCTTCATGGTCGAACAAAAAACCTGTCATATGATAATTTTCATGCCAGTCAAAAGGACGCGGAATCACATGTTGGCTAACACAAGTAACCGCTGGCATTCCATCAATCATCTTTAGGTATTGTTTCCATTTCATCTTCTTCATATTGAGGTGCTTTTTTCGTAGCTCATTACCACGACTCCCCAACAATGACCATTGGGTGCGTATGATGATATTATATGTCAATTTATTAAGCGTAGACTGCATCGGTAACCAATCAGGAAACTTAGGTACACCGGGTGATGGGAAGGCTTGAGTTGGATGTAAAGGTTGGAAGTTCACACGGATTGTTTTAATCTTTCGCGACTCAATCACACCACTTAAAATCGAAACACCAGATTCATGTGTCAAAAACACATCGCCATCTTGCAACACATCCGAGACTTCCACACCAAGTTGGAACATAGCAGGAGCAAGTAACTCACGAATTGCTTTATATGCCTGAAAAAAATTCAGGGTATCCGTGCTGAGTTTGTCGATAACATCCTGAACATTCACAGACAGAGGAATATAATTTAGGTGGTGTGACTTAACCCAATCTTCAAAGCCTATTGACGCGATAACAATCACCTCATATCCTCGCTCTTGCAGTGCTTGCCCAATGAGTACATTCGGACGAATATCTCCCCATGTTCCAAATGCCAAAATCACAATCCGCATCAATTCATTCCTTTCAGCAACGAGACTACAACAATCATAGGGTTAGTATACGCTACATTCATTTTTAGCATATAAACCCAAAACCCCCGCACAGGCGAGGGAATTGATTATCTACTTCATTAATAAATGACCTATAGTTAACAATCGTCTTCGTGCAAACAGCTAATCCGCCAGACATGTTCATCGCGTGCTAGTAAATCATGAGATGCTTGAGGTCCCCATGTCCCAGTTTCATAAGTTTGCATCACAGGGGCTGAGGGGTCGCTCTGCCAACCTTCAATCACAGGGTCAACAATTCGCCATGCACTTTCAATTTCATCACTACGGATAAAGAGTGCAGCATCACCATTAATCGCATCAAGAAGAAGACGTTCATAAGCATCAGGTAACTTCTCAGCCTCAAAAGCATCTTCATAATGCACTTCCATATCAACGGATTTCGCCAATTGTTGATCTGGGATTTTAGCTTCGATTGTCAAGTGCATCCCTTCATCAGGTTGAATACAAATCGATAGCATATTACGGGATAAATCTTCAGACTCTGCAAGTTTAAAGATATTGTTGGGTGGGCGTTTGAACTGAATATTGACCTGTGTGGTTTTTGTTTTTAAGGCTTTACCTGAGCGCAAATAGAACGGAATGTCCTTCCACCGCCAATTATCAATAAACACTTTCAGCCCTGCATAAGTTGGGGTTTGCGAATCATCGGCAACCCCATCAGCAGATAAGTAGCCATCATACTGTCCCCGAACCGCATCCTGTAGTTTGATTGCACGAACAGCTTTTAGGACTTTGACTTTTTCGTTACGCAAAGCATCCGCATCAAATGAAGATGGGGGTTCCATTGCCACCAACGAAACTAACTGTAACAAGTGGTTCTGAATCATGTCACGCATCACGCCTGACTTATCATAGTATCCAGCGCGTGTCCCAACATCAACACTTTCCGCCACAGTGATTTGAACATTGCTGATATGACTACGATTCCAAATTGGCTCAAAAATCGTGTTTGCGAAGCGCAAAAATAACATATTCTGGGCGGTTTCTTTACCGAGGTAATGGTCAATCCGATACACTTGCGATTCATTAAATACAGAATGGACTGTCTTATTCAGAGCTTGTGCTGTTTTCAGATTATAGCCAAATGGTTTTTCGATAACGATGCGTCGCCAGCAATCGTCCTCACGCGCCATATCAAGCTGACCCAAGTTTTCAATTGCATCAGCATAAAATTCTGGCGCAATTGATAAATAGTAGAGTCGGTTAGCTGACCCATCTTCAATATCATCCAGATGATCTTTTAAAGTTTGATAGGTTTCAGGTTCAGGTAAATCGACAAGGGCATAGGATAAGGTTTGCCGAAATTCTGCCCATGACGTTTCATCAAAGATATGTGATGCAAATTCGGTTAATGACTTATGAGCATGTTCCACCATCGTCTCATCAGACCATTCACGCCGACCCACACCCACAATTTTTAGTTTATCGGGCAAACGCCCCTTGATGTAATTACTATACAGTGAAGGTATGAGTTTACGGCGTGCAAGGTCACCCGTCACACCAAATATAACAATAACAGTCGCTTTATCAGACATCGGTATCGTTATTCTCCAGATTTCTTGACGGCATGTCCGCCAAATTGATTACGCATCACAGACAGCAATTTATCAGTATATGAATTTTCATCACGGGAGCGAATCCGTTCTTGCAGAGCCGTTGTAATGACTGGAGCAGATACGTTCAAATCAATCGATTCAAATACTGTCCAACGTCCTTCACCCGAGTCAGGGACGAATGCAGCAATATCATCTAAACTTTGGTCTTGACTCAGTGCATCATGAATCAAATCCAGTAACCATGAGCGTACAACACTGCCATGTAACCAAATCCGTGAAATCTCTGCAAGGTCGAGACCAAATTCTTCCTTTTTCTTAAAAATGGCAAATCCTTCAGCAAATGCCTGCATCATGCCATACTCAATACCGTTATGTACCATCTTCACAAAATGCCCTGAACCACTCGGTCCGACATACCCCCAACCCGTGTCGGCTGAAGGAGCAAGCGTTTCAAAAATAGGGGAAAGTGATGAAACAGTTTCTTCATCACCACCAATCATCATACTATATCCTTCTTTTAATCCCCAGACACCACCACTTGTCCCAACATCAACATAGTGAACCCCTTTTTCTTTTAAGGTTTCACCACGGCGCATGGTCTCTTTGTAATTGGAGTTACCCCCATCGATAATAATGTCACCTTCATCTACCAATTCACTGAGTGCCATAACAGTTGATTCTGTTGGGTCGCCCGACGGAACCATCACCCAAACAATACGTGGAGCAGATAATTTACTAACCAAGTCTTCAAGTCCAGCCGATGCAATTGCACCGCCATCCTTAGCTTTAGAGACGGCATCTGCATTCAAATCTGTAACGACAACTTCATGATTTCCTTTAATCAGGCGCGTTGTCATATTCGCACCCATTTTACCTAAACCCACCATACCAAGTTTCATTTAGTTACTCCCAATCATTAAATTTCGTATGTTATTATATTCTATAGACTCAATAGCTTTCAAATAAATTACCTTAACTTACACTTAGCGTTATAATGAAGTTATAAAATCAGATGCACAAGGAGTTTCTGACGTGAAATTATATCGAGCCATCATCTTATTATTTTCTTTAAGCATCATCATCACAGGTATCACCACTGCCCAAGATGACAACTCCAATGTTTTACGAATTGCCGCAAATTGGACAGGGGCAGAAGCGGAAGGGTTCAATAATGTAGTGGCGCTCTTTACGGAAGAAACAGGTATCGAGGTTGTCTATGAACCCGATAATTTGCTTGTTGAGAATGTTGTAAAAAGTGGATTTCTAGAAGACCCGACCCACATTGCATTTCTTCCACGCCCTGGAATCATTCGGCAGTTAGCTGAGGATCAAGAACTTAAACGACTCGATGATCCCAGTGACCCCATTATAGACTTAGATTTACTTAATAATACACTTAGCCCAACATTTATTCAGCTAGGGATGAATAATACAGAACTTTACGGTTTAGCAGTAACATCCCGTAGTAAAAGCACAATTTGGTATGACATCGCAACCTTTGAGGAATATGGGTTTAGTATACCTGAATCATGGGCAGACCTAATTACAATCTCCGAAACACTTGTAGCCGATGGCATTACACCATTTTCAGTTGGTGGTGGCGATGGTTGGCCCCTAACAGACTGGTTCGAGAATATTTTTGTCCGTCTCTATGGGCGAGAAGCCTATGGAGAATTATTTATATTGCGGACAATTGATTGGGATGATCCACGCGTGATTCAAACCCTTGCCACCATGTCCGAAATGTTATTGCCATATGATGAGCGTCTGGCAAGTTCACAAGATAGTATCTTAAGTGTGAGTTATCGTGATAGCATAAGGTCATGGCTAGAAGGGGATGCACCTCTATATTATGAAGCTGGTTTTGTACGGTCTTATGCAGAAGAAATTTTTCCTGATTTAATCTGTGGCGAAGATTATAGTTTTTTCACATTTCCACAAATTGATCTGCGTTATGGTAAGCCTATTGTCGGGGGTAGTCAACTAGCGGTTGTGTTTACAGATACCCCCGAAGCTCGAGAATTTATGAACTTTATTGCCAGCCCAGAAGCAGCGACTGCTTGGGTAACAACCGATGTTGGAGCAATCATTTCTCCCAATTTAGGTGTTGATATTGAAGACTATCAGAATGCCTGTGCAGCACTAGAAGCCAATCAAATCCGTCAAGCAAACTCCTTTGTTTTTGATGGGTCAGACTTGATGCCGGGCATATTTGGGGAATATGCGTTCTTTACCTCATTGCAAGACTATCTCATTAACCCCTTAGCTGTTGATGAGATTCTCGAATACCTTCAATTTGCCGCCTTGAAATCTCAATAAAATTAAGAGTGGGAGATTCTTATAGTCTCCCACTTCTATCCAAGCTCTAAGTTGTCGATTGCACAGGTGTTTCACCATTCTTCTTACGACGACTACGGGCAATATCTGTTAATATCCAACCCGCGCCAATTAACGCAAGACCAATACCACCAACCATAATCATATTAGACCGCTCACGTACCAAACGACGAAGTTCCAAATCAGAAGACATCAAACTATAGCCCTCATTTGTATTTTCGACGCTTACTTCAATACCTTCTTCACGAATTTTTGCAGCGGTATTATTAGCAATCTGATTTGATAAATCCAGATAACGGATTACACCAACAGCACTTGCTAAAATACCCAACACAATTATTGTAAAAAATAACCGTTCAAACAATTCACTATTAATATATTTTGACATCGCTTCACCTAAACTATTTTTTGCTTAAGACCGTAGGAAAACTTACAATAGAGTGACTAATGAATTTATTGTACGGAAGATTCTTATGACAAACAACCTGATTTCTGTAGGAATGGTAGGAACAAGCTGGTGGGCAGATGCGATGCACCTACCAGCGCTTGATAGCCATCCTAATGCACAAACCATAGCTATCTGTGGGCGTAACCGTGCTAATGCACAAAAAATAGCAGACACATGGAACATTCCGCAAGTTTATACTGACTACAATGAGATGATCGAAAATGCAAACCTCGATGCAGTTGTGATTAGTACACCAAACGATACCCACTATCCCATTACAATGAAAGCCCTCAAACACGGCATTCATGTCTTATGTGAAAAACCCATCGCATTAACTTATACCCAAGCCAAAGAAATGGCAGAGTTGGCAGAAGAAAAGGGAGTCAAACATCTTGTTCCCTTTACATATAGCTTTATGCCAACAGCCCGTTACCTAAAAGAATTGATTGATGATGGGTATCTTGGTAAACCCTATCATCTCAATATGCGTTACTATACGGGTTTTGCACGAGACGGAAATTACATGTGGCGCTTTGATAAAAAAATCGCAGGTAGTGGAATTATCGGCGACCTTGGCTCACACTTCCTCTATATTGCAGAATGGCTCTATGGCGATATTACTGCCTTAACATGCAGGCTTGGGCATATCATTGACCGTGAGCCGACTGATAATGATGGCAATGCTTATGAAGTTGCTGATGATAGTTGTATGCTGACGCTTGAATTTGCTAATGGGGCAATTGGGATGATGCACTGCACGGCTTTAGCATATGAAGATACGCCCTTTGGTCAGACCCATCATATGGAATTTCATGGCTCAGACGGCACGCTATATAGTTTCACCGATTGGGATACGGTTCAAGAAGTTAGAGGCGCACGAGTCGGGGAAGGCATGATAAAGGAATTACCGATTCCAGAACATATTTGGGGAACGGCTCGCCATGATACGGTTCACAATACCTATAAAGATATGTTCCGTTCAGAAGATTTTATGATTCGTGGCTTCATCAATGGCATTGTCAATGATACAGAGCTAACCCCTAACTTACATGATGGCGCACGTATCCAACGTTTGATTAGTGCAGCGATTGAAAGCCACCAAACAGGCTCACGTGTCTTGATTGATTTTGTGACAGAATAGTAAGGAAGCAACCATGAGACTACAAGGAAAAGTCGCCCTTGTGACAGGGGGTGCAAGAGGAATCGGGCGCGGGATTGCCCATCGCTTTGCTGAAGAAGGTGCAAAAGTCGGCATTATGGATTTACATGCGGATGCCTGTCAGATTGTTGTTGATGAAATTACGGATACTGGCGGTCATGCAATCGAAGTTCATGCAGATGTTAGTGACCCAACACAGGTAAATGATGCTGTATCGAAGTTACAAAACAACTTTGGAACAATCACGACATTGATGAATAACGCTGCTGTAATGCCAGCAGGTGCAATCCACAAAACCTCACTAGAAGACTTTGATAGATGCCTCGCTGTCAATTTACGTGGAACGTATTTAGTATCCAGTGCAGTGATTCCCGGAATGTTGTCGGTTGGCAATGGAAGCATCATCCATATGGCAAGTGTGACAGGATTATTGGGTTTGCCAGGGATTGCGGCATACTCGATGACAAAAGGTGGGCTGATTGCATTGGCACGAGCGATGTCTACTGATTATGCAAAACTCGGAATTCGGACAAATACAGTTGCCCCCGGAACAATCGACTCCCCGATGTTGCATGATTTCTTAGCGGCACAAACTCGACAAGAGGCACTGCGTCAAGAGTTTGATGAGATGCACCCCATTGGGAGAGTGGGTACAATACGTGAGGTAGCCAATGTCTGCCTGTTCCTTGCATCAGACGAATCTAGTTTTGTAACTGGGTCAACTTATGAAGTCGATGGTGGTTTAAGCTCCAAAGGTGAGCAACCACAAGATTAGGGGTAAAGTATAAAATGACAGACAAAATAACAAAAAAAGAGTTAGTTGCACGTGTTGCGAGTCGTACAGAAAAGGACGCAGGTGACGTTGAACTCATCATTGATGCAACACTCGAAGAAATTTATCAATCCCTAAAACGGCATGAAAATGTTGTTATCCGTAATTTTGGAAAGTTCTATATTCGAGAAAGAACAAGTGGGGTCATTTTTAAGTTTGACCCATCACAAAAATTGAGAGCCTTATTCGGTTGGTCTTCTACGTACAAAGGTAATTTATAGATCTAATTTTGATTGAGAAAGGAGATATAGTTTATGGAAATTGCACCCAACATACATCGCATTGAATGTACATTCCAAGAAACACGTATGGCATATGTTCATCTATTTATTGGTAAAGAATCATCTATGCTTGTTGATACCTGTTGTGTTCATAATCCTGAGCAAGACATCGTACCCTATATGAAAAGTATCGGCTTTGATCCGAAATCACTCACATATATTCTTATATCCCATAGCGACCTCGACCATCAAGGTGGCAACGCGTCGATGAAGCGCATCGCTCCCCAAGCTATCATGATGTGTCATAATCTTGACCAGCCGTGGATTGACAGTGCGGAAGAACTCATTGTGAATCGGTATATGCAATGGGATAAACCACACGGTTTTGAAACATCGCCAGAAGCCAAAGCCGATTTACATAGCACGATGGATTGTGTCGAAGTTGATATGACGCTTGAAGGTGGAGAGCGTTTTCATATGGGCGAGGGTTGGTATATCGAAGCAATTCATACCCCAGGGCATACATGGGGACACCTTGCTGTTTATGACCCCATCAGTAAAACGATGGCAGCGGGGGAAGCGGCATTATGGAATGCGATTCTCGACATCAATTGGAATCCTGTATTACCACCGACCTATTGTTATGTTGACACTTATTTATCCACACTTGAACGCCTCATGAGCATGGACATTGATGTTTATTCACCTGCACATTGGCAAGTTCAACGTGGCACACAAGTTGATGAATTTTTGCGTGAAAGCCGAAATTATTGCTTACATGTCGAAAAACATCTACTCGAATATGCCAATACAGTCAAATCATTTACACTCAAACAAGCCATTGATGATGTCGGTCCTAAAGTCTCAACATGGGATGAATCAGGAAATGGTCTTTTTACCTTCCCGTTTAATGGCAACTTAGAACGCCTTACACAACGTGGTTTATTAACCCAATCTCGTAATGATGATAATTTAGTGATATGGAGTAAAGCATGAGTCAAGCCCCCTTATTAATACGGTATTTTCACCCTGATGATAATGAACGTGTCGGACTATTAATTGACGATACAGTTTATGATGTTACGCACTTATTCCCATTTTTATCGGTCTGGTTACATACATCTGTCGGACGTGTCGATGAAGCTATTGAGTCACTGATTGCCGCTGCTTATGAGTCACCACATAGTTTTCTCGCCAGCACATTGGATACACCACCTGATGAAAATAGTGTTCACTGGTTGCCCCCAATGGATGAGCAAGAAATTTGGGCGGCAGGGGTAACTTATATGAGAAGTCGCGAAGCCCGTCAAGAAGAGGCAGAAGACGGTGGTGATGTTTATGCACGAGTTTATGATGCAGACCGTCCAGAAATTTTCTTCAAAGCATCAGCAAAAAATACCGTCGGTCATCTCGATGCAGTCGGGATTCGCCAAGATTCCAAATGGAATGTTCCCGAACCTGAGCTAGGACTTGTACTGAATAGCGCAATGGAAATGGTCGGCTTCACAATCGGTAACGATATGAGCAGTCGAGACATCGAAGGCGCAAATCCTCTTTATCTTCCACAAGCGAAAGTCTATACCGCATCATGTGGGCTAGGTCCTGGGATTTTACTTGCACCATCAGATGAATGGCTAGATACGACGATTCGTATTAGTATTTCGCGCGGAGGTAATGAAGTCTTCAGTGGAGAAATTTCGACATCGCAAATCAAGCGTGAGTTAAAAGAATTAGTAGGCTATCTGGGTCGTAGTAATACATTCCCGAATGGCGTTATTTTGTTGACGGGTACAGGTCTTGTCCCAGATGCGGACTTTACACTGAACATCGATGATGTTGTCACCATTACAATTGATGGCATCGGCACCCTACAGAATCGAGTTATCGAGGTGTGATATGGTCACCCAAGTTGAACTTGCAGAAGTAACACTTCCGCATTTTGGATTACCAACAGTACAACCGAAAATACCTGTAACAACTTATGAGGCACGACTTCAGTCCGCACTCGCAAAAGCTGAAGAAAATGCACATCATGCCCTTGTTATCTATGGCGACAGAGAACATTCAGCCAACATCGCCTATCTGACAGGGTATGATCCACGCTTTGAAGAAGCCCTGTTAATTCTATTACCAAGCAAAAAACCTGTGCTACTCGTTGGTAACGAGGGCATGGGTTATGCTGAAATGATGGAACTTGAAGTTGAGAAAGTTCTCTATCAATCATTTAGCTTGCTCGGTCAGCCACGTGGTAAAAGTCCGATGCTGGCGGATATATTACATGATGCAGGGCTACAGAAAAATCAGCAAATCGGCGTTGTCGGCTGGAAAGCATTTGATGACCGTGAATCAGCAGACCCCCAACATACACTCGAAATCCCGTCTTTTATTGTGGATGTACTCAGCGAGGTAGTCGGGAATAGGCAAAACTTATTTAATGCAACCAACATTTTCATGAATCCATCAGATGGATTACGCACGAATAATGATGTTGACCAAATCGCCTATTTTGAGTTTGCTTCGACCTTTACTTCGCAAGCATTACGCAATGTGCTATTTGGCATCAAGAAGGGCATGTCTGAATTTGAAGCCGTCGAATTGATGAACCTCAACGGCTTACCCTTATCGTGTCATTTGATGTTATCCAGTGGGGAACGGGCGAGTTTAGGATTACCGAGTCCATCCTTACGGAAGATACAAATTGGTGATAGAACGACAATGGCATATGGAGCATGGGGTGCATTAAATGCACGGGCAGGGTGGTTGGCGCGTGATGAAAATGACTTACCCGAAGATGTACAAGATTATGTTGATAAGTTAGTCAAACCATACTTTCGCGCAATCGTCGAATGGTATGAAGCGATTGGAATTGGTGTCACAGGTGGTGAACTCTATGGCATCATTCAGAAACATCTCGGCAATCCCTTCTTTGGGATTGGGCTGAACCCAGGGCATCTATTGCATTTAGACGAGTGGGTACATTCTCCTATATATGAAGGCTCAGACATGACGCTCAAGTCGGGTATGGCAATTCAAGTTGATGTCATTCCAGCCACTCATTCCCCATATCACACCACCAATATCGAAGATGGGATTGTGCTGGCGGACGATACTTTGTGTGCAGAGCTATCTTTAAAATATCCTGAAGCATGGGAACGTATCGAACATCGACGCGCTTATATGCAGAATAGGCTCGGCATCACACTCAAACCTGAGGTCTTACCTTTGTCCAATATTCCAGCATATTTACCGCCGTTCTGGTTATCGCCTCATATGGCAATGCGAGTTACCAACTAAACATAATCAGTTTTTCTTATCAATCTTATTGCCCATTGTGGCTTAGTGGCTATATATAAATGAAAATTACAGCAATCGAAACATTACAGTGGAAAGAATATTCTCGTTTGATGGTTGTCCGTGTCCATACCGATAGCGGCATTATCGGGATTGGTGAGACGGTCGATAAAATCCCTGGGTCAAAGGGCGCACTTCATGGCACAGTCGCGCCACTGGTTCTCGGTCAAGACCCACTCGACATAGAAGGGGTCTGGAGGTTCGTGATGGACAACATCATGTATCACGGTTATGCAGGTGCAGAAACACGCGCACTCTCGGCATTAGAAGTCGCGTTATGGGACATCATGGGCAAGCACTACAACGCACCTCTATATCACTTACTGGGTGGGAAAACCCGTGATGAAATCCCGACTTATAATACCTGCATCGGCTTTGGTGATTATCAAGATTATCAACTCTGGCATGAAGACGCGGGTGAACTCGCGCAGAGTTTAATTGATGATGAAATCTATGCTATGAAGATTTGGCCTTTCGACCAATTCAGTGAGCGCAGTTTTGGGCAACGGATTACACAAGCCGAAATTGAAAAGGGCTTAATACCTGTCCAACAAATCCGCGATAGGGTAGGTGACCAAATGGAAATTGGCATCGAGTGTCACTTCCGTTGGAATCGGGTCAGCATGGAACGAATTGCTCGTGCGCTAGAACCCTATAACATCATGTTTCTTGAAGATGTTTTACCTGCGGTCTATCCCGATGAAATCAAAGCTGTCTCACAAAGTACAACTATCCCTGTCATTGGTTCTGAATTACTGATGACACGCTGGCAGATGCGCGAGTGGTTAGAAAAACATGTCTCACAGATAGTCATGACTGACCCTGTATGGAATGGTGGCATTGCTGAAACCCGTAAAATCGCCAACTTGGCAGAGACTTTTGGTGTTCCGATTGTTTTGCATAATGTGGCTAGCTCAATTTGTCATGCGGTTTGTATGCACCTCGGCGCACATATTCCGAATCTATATTATGTAGAGTCTGTCCGTGCCTTCTACAAAAGCTACTTTAGCGAGCTAACAGACTTTGTCCCAACAGTCACAGACGGGCATCTCGATATTCCACAAGGTCCGGGTTTAGGCGTCAATCTACTCGACTCCGCACTCAAACGGGACGACCTCATTCGTGAAATATCCGAAGGAGATGGTCTCGCAGGTGGGCGACGTGCAATGGGTGACCACTGGGCTGTCGAAGATATTCGGTAATGAACACACCCCAATAGTACCTGTTGTTATTGGAATAGCAGGTACTCACACAAGCCTAAGCCTAAACACCCTCATTTACAGCTACAATAGACATGTTCTTTAAGCCTATTTTGGACAATAAATAGATGTTTCGATTTTTGATGACCTTGACTAGTATTTTTATGCTCCTCATTCTTGCGCTTGCATTTAGTATTGTTCAAGCCTCTCAAGCCACAACATCTCAAACGCTTACATTTGTATCACGAGCAGATGGAAATCGTGAAATTTGGTTAGTCGATACGAATACACAAATTCTCTTCAACCTCAGTCGTCACCCTGAAGATGATTATGCGCCGACATGGGTAGTAAACGGTGAAAAGTTGGCTTTTGTATCAGAACGGGATGGTAATACCGAAGTCTATATCTATCATTTGCAATCAGGTCAGTTTGAGAATATCAGTCAAAACATTGCACAAGATAATTCACCAGCATGGGTAGGGAATGGTGAAAAACTGGCTTTTGTTTCCCGGCGTGATGGATATGCTGCTGAAGTATTGGTCGCAGACCTCAACACAGGGGATTTACAAAATATCAGTCGCTACCCAGAAGATGATATTAACCCAATTCCTATTCCAGTAATTGCGAAAAATCCTAACCAAGTCCTTTATACATCTATCCGCGAAGGCAACATCGAAACCTTCATTCGTGATTTAGAGAGTGGACGAGCAACTAATGTGAGTAAACATCCCGCTGACGATTACCAACCGCATTGGTCAAGCAATGGTCAGTTTGTCTCATTTGAATCAACCCGTGCCGATGGTATCGAAACCTATATCTATAGTTTAAGGGATGAAACACTCACCAATCTTGGTCTAGAATCCGCAGATGATTATGCCGCAGATTGGTCACCTATAGATAATCGTATTGTTTTTGAATCAACGCAAAATAGTAATGCAGACATCTTCCTCTATAATATGGAAGCTGATACATATACCAATATCAGCGAACGAGATAACCCCGACAAAAATCCAATATGGTCGCCCAATGGTCAATATATCGCTTATGTCTCTTACACGGATGGACTAGGGGATGTTATTCTTTATCACCCAGAAACTGATACCACGCAAAACCTCACATCAGACAAGCTAGATAACTTCAATCTTGTGTGGTCACTAGACAGTACGAAAATCGCATTTATAGCACGCGACAGTAAGGGATCACGTTTGGCAATGATTGATATTCAGAGTGGGGGAGTACGTTATCTTGCACCTTATCATAATGCTATTGACACAATTATCTGGAAACCATCATAAATCAGATATTTTCGTTGAGATACAAATAATTTTGCAATCGTTTTCATATATACACCTCCAAAAACACCTGATTTTACTCATACATATACCAGTTAAAAGAATAAAAAATAAGTTTTAATGCAAACGTTTGACAAAAATCATAAAATATATTATCGTCAGCATGGAAAAAGGGGAAAATTGTCAACTTATCAATTCCCTACCTCTTTTAGCCATCATGCGTTACACTATAGATAATGGGTAAATTTGTGACACAATAGTGACATATTAATGCCATAAATTGCTCATTATTATGAACTTTGCTATATTATTGATGGATAATGAGTTGCACTATATATTTTGTATTTTATTTATAAGTTGACACAGGGTTTAACACACTTTTAATTGCAGATTATTTTTTGTTGTGTGTTATTTTTTACCCCATACTTAAATTTGGTCTCTACAGGTATTTTGCCTGAGACATTGTTTACAAAATTTTTATTGGAGGAACCCCAATATGAGAAAGTTGTTACGTAGTATTCCTGTGCTTTTGTTAGCTCTCGGTACAATGATTGCTAGCATTGGTGGTGTTGGTGCGCAAGACCAATTGGTCTTCAGTATGGTCAGCCATGGTGGTGTCGGTAATCCATTCTGGATTGTTGTTATCAAAGGTATGGAAGACGCATGTACATTATTAGAAGCAGACTGTGCATGGTTGGCAGATCCTGTTGATAACGTAGATGATATGGCTGGTTACTGGGATGATGCTCTCGCACGCAATAACGATGGTATTGGTACAACAGTCCCGAACCCAGAAGTTATCCGTGATGGCGTTAACCGTGCGGCAGAAGCAGGGCTTCCTGTTATTGTCTTCAACACAGCAGACCCCAACGCAGGAACACCTGATGCACTTCCAACACTCTTCTATGTTGGTGCAAACGAATTCCTTGGTGGACGTTCCAATGCACAAGCTGTTCTTGCAGCAGCCGATGCAGCAGGTACAGAAATCACAAAAGGTGTTTGCCCAATCCAAGAAGTTGGACACAGTGGTCTAGAAGCACGTTGTGCTGGTGTTCGTTCTGTCTTCGAAGAAGCTGGTATCCCACTTGACGGTTTGACAATCAACAATGATGTTACAGAATCTGCTGGTATCCTTGCTGATTACTTCAGTGCAAATGCTGACGCTAATGCAGCATTCATGCTTGGTCCAAACCCATCAAGCTCCCTAAACCTCTACATCCAAGAAAACGGTGTAGCAGTTGGTGATATTTTTGCAACCACACATGACACAAGCTCTGAAATCTACGAAATGATTCAAGAAGGTTACTTGATTCAAGCAATTGATCAACAACCTTACTTGCAAGGTTTCGAAACCATTATGTGGCTCTACCTCAACAGTCAATTTGCATTGGCTCCCGGTGGCGACATTTTGACAGGTCCTGGCGTTATTGATGGTAGCAATATTGATGCAGTTGTCGAATTGACAGCAGCAGGCTATCGTTAAGCCGAACTTCGTTAAAACAATGGGTGGGGAGTCTCTCTCCATCCATTTTCCCACTACTCCTTCATTTCAGCTTGTAAACACAACACACACATCCATCAGGATATGTGCGATTATGACAAATATATCTATTCATATTAGAGAAGTAGCTAATTATGTCAGAAAATAAATTAAAAGGGAGACCCGTCAATAACCTGATTGCGTACCTGATGTTTGGGTTTTCGCTAATTGGGATTGCGATTTCGCTCCTTATCTTCCTCGGTTGGATGCCACTTGGTGAGCGTGCCAATATTTTACGCAGTAACCTCAATATATATGAAATCGTCGTTACCATTAGTTCAGTTATTTATGCGATTGGGTGCTTTCGGGCTGCAAGAGGTGTTATGCAGAACGAGTCATCAGGGCAACGTTGGGCACAGTGGATGTTATTCTTCACTATGATTATTGGTGCAGTGATACTATTGAGTGTCATCATTCCTGTCGGCTTAAAATTCTCACTGTTACTCGGTCAAGATATTGATATTCGGTCGTTTATAAATGATGAGATTGGTGGACTGCCTGTTATCGCTTTATCTATCGGTGAAGGTCTTGTTCTTGTCAGTTTATTTGTTATCGTGATCGTCGCAATCGCGGCATTATTTACATTCTTAATCCCACCGCTTGAAACTCTGCGTAACATTCCTGGGATTCAATTGATTGTTGCACCACCGCGTCGTTTTATTTATGCACTGCTGGTTGTATTCGGTGTTGGTATATTTTTCGGACTCGTTGCGGCTGGTTTTGCTGTGCCAGAATTTCCCGGTGTAACCAAAATTCGCGATGCAGAAAATAGCAGATTATTAGCAGGTTTGCTTTTCTTCATCCCCGGCTTAATCGGTTATTTGCAAGTCCGCCAGATGGAAGAAAAATCTGATGAAATGCGCCGTGCTGTTGCCTTAACACCTGGTAAATATATTCGCTCAGAATTAGCAAAATCCCCAAGTGCAGGTGCGATTATCGGTTTTATTGCTATCTTCATCGGCTTCACAATGGCAACCGATTTATTCCTTGAGCCTAGTTCAGTTGCTTCTTTCTTGAGTAACGTTGCAACAAAGGGTATTATCGCCATCGGTGTCACCTATCTAATGATTTCAGGTGAATTTGATTTATCCGTCGGCTCGATATTAGGTGTAACCGCCTTATCATTCATGCTCTTTATGACAGAGGGTGCGCCTTTCCTCGGTGTTCTTGACCCATTCCCAGCAGCACTTGCAGCTTTATTTGTTGCCTTACTACTTGGCGCAATCAACGGTATTTTACTCATCACCACACGAATACCCTCATTTATTGTTACATTAGGGACATTACTCGCCTTTAGAGCCATCACACTAGTCGCCATTGCAGGTGGTCGTATTTTACGTTACCGCGATTACTACTCTGAATTTCCAATCATTGAAATCAGCAATCTGGTTTTTGTCGGGCTAGCCATTATCGGTTTACTATTGATGGCATTTACAGCTTACCGTACATTACCTAGAATGTTTGCCAGCGCAAATAATGCATGGGCAATTCGTTCTAATAACGGTGACTTTGGTACAACAGGTGCGATTATCCGTTGGCTGTACTTTACGATTGTCAGCCTTGTTATTTTAGCTGTCATCGTATGGTTGTTCGCAGTTGTGACTTATCATATTGGTGCTGGCGGCGGTGAAACCGTTCAAGTCGGATTCTTTGATTTAACCAATGGACGTGTTGAATCCATCGGCTCAGAATCATTCTTCCCGATTCCACGCGATGCAAATGTTCGTCTTGCAATTTTATGGTGGTTTATCTTTGTGGTTATCTTCCACATCATTCTTGATAACACTGCATTTGGGAATAGCATCTTTGCAACAGGCGGTAATGAAGGGGCAGCCCGCGCACAAGGTATCAATGTTGACCGCGTAAAAGTTCAGAACTTTGTCATTGTTGCCTTATTGACAGGTATCGCAGCTATCTATGAGACGGCTCGTAATCCCGGAGTTGACCCCTTGAAAGGGCAGGGTTGGGAACTTGATGTCATCGCCATGACAGTTATCGGTGGCGCGTTACTCACAGGTGGTTATGGTAGTGTTGTCGGTTCTTTACTCGGTGCACTGATTTTTGGTATGTTGCAAACAGGTCTTGTCCTTGTCGGTATCGAATCACGTTTATTCGCAGGAACAGTTGGGGTCATCATCATCGTGGCGGTGGTCTTGAATACGCTAGTTCGCGGCGGACGACGAGGTTAAGGAAGGTAAATTATGGATTATAAACAGAAAAAAGAAGATGCACTTGTCGATATGGTGGACATCCACAAATACTTCGGCAGTGTACAAGTATTACGCGGTATCGACTTTCATGTAGACAAGCAAGAGATAGTCGGGCTGTTAGGGGACAATGGTGCTGGTAAATCGACACTCATTAAGGTGTTAACTGGTTTCCACACACCCACACGCGGTCAAATCTATTTTGATGGCAATGCTGTAGATATTGGGTCACCGCATGATGCCCGTGAACTCGGTATCGAAACGGTTTATCAAGACCTTGCGCTTGTTCCATTGATGAGTATTGCGCGTAATTTTTGGCTCGGTCAAGAACCAACATATAATGTAGGTCCTTTCAAATTCATGGATAAGAAGAAGATGGGGCAGGCATCAATTGACGCACTACAAGATGTCGGTATCCACATCCGCGACCCAGAGGAAACTGTCGGTACAATGTCGGGTGGTGAACGCCAGTCGATTGCAATTGGGCGTGCTGTCTACTTTGGGAAGAAATTGCTCATTCTGGATGAACCGACATCAGCGTTATCTGTTGGTGAGACGCAAAAGGTGCTTGATTATACGATTGCCGCCAAAGAGAAGGGTATGAGTGTGATCTTTATTTCACATAATATCCGTCATGTGTTTGAAGTCGCTGACCGCTTCACGATTATTGAACGGGGTCGTAAGTTAGGAGACTTCCGTAAAGACGAAGTTGAAGAACATGAAGTAGCTAATATGATTGTCGCAGGCGAAATCCCTGAGCGTCTACGCCTCTATGACGATACCGAAGAAGGTGGGGACTAATGTCAAAGAAAACACACATACATCGTATTCAACTTTTGGCATTTGCACTGATTGCCCTATTGGTCATGTCTGCTTGTGCGCCTGATAATCTGGATATAACCCCCTCACCAACTGCGACACTTGAGCCAACTGCAACCCCTTCACCAACACCAGAACCTGAGGGATTTGTACAAGAAGTTTCTGCAAATGAAACAGTCCTGAATAATTTAATGGAACTCTTACCCAATACAATTCCAGCGGGGGCCGCACAATGGCAACGTGATTATTCAAGGGGTGAAGACGGTATCGAATCTCTACGAGGTCTCACCAATGGTGTAGGGCAACGTATGTATTTCTCAGAGCAAACAGGGGGGCAAATGAACATCAGCTTTGTTGTATTTGACACACCTGAGGATGCGATTGCAAACTATGAGCGCATCAAGTCAATTCGCCCTGTGTTACAAACAGGCGATAGTGATGATACCTTCCCAGAACCAAATCTATTTGGTGCAAGTAACCAAGGCTCATATGGTATCTTCCAAATTGATAATTACTTCATTGAGGTCTTTATCGAACTCTTTTCCAGTACGGGTAGCAATCCACTCAAGGCTGTTTCTCGTGCATCAGTTCGCTTCTTCGATGAAAATAGAGAGACCTTCGAGGGTGGTTAATTAGATATGTGATTTATCTATCACATTATAATCAATAGAACTAATACAAAACAAACCCCTTGTTACATATACAGCAGGGGGTTTTGTATATCTCATCTCGACAGTCAATTTATGATAAACTAGAGATGATGGCAGATAGCGATGGAGATAAGTCTAATGGCAATACAAACACGCCAGACCTTAAATGCTGAACAATTTGATGAATTTGTATTTCAGCCAGAAAATGTTGACCAGCATTTTGAATTTATCGCAGGAGAGATAGTTAAGATGGTGTCCAATAGTTATTTATCAATTATAGCTGCACGCCTTTTGATCAAAGTTGGGGCATTTGTCTTGGACAACAATCTAGGACACACTTTAGGAGCAGATGGAGGATACCAAATTGGTAATGATAGATATATTCCTGATGTTTCTTATATATCTTATGAAAGACAACCTGAACCACCACGAGAAGCATATATAAAAGCTAGCCCAGACCTTGTTGTTGAAGTTATTTCATCAACGGATAGTGACAGTAAAATGCGGATGAAAGTTGGTAATTATCTGGCGGCAAAAGTCGTTGTTTGGGTCGTCCAACCTGAGGATAAAATGATTGAAGTCTATGTTCCAAATCAAGCCGTTCAAGTTTTAGGTATTGGTGATATGCTTGATGGGGGAGATGTTTTACCCAATTTTAAAATTAAAGTTGAGGATATATTCCCCAAACAATATGATACACTAGAATCAGAATAGTTAATTTACTGTAACACATCAAAAGAAAGACAAGCCTCGTGAATAACAGCCGATACACCGTTGCACTCCATATTTTGACTTACCTTGCAATGGAATTTGAAGGTCGAAATACATCTGAATATATGGCAAAAAGCATCAATACCAATGCTGTTGTTGTACGACGAATTTTGAGTACATTACGAAAAGCAGGTTATGTCAGCTCACAACCGGGGGTCGGCGGTGGTATTACCTTGACCGTTTCACCAGAAACTGTAACGATGTTCGATGTTTACCAACTTTTTGAGGCTGATGAGTTCTTACCCATGCACACCAATCAACCTGCACAACAATGCCCTAGTGGTGGCACAATCCAGACTGTCCTCAAACCCGTATATGATGAAGCACGCGAAGCCATGTGCAATGTCCTCGCTCAAACCTCAATTGCCCAATTAGCAAAACAATCATGGGCAACCTATAAAGAAAAAACAAAAGTATAATCGTACTATTTTAGCTTAATCATCAGCATATTATTTTTCTTGGAAATCACTAGGAAGGTCTATCAAACATGCAAGCAATGTCTGTATTTCGCACTTGGCAAATCGATGCAATGGATAAGAACCTGGTGAGTATTGAACGAGTCCTCACAACAATTAGCAATGAATCAATATTTGATAAACGCGATGGGGGAGAGGGTTGGACAATTTCGGAAGTGATGGGTCACCTCAAAGATGTAGAAGCCACTTTTCTACAACGTGCGAAGATGACAATAGAACAAGATAATCCACCCTTACCTTTTTCTGACCCCGATAAAACGGTTCGTGAGGCAAACTATGTGAGCCAATCTGCCGTGTCAATATACGAACAATGGAAAATCAATCGCCTCGCATTTTTAGAATATCTGAAATCACTACCAGACGATGAAGATACATGGGAACGGTCAGCCCAACATCCCAATCGAGGCAAATTCACGCTGAATGACCAATTGATGTTAGCAGCGTGGCATGATACCAACCATCTACATCAAATTGTGAGTATCATTAATCAATAAATTACTCATCAAAGAAACCCGATATTTTGATAATATCATCAGCTGGAATAAACGTCGCTTCTACAACCGATTGACCTGTCTTATGCAGATACGCTTGCACAATATGATAACCTAAAGCATATCCAGCAAATGCAGGGACACCTACTTTTTCAAATCCAAAGGCATCCGCTAACGCATCACCATAGATATAAGAACGCACATCTTGGAAGCCATTAAGCTGTAAATTATCTTGAATAATGGCTTTTGTCGCACCCAACTGACCTGTATCAAAGTCGCTCACATAATAGCCTAACATCTCCTCACCATATAATGCTGTCGCAAAGGATTCCGCCATACCTTCATATATCATCCATTGGGCTAAAGTCACAGAAAAATGTTCCCACGGAAAAATCGCGAGTTGCATATTATGATGAAACTCATGTGCCACCAAACCTGATAATTTACCTAAGTTCTCATCATTGGGTTGTGAATATACAGCAAAAATAGTACCTGATATACCGCCCATCCCTGTATAGCCTTTGCTCAAGGGGTTTGCTTGCTGTTTATTACCTAAAAACAACCCATAATGAATCGTATCAAAGTTGAATTTAACCAGATGCCCATCAAATTGTAAAATACAATAATCAAGGACTTCTTGGGATTTCCGCCAAACATCAGCTTGTTCCAGTAAGACTAGCGAGTTAGGGATTTCATTAAGGTCTTGTGGTGTTATAAATCCCCAATTGCCGACAACTTCCGTCAAATTTAAGTCTTTCGCAGAACTAAACGATAAAACAGAAATTGCATCAGCAAAGGGAGATAACAAGATGCCCTCATAAATTTTCGTTTTGTCGGATAATGAGCTTGCATTAAGTATATCTCGGTAAATCTTTGCGGTATCATGAACGATAGCTTTCATGAGTTACTTCCTTTATTCTGATAATAGATGTCCATGACCTGCTTATAAAATCCTGCTAAATCAGCATCAAAAAGCTGATAAGCGGGTGGAATATCCTCAGGTTGGCTATACATATCCGTCAGAGTTCTATGAATTTCCACATTACCCTGTGTAAATGCTTGTATTAAGGTATCTGCCTCTTGAGCTATGGATTGCAAAATAGGGTGTTCAGGGGATAGGTGTTGATTAAAGCGAACACGATCAGCAATCGATTGCCACTTCACTTGAGCTTGTCTCAACTCCTCAGCCGATATTGATTGAGACTGCTTGGCGAGTGTCTCCAACATATCCTCTGTAAAATATTTTCGTATCCACTCTAAATAATGACGATCTGTCATCCCTTGAATAATCAATTGCACACTATCCCAAGCCCAATCTTCAGTGGTGTCTAAGACTTGCATCGCATGTTCCATAGCAGACGATACATTTTTTAACTGTTCAATTTGAGCATCAATCGCTTGCTTTTGAGCTTTTAATGCCGAGCGCATATCATATTCAGGGCGTTGCATCATGTGTTTGATTTCTTTTAACGTGAACCCTAATTGCTTCAGTGTCAGAATCTGTTGCAACCGAATTAAGTCGCGTCGAGCATATAAACGATGCTGAGCTTCTGTCTTTTGTGAGGGTTGCAAAACCCCAATCCGATCATAATATTGTAGGGTTCGGACGGTCACACCTGCGATATTGGCAAACTCTCGGACTTGATACAATTTGATCTTATTCATTTACTCACCTCAATCCAAGTTTAGGCTATAACCTTACGTCATATGCAAGAGTTATTTTTAAATGATAAAATAGAACTTTCGAGCTAGTTAAATCAGAAAGTCCAACCATGACACACATATCTCAACCTCTACCTGAGCGCATCCGACCGAAATCATTAGATGGATTTATTGGTCAACAACATCTCGTCGGAGAAGGAAAACCTCTATATCGCGCATTACAGCAAAAGACGATTCCCAGTATGATTTTGTGGGGTCCGCCAGGAGTTGGCAAAACAACTCTTGCGCGAATGATTGCTGACAGAACCGATAAATCATTTTATATGTTATCAGCAGTCTCGGCAGGGAAGGCAGAATTACGCCAAATTGTTGAAACCGTAAAACCCAAGAATAAGCCAAAGTCCAGCGCACAATTGGATATGTTTGCTTCATCTGATGCAAGCGAAAACCCAGATGGCGTTATCCTTTTCCTTGACGAAATTCACCGCTTTAATAAAGCTCAACAAGATTTCTTGCTCCCCTATGTCGAAGATGGAACAATTACGCTCATTGGTGCAACTACAGAAAACCCCAGTTTTGAGGTTATCTCGGCTTTATTATCCAGAATGCAAGTCTTTACGCTCAACGCACTCACAAATGACGAACTCCAAGAGATTATTATACGCGGAGCAAGTGACCTCGATTTAGAGATCACAGAAGATGCCATTGCCTTTTTAGCACACTATGCCAATGGTGATGCGCGTGCCGCCCTCAACTTACTAGACAACTCGGCACGTTTATATAGCGCAGGTGGGGATACAATTACAGTTGATAATCTCCGTGAAACCCTACAATCCAAGCATTTAAGATATGATAAATCAGGAGAAGAACATTACAATACCATCAGCGCATTTATCAAAAGTATGCGCGCGAGTGATGTAAATGCCTCATTATATTATCTGGCGCGTATGGTCGATTCTGGTGAAGACCCCAAATTTATTGCCCGTCGCATGGTTATTTTTGCGAGTGAGGACATAAGTATGGCAGATTCTAATGCACTGGTGATTGCTAATAATGTTTTCCGTGCAGTCGAAACAATCGGTCTACCTGAATGTCAATATAACCTTGCACATGGGGTTGCTTATTTAGCCAGTGCGCCAAAAGACCGTGCCTCAGGAAGTGCCTATTTTTCTGCACTTGAAGATGTCAAACAACATGGCAATCTACCCATTCCAATGAAGATACGTAATGCGCCTACAGCACTCATGAAAAACATGGGATATGGACAAGGCTACGAATATTATACAGATGAAAGCCTATTGCCTGACGAATTAAAGAATAAACGCTATTATCCACAGACAAAAGACAAACCATCACATCAATAAAATGATAACAATTTTGATTGGTGGCATAATAGTCAAAAGTATAGTGTGAGGTCTATCATGAGTTGGGAACAATTAAAGAAGCTGAATAAACAAATCAATGAAGCTAAATGGGCAACTATATTCGCTACAAATACACAACAAGACATAGAATTAAATCAATTAAGAAAAGAAAAAATCTACAATAAAACCAGATTATACGTAATAAAACAGATGTTAAAAGGTTCTGTTAAACGATATAGAGAGTTACCTGGTCTTGCTATCAACCGATGGGATATTATCAAATATCGAAACAAACTAAGAATAATTGGTATGCCCGAAGATGAAATTCAAGCCATGATTGGCGATGCGCTCGACATCAAACCAATAGAACAAAATAAGCTGTCGAAAGAAGAATTAGAGTTAAAACTTCAACAATTAAAAACCCATATCAAATCTTATATGGATGACCTTGAATTTAAAGCATCCCTTGACCCTACTTTTTCGCTGCCCAATGATATGATTACTGAAATTGAAACATGGGAAAGCCAAGACGGAGATGTAAATTTTTCGACCATACAGACTAAAATCTTGCGTGCTAAGCGTAACTTACAGTCAGCAGGGGTATCGATTGAAATAATCAATCTAGTTATTCGCAATCCATAAACTTATATACAAAAAGTAAAGAACTCCCAACGCTTAGCCTATCATTCCATGAAACTTAACAAAGACGCACGAAATTAAGCTATACTATCCTTAACTAGGCAATTTTTATAAAGGATGACAATATGTTTACAGTAAAACGCCTATCACAAATTTTTACATTTTTGCTTTTAATACTTGGATTTCAAATTGTTCTTATTCTCAATGCTCAAGCAGAGTGCGAAGCGCTTGTGACCTCAGGCTTTAACAAAATTACAGAACTTTGTGGCGATGTCGAAGGAAATAGTGGATGTACAACAAGTGTTGCTCAATCCGTTCCCATAAGTGACTTCTTATCACTGAGTACCACCATGACTGATGATAATTTAGATATTGGTGTCATGAATGTCAGTGCGAATGTTCCACTTGGTTTATCGGAGCAGGGGATGCACCTCTTCCTAATAGGAGATGTCAAGGTAGATAATGCTGTTGACCCAACAGGCGCATTTGAACCCAGTGAGGGTGCAACAGTCAGCACAATCGTCGGCGCAAATATTCGCAGTATTCCAAGTGCCGATGGTCGTCTTGTGACAACAGCACCTGTCGGTACAGAATTGATTGCTGATGGCTTAAGCTCCGACCTGCAATGGGTGCATGTCATTACTGATGCAGGCACAGCATGGATTAGTCGTCAAATTATCGCAGTTGTAGATGGAGACCTTGATAGCTTACCGATTATCACAGGTGATAGCCGTACTATATGGCAAGAGTTATTCTTATCAATGAGCAATAATGGTAGTGGCTGTCGTGATAGCTTCCCACCGATGCTTTACATCCAAGGTCCTGACAATATGTTAGCATCTATGACGATCAATAATATCGAAATCCGCATCAACTCGGATATTGTATTAACTATCTCAGAAGACAATGTGATGAGTCTATATACATTTGAGGGTGTAGCAATCAGCGATGGTATCAGTGTTCCTGCTGGATTCACGATGTCTATCCAACTGAGTGAAGATGGTCGTGACCGCGACGGTTCATGGACAAACTTACGTCCAATAGAAGATACTGAACGTGACTTCTTAACAGGATTGCAACTCTTACCTGAAGAGGTTTTATATCGACCTGTTGAAGTTCCATCACAAGAAGAAATCAGCCAGTTATTATCCGTCTTAAATCAATCGTCAGCAGGTGCAGGACAGACGGTTGTGACAGCAGCAGGGCAGGGCAAAGTCGATTGTAGTGGATTCCAGCCTACTTTCCCCCTCGATGCACTCACCCCCGGTGTCGCTCCTTTTTATTGGGATGGTGCAACAGGTGCAGAAGCCTATAATCTCAACTTCTACGATATTGGTGGCGCATTCCTCGGGTCAGTGACCGTCGATGCTAACAATCCAACTTATCAAGTAAACCCCGGTCAATTTGCAGAAGGGCGTGGGCAATTCGCATGGGCAGTTGATGCACTCGTCGGTGGACAAGTTGCTTGCACAACAGGCAAAGCAATCGTTCAACGTCTTGGTGATACCCAAACTGTCAGCGATAGCAATAACAACGACAGCAGCAATGATAAACCAAAACCTAAACCAACCTCCTGTAAATGGGGCAGTTGCTAAACTTTCTACTAGGTAGGGGAATAGTCTCCTACCTAGTATTATTCATCTGAGATAATAACCTCAGCCCCTAATGACAGCGCGCACTCAATCCAAGCCATATCATCCTCATCTAATTCTTCTAGGGTAACCCGCTGATATTCCACCTTATCTTGCTTATAGGATGGGATTTCACGATATACGGGAGAAGGTAAGAATTTTTCGCGACCGTATTTAGCATGACGCAATAAACGCAAAGACTTATAAACACAGCCCTTGAACATCTCTCTCTCATAGCGCAATCGAGCGTAAAATAAATATCGCCCAGCATAAACAGCACGTTCCTTCTGGAAGCGCATTGCCCGCTGTTGACCTTTACCAATAATATCTCGCTTCTCTTGAATCTTCATATCCAGTTCAAGGTCAGTATAGACATGAGCAACCCATCCACAATCAACACGATAAATTAACTCAAAGTTTAACAACTTCTTCAACACATACTTTACTTGATGACATGCCAAATTCGTTATTTTCGCCAGAGCTTTTGGTAATAGGGGAGCACCATAATCAACCATAGCTCTATAAACTAACAACCCATTGTATCCTAGTGCTTGGCGCTCAATTGCATCAGGCTGGGAGAGATTCGATACACTACAACTTAACCATTGGGGGGATTCTTTTAATGTATCTGGATTCAACTCTTGTGCTTCTAATATAATTTTTTGTGGGAATTTCCATAAGGTAGCATTACTAGTTTTATCATGTCCACATTTTATGATTAGAATTTTATCTTTCTCTTGAAAAGATTTTAGAATTCTTTGTACAGTTGCTGTTCCAACTCTAGCTAGGCTGGCAATCTCGCGGATACTTGCTCGAAATAAACCATCCTCGTTGCTGGAAACTTTGGCGCGGTGTATCAATGCTGTGAAGATGGCGCGTTGGCTGGTTGCTGTTCTGCCTTGCCAAGCATAAGCATCACCGAAGATCATTGCCCATTGCCAATCAGGATTGTTACTGTTATTTGATATAAGTTGTGGTCTTGATGGGCTACGAGTTTGGCTATATGCACTTCTGATTGTGGCTTGGATTTCTCTTGTTGATAGTCCACTCGATTGTGCAGGTGATGCGAGAGTCGAGAAAGTTTGTTGTTGTGTAAAGTTATTACCAGCCATATCACAACTTGCACGGAAGAGTTCATTATTGCGTGAGCCTTCAGGTGTATCGTGTCCGTTATGAATATAATCACGGGTTCGTCTTGATAGGGGCGAGTAGGGGTGCTTCCGTGTTTTTACTTGGGTTATAGATTTTGATTGATGGGCGGATAAGTTGATGCGTTTGCCATTAACATCGCAGAGCCAATCAATTGTTTGTATGGATATTGTTGGTGGTTCATCAGTTTCTTGATATAACCAAGAGTATGCTTTTCCCCTGGGATGAAGAGAAGGGGGAGCGAGAACGTAACCATTTTTTCCACGAACCTCTGCATCTTTTAATATCCCTGAAGGAACATTATTCACTTCGCCATCATGACAGAAAAGGTAAATATGACCACCCCGTCCAGTTTCTGTCACCCATAAAGGAATATTCCGTTGGCGTAATTGTTGAATATGATAATTCAATGCGGTATGTGATTCGCAATCAATCACAAATAGATTCCTGCTTGTTCTTCCACACATTATGGCAATGTTACATTGACCAGAAAAGAGTGTGTAAAGACCATATTGTTCGTCATTTCTATCCAGTCGGGTGTACTGGAGTTGTTTCCATGGGTATCCACTTTTCTTACCGTGAGGCAAGGGGAAGGGGTTGAGACCCATATCATATAGAATGAATGCTGTTTTTTGTATTTCAGAACTAATGTTCTTGATTTGAGTGTCTGAATCTGCTCTATTTTCAATTTCTTTCGTAAATTCTAAGAAATTGGGTTGTGTAATTGGGTGTTTATGCGTTATAATATAAGCAGATTCATGTGATGGTTTGTGTAATTCCATATCATGATTCCTAGTAACATCTTTCAACAGTGTATTCATTTGAAAGCTGTATGCACTGCTTCGAGCGTCCAAATTAGGGGTGTAATTTGGACGCTTTCCCTTTATATAGGGTCAGCGTTGTACATAGGGTTTCAACTTCCAAATGTAAATAGAGTATAGCACAAAAATTTGTTTTGTGTTGAAATTTGTTCAGAATTTGTGATTTGTAATCTCAATAGGTGCGAATTACCAACCCCAAGTTCCTTGCCCTCCTTTAAACGGTCCTACTATTTTAGATGTAATCCAACCACCATAAAAGTCGCCTTCTTGTGCTTTTACTTGCTCATCACCAACATAACACGCATCCATTTTACTGGCATAAAATGAAACATAATCTTGGATTTGCTCGAATCCTTTGCTGGGGGATGGATAATACCATGCACAGTTAACTGCACTTTGATTGCCAACAGCCACTGTATAATAGCTTGCACCACCCTTGAATTCACAAAATGAATTTCGGCTAGTCTTACTTAAATATTGCATTTGAATATCTTCTGTTGGGATGTAGTAGCTGGGTGGATGGCTTGTTTCTAATACACGAAATGCCTTGTTTGTATCTACGAGGATTTCACCATTAAAGATGATGCGAATATGTTCACTGACAGGCTCAACTCGTGGGGGACGTGGATAATCCCATACGGATTCTTGACCTGCTTTGGGTTCGATACGTTTAACCATTAGATACCTCCATAGTTTGAATATAGAGGTAGTCTAGTGATTAAATGTGAGATGTGAGTGAATTTTGGTTAAATATTCGATTGTTCTTGAACGCAGTTTCTAGGGTAAGTCTGCAAAGGTGATTAATTCTATATTGTTGTCACTCAATATTTTCTGTAAGTCTGTATGAGTTACCGCTTTTAGTTCATCTTCACGTGGTAGGTTATAGGCTTCTTGTAGACCCTGAGCATAGCCAACATGACAGATAACCTCGGTATATCCAACTTCGACACTAGATATGACCGATTGAAATAGTTCTAAACGTGAACCTTGTTCCCATTGGAAGGTATCCTTTAGTGCATCGGGACATCTCGGTGAACCATATTTCTCATAGATGGCGCGTAACTCTTCAACTAATGTTCCATCCGTGTTGGTTGGAGCAGAGTCATATACACTCGTGTCATCCAACCATAATGGACGGCGCATCGGGATGTTGTGTTCGGTACAGAGGCTACACATGGTTTCAAAAGAAGCTGGATGTAAATAGGCGGCGCGGTGATGGCTGTCAATGTGGGTCGGTAGACATCCAGCGATTTCGACAAAGCGGTCAAACTGTGCTTGAATTTCACACTCTAAATCAGTATCAGAGTAGGTTGGTAATTTTTCCATGAGATGCTCAAATGTTTGTGGGAATTGGTCATCTTCATATAAAAGTGAGGGAACTGCGTGTGGGTTTGATACGGGTTTCCCATATGAGAGGGTGAGGTGCAGACCAATGCCAAGTTTGGGTGATGATGCTTGAGCTTTTTGGATGCCATCTTGTGCTGAGGGCATATTCACCATTGTACAGGTTGACGATAATATCCCGTTTTGATGTGCTTCAATGATGCCCTTATTAACACCAGCAGAAATACCGAAATCATCTGAGTTTAAAATCATATATTTTGTCATAAGTTGCGTACCTAGCTTTGAAGAAATTGTGTTGTTTGATAAATTTAAAAATTGATTGCGAAGCCAAATTAAATGGATATAGTTATAGTGATCTATTTAGAAAAGGCGACTGTGAAACCGCCTTAGCGAAAATCGCTCGCGAGAGAAGAATCTTCAGCTTTTAGTATAACGCACTCTATAAATTGCGTGTAGTTTGTGTTTGCTATTTGCCAGAGATTAAGTGGAGTATGATGTGTCATATATCGTTAATTGAATATATTCGTAAGTTGCTGACAACCTCATGGGGATGGTCGGGCTGTCAGCATTTTTTGGTTTACTCTCTCACTGCACGAATCAGACTGTGTCCAGTCATTTCTTTGGGTTGTTTAATATCCAGCAAATCAAGAACAGTCGGTGCAACATCTGCCAAGCGTCCCCATGTATAGAGGTCATAGTAATTTTTATCATCAATAACAAATAATGAGACAGGACCAACTGTGTGATAGGTATGTGCCTCGCCAGTGACTTCATCAAACATACGCTCGCAGTTTCCGTGGTCGGCAGTCACGATTGCGACTCCACCCTTCGCTAAAACAGCGGAAACCAGTTTTCCAGCATATTTATCAACTGCTTCAACCGCTTTGGTTGCTGCTTCGAGTGAACCCGTATGTCCGACCATATCAGGGTTTGCAAAGTTAATCAGCAAGAAATCGTCATCAGCTTCTTCTAACCGCTGGAGGGTTGCTTCAGCCAGTTCAGGTGCGCTCATCTCTGGTTGTAAGTCATAAGTTGCGACTTTGGGTGATGGAACGATTTTACGGGTTTCGCCTGTAAAGGGTTCTTCGTTGCGCCCATTAAAGAAGAAAGTAACATGTGGATATTTTTCTGTTTCAGCAGTGTGATATTGCGTTTTACCCGCTTTGCTCAATGTTTCAGCCAGTGTGTTTTTGAGTAACTCAATTGGAAACAAGACTGAATCCGTTAAGCCTTCCATGTATTCTGTCATGGTGATGAGTCGCAGGTTATCGATATGTTCAAAGTTATCCGCACCATCGAAATCGCTTAAGGCAAAGGCTTGGCAAATTTCGCGCATACGGTCAGCACGGAAGTTATACGCCAAAATTACATCACCCTCATCAATGGTTAGGCTGTCATCATCGCCGATAACGGTAGGTAGGATAAATTCGTCAGTAACATCGTCATCATAAGATTGTTGAATAGCTGTAATTGCATCTGGGGCAGTCTTTTCGCTTTTACGAAATGCCATAGCTTGATAGGCTAGATTAATGCGTTCCCAGCGTTTATCTCTATCCATCGCATAATAACGTCCGCTGACACTTGCAATTCGTCCGTTGCCATCGTCTTCAATCTTATCAACTAATTCCTGACAAAACTTGATGCCATCTTGGGTGGGGGTATCACGTCCATCTGTAATGACATGCAAGACAGGGTCAATACCTTCAGCCTGTGCAATATCCATTAGTGCGTACATATGGTTAGAGTGGCTATGAACACCGCCCGTTCCTAATAATCCGATTAGGTGGAGTTTCTTGTTATTTTCTTTAACATAATGGATAGCATCTTGGAGTATCTCAAGATCACTCAGTGTTTCTTCAGCTATGGCGTTCGCAATCCGTGAAATATCTTGATAAACAATTCGACCCGCTCCCAAATTCAAGTGACCCACTTCGGAGTTACCCATTTGATTTGGCACAAGCCCAACATGTTCGCCTGAAGTATGCACAATTGCGCGTTCACGATTTTCCATCCAGCTATCAAAATTGGGGGTATTGCCCTGCACAACTGCATTGCCGTGTTCGGTTTCACGGATACCCCATCCATCCAGAATAATGAGCATTACAGGTTTTCTTGCCATTGTTTGTCCTTTTATATTGTTGTTTCAATCATGTGCATAGTTGTAACACAATTTTGTTAAGCATCAAATAAGGGGATTCAATGAGGAATATCATGATAGGGGAGGCTAATTGATGGTTAGTTCCCCTATACATTGTGGTTTGCCTTGATTTATGCGTCGATGATTTCGGAACGTTTGCGACTGCTATCCCAGCGAATATCAGGAACAAGCGCCTCTATATGGTCTTCGATGCGGTCTTTATTATCCATCAAGTCGAGCATCGTTTGCTTCATCACAGATTTAATATCGGTTGTGGGTTCATAACCGAGGTCAATCAAGTGTTGACGGTCAGGGTTATAGTAGTGTTCTTCTAATTCAGTACGTGGATTGTCATAGTGTTTGATAGAGACATCCAAGCCCATTTCTGAACCCACTTCTTGTACCATTTCTGCAAGTTCTGTAACGGTATAGGCGTTTTCAAACTGGTTGAATACACGGAACTCGCCTTCTTCCGGTGGATTTTCGACTGCGAGGCGTAAGCACTCCATTGAATCAACTAAAGGTAAGAAACCACGTTTTTGTTTACCGACACCAAATAGGGTCAATGGATGCCCGACGATTGCTTGGCAACAGAAGCGGTTGATGGCTGTACCGAAACATTGGTCAAAGTCTAAGCGACTGCGTAAGCGCATATCATCGCCCATTTCTTCAATTTGTGTACCAAATACGACACCCTGCATAATATCGGTTGCGCGGAGTCCCCACATCTTAGATGCGAAGTGTGTATTATGTGAATCATGGACTTTACTTTGGTGATACCAGCTACCTGCTTGACGTGGGAAGGGTAGTTTATCTTTACGCCCACGGAACTCAACTTCAAAGAACCCTTCTGGAATATCGACATTGGGTGTGCCATATTCGCCCATTGTTCCCAGTTTGACTAAATGTGCATCGGGAACAACTTCTTTAATCGCCCATAATAGGTTGAGGTTATTGACGACATTGTTTTGTTGTGTCCATACACAGTGTTGTTGGTCAATCATTGAATAAGGTGCTGATGGCATTTGACCGAGGTGAACAACCGCATCGGGCTGAAATTCTTCAAAGAACCCTTTGACAAAGTCATAATCCGTTAAATCTCCAACACGGAAATCAAGGTCTTTGCCAAATTTCTCTTTAAAGGCTTGCAGACGGACTTCGCGGTCTTCAATCGGTTGCGCGCTTGTGCCACCCACTTCTGCTACCCATTCGCGCCGTAACATTAAATCTGCTCCAGCAACTTCATGCCCATGAGCGGTTAGGTAGACAGCTAAAGGCCATCCTAAATAGCCATCAATACCAGCGATAAATACTTTCATGGATTACTCCTGATTGTTTTCATATTAATTTGTGTCTGATTTAAACAAACCCAAACAATCTTACAAGGTTCACAAAAGAATAACATGGTCACTCTTTTGAGATTTGATTAAATTGTTAAGGTTATATTGATTGATAAACTGACTGTTTAGCGCATACGAGTAATAATACCCTCATTTGCACCAAGTATTACAACCCCATCAGTTAGTTGTGCGTTACTGTTCGTGTGCGTTGACATCAATATGTCACCTGAAAATGGAAGTGAGACTTGTTTCATTTCATGCGTAAAATTGAGCGCAATAGCAAGTCGTTCATCATCATGTTCACGCAAGTATACAAAACACCCCTCAGAGCTATCTAAGGATTGATAGCGACCTGCGAGTAGAGCGTGGCTATTTTTACGGAATGCTAATAGTCGTTGTAGCAGTGACCATAGTGAAGAAGCATCTTCCATCTGTACTTTAATATTACGTGTCTTGTAATCATGAGTTACAGGCAACCATGTTGATTCTGTTCCTGATGGTGAAAATCCAGCTAGCAGACTGTCATCCCATTGCAAGGGTGTTCGACAAAAATCACGCGACATATGTAACCCTAAACGGTGTCCTTGTGGGTCATGAATATCATTCTCTGTGATGTCCCCATCTACCATACCGATTTCGTCACCATTATATATTGTGGGTGTACCTCGTAACGTCAACAATAGCATTGCTGCAAGTCGTGTTTGCTCTTCTCCAACGCGTGATGCGACTCGTTGTACATCGTGATTACCTAAGACATAATTAGGCCATTGCTTGTCTGTCAGTGCGTCTTCATAAGCATCAACTTCTTTCCGAACATATTCTGCTGACCATTGTTTCGGGTTCACAAAATCAGAACTTCCTAGTAGAGAGAAATTAAATGGCATGTGGAACTCGTCGCCATCACCATAATAGGTAAGTCGCTCTTCTAAATTTAACCATATCTCACCAATCATGACACGTTCATCAAATTCATCTAAAGTTGCGCGTATGTCCTTCATGACGCTATGGATACCATCATAGTTCATCGAGTAAAGTTGATCTTGCGTTCCATAGATGTCGCTCTCGCCACGTCCTTCTGCACCCTCAACAACGGGTTGGTCAGGCATATCAGGATGCTTCCATATCATATAGACAACATCCATGCGAAAACCATCAACACCCCGTTGCATCCAAAAGCGTAATACATCTAACATTGCTTTCTTGACTTCTGGATTGCGCCAATTCAAATCAGGTTGTGATGGCTCAAATTGATGAAAGTAATATTGCTGGCGTGCTTCGACCCATTTCCATGCGCTCCCACCGAATACACTACCCCAATTATTTGGCAGGCTTCCATCAGGTTTCGCATCTTTCCAGATGTACCAGTTTGCCTTTGCATTATTACGGCTACTGCTGGATTCAATAAACCAGTCATGCTGGTCTGATGAATGATTGGGTACATAATCAACGACGATTTTAATATTCCGCTGATGAGCTTCTTCAATCAGCTTGTCCATGATGGAGAGGTCGCCAAACATTTTGTCAACATCGGTATAATCAGCAATATCATACCCAAAGTCGTCCATTGGTGAGGGGTAAAAAGGGCTGAGCCAAATTGCGTCAATTCCTAAATCCACTAAATAATCCAGCTTATTAATAACACCCTGTAAATCACCGATGCCATTGCCTGTAGAATCTTTAAAGCTACGCGGATAAATCTGATAGAAAACTGCTTTTTGCCACCACTCTAATTGCATGGGATTCCTCCGACCATTACATAATCGGGTTATTGTCGCAAAAAAGAGAGGGTTAAACAATGCGAAAACGCGTGTAATCTATTGTGGGTTTTATACGAGAAAGGCATATAATAGACACTACATTGAAAAAAATATTCTAACGATTTTAGATTGAGGTATTATTCGTGGCAACAAGACAACCAACTGTAGGGTATATACAGTTACTGCGACAAAATAGAGCATTTCGTTATTTATGGTCAGGTCAGATTATTAGCTTGCTGGGGGATTGGTTTAATTTGATTGCCTCGGCATCATTGATTGCGACCTTAACACAATCTGGGGCGGCAGTTGGTGGCTTATTTGTTGTGCGGATGCTTGCGCCATTTTTAGTGAGTCCTTTTGCTGGGGTTGTTGCTGACCGCTACAATCGCAAATATATTGTGATGGCAACTGATATTTCGCGTGGATTGATTGTCTTAGGCTTCATCTTTGTGCGTGAACCTGAGCAGGTGTGGTTAGTTTATGTCTTAACAGCGATACAAAGTGCCTTACAAGGATTTTTCTTTCCAGCATGGAATTCGATGTTGCCTGATATTACCAAACCAGAGGAGTTAGGGGCTGCCAATGCGCTGTCATCGGCAACTTGGTCTGTCATGTTAGCATTTGGCGCGGCTATGGGGGGGATTGTATCAGGTCTTATCGGTGTTTATCCTGCATTTGCGATTGATGGAATCACCTTCTTTTTAAGTGTGGCTATAATTTCTCGAATGCCTTATCAATCTCTCTTAGATAGCACCTCTGATAAATCGGTTATGGCTGGTTTGCGTCAATATATTGAGGGACTTAGTTATTTACGTAACCACATTGATACATTTGCAATTACTCTTCATAAGGGCATGATAGGCTTATTGATTGTGGGTGTATTCCAAGTCGCTCAGGTCGCAATTGCTGAACGTTATTTCCCAATTGGGGAAGGGGGGAGTATTAGTCTTGGGATTATTTATGTTGCTGTGGGAATTGGTACAGGTATCGGTCCGATACTTGGGCGCTACTGGGCAAGAGACCGTGACTTACAGCTTCGGATAACACTTTCTATTGGATACATTGCTGCTTTACTTGGGTTTTTAATCGCATCATCATTAGCTTCGTTTGAGCTTGTCTTGTTTGGTGCATTTTTGCGTGGGGTCGGTGGCGGTATCGTGTGGGTATTGGGCACACAATTATTATTACAAATTGTTCCCAATGATGTACGGGGTCGTGTATTTTCTACAGAATTTGCATTTAACACACTTTTGACAGCACTTTCATCTGGAACAGTTGGGGTGATGGTCGATGGCGCATTAGGTATAAGTGGTGTACTACTAGTATCTGGTGGGCTGATGGTCATTCCACTTATTTTGTGGACACTATGGATATTCTTCGGTAGACGCGATGATTTTGCTAAAGAAAAACGATCAGCATCAGTATTATGATAGCGAGTGTAGGATAGTTGTTTGTCGTTGAGTATAATGGTCGTGTTTTGAATCTATGGAAGAACTATATGATACCTTTCAATCAATTAAAACCATTACACTTATTACATGCAGAAGAAATCAATGAAGCGATATTACGCGTTGCTGATAGCGGTTGGTATATTCTTGGTCCTGAAGTAAAAGCATTTGAACAAGAATTTGCAGATTATCATGGTGCTCCTCATGCGGTTGGTGTTGCGAGTGGAACAGATGCGATTGAATTAGCATTGCTGGCAGGTGGTATTGGTGCAGGTGATGAAGTGATCACCGTTGCTCATACGGCGATGGCAACAGTAACTGCAATCGAAAGTACAGGTGCAACCCCTGTGCTTGCTGATATTGACCCACAAACTTATACACTCGACCCTGAAAAAGTTATTGACGCGATTACTGATAAAACACGGGCAATTGTGGTTGTTCATATCTATGGGCAACCTGCTGATTTGGATGCTTTGAAATCAATTTGTGATGAGCATGATATTTTGCTGATAGAAGATTGTGCCCAAGCTCATGGTGCAGAATATAAGGGGCGAAAGGTCGGTACAATTGGGCATTTAGGAACGTTTAGTTTCTATCCGACCAAAAATATGGGTGCGTATGGGGACGGTGGGGCAGTTATTACTCGCGATGAAGCCCTTGCTGAGAATTTATATCAACTCCGTAATTATGGACAGACAACTCGTTATACACATCAATCGCGCGGTACAAATAGCCGTCTTGATGAGATACAAGCGGCAGTTCTTCGTGTGAAGCTCAAACATCTTGATGTACATAATCAACGCCGTAATGCAATGGCTCAACTTTATAATGAAAACCTTGACGGTGTGATAAAGCCTTATGTTCGTGATGAGGTCTATCATGCCTACCATCTGTACGTTGTGCGTGTCGATAACCGTGACCAGTTTATGGGTGACCTTAAAGAACGAGGGGTTGGAACATTAATTCATTATCCAATTCCTGTTCACTTGCAAGAATCTCATCGAGATTTTGGGATGTCTGTGGGTAGTTTGCCAGAAACTGAGAAAGCAGCACGAGAGATTGTATCGTTACCAATGTACATTGGTTTACCTGATGCTGACATACTTAAGGTTTGTTCAGTTATTCGTGAATTGAAGGGGTAGCCGATGGACTTTGGAACTGCTTTTGAAGGTAAGCGTGCGTTAGTTACTGGGGGTATGGGGTTTACGGGGAGTAACCTTGCAATCGCTCTTGTGAATGCTGGGGCGGATGTGACAATTGTTGATGCGATGATCCCCGGATATGCTGGGAATCTTTTTAATATTGAACCCATCCGAGACCGAGTTACCGTTAACTTCAGTGATATACGTGATGTAAATGTTATGAATTATCTTGTCCAAGGTATGGATTATGTCTTTCACTTAGCAGGGCAGGTTGACCATGTTATGAGTTTGACCAATCCTTTTCCTGATATTGATATGAATATAAAAGGTACTGCTATTGTGATGGAAGCTGTCAAACAATATGCGCCCCAAGCAAAAGTGATTTATACAGGGACACGTGGTCAATACGGGGCTGCGGTGTCTTTACCTGTGAATGAAGATGCTCCAACACATCCCAAAGGTATTTATGAAATCTCGAATCTGACGGCTGAGAAGATTATCCAAGTATATAACGATGTGCATGGTATTAAATCGGTTTTATTGCGATTGACGAATGTCTATGGACCGCGCGCCCAAATGAAGCATCCTCGTTATGGTGTTGTGAATTGGTTTATTCGTTTGGCTGTAGATGACGATACGATTAAAGTGTTTGGTGATGGAAAAATCTTGCGTGACTTTTTATATATGGACGATGCGATAGAAGCTATTTTGATGTCTGCGCTAGAACCTCAAGCTGTTGGTGAAGTGCTTAATGTTGGGATTGATGTTCCTACAAACTTTATTGAATTAGCGGAAACGCTGATTGATGTCGCTGGAACGGGACGTTGGGAATTTGCACCATTTACAAAAGAGCGTAAAGCACAAGACCCCGGCGATTTTTACTCTGACATTACTAAAATTCGTCGTTTAGTTGGTTGGAATCCAACGACTAGCTTACGTGATGGTCTAGGTAAAACTGTTGAATACTATCGTCAACATAAACATCAATACTGGGGGAATGATGACTGAGGTCAATATTCACCCTACAGCAAAAATTGGTAGTAATGTCACGATACATGGTAGTTCAATTATTGGAAAAAATGTACAGGTTGGGGCAAATGTTACCTTCTATTCAAGTGTTGTTGTCGGTGATAATACACGTATTCTAGAAGGAGCAGTTGTCGGTCGTCCACCGATACGGGCAGGTAATACTAATCGCCCACTTGATATAGGGGATGCAACTGTAAAAATAGGTAAAGGCTGTGTGATTGGGGCAAATTGTGTTCTTTACACGAACCTAAAAATAGGGAATGCTGTTTTAATTGGTGACCTTGCATCTATTCGAGAAGGCTGTGTACTTGAGGATGAAACTGTGGTTGGGCGTGGTGTTATGATGATGTACGATACCATTGTGCAGACCCGTAGCCGTATTATTGATGGGGCAATCATTACTGGGAATATGTTGATTGAACCCGATGTCTTTATTGGACCTGGGGTACAGACTGTGAATGATAATGATGTCTATCTCAAACGTTTTGGTTTAATCGACTTTGAGGTACAAGGACCGATTATTAGGCGATTTGCTGTGATTGGCACGGGTGCAAATATTTCTGCTGGTGTTGAGATTGGGATGGGTGCAGTCGTTGCCCCGAGTGCGATGGTGACAAAAGATGTGCCTGCATGGACTGTTGTTGCGGGTGTTCCTGCGCGTGAATTACGTAAAGTTGATGACGCGGAACGCTCGCAGATTTTACAACACTTTGATTTACATAATGAGGATATTTCATGAGTTTATTTTCAATCGTTGTACCCGTATATCATAATGCGGTGAGCTTACCAGATTTACTCATTGAGATACAAAAGGTCGCCGATAAAAATCCTAATGATGACTTTGAGTTTATCTTTGTTGATGATGGGTCGGGGGATAACTCATTTGATGTATTGAATCAATTAACTGAAACTGAATCGCGGATGCGTGTGATAAAACTGTCACGTAATTTTGGGTCTAATCCTGCGATTATGGCTGGTTTGAGTCAAGCAAAAGGGGATGCTATCTGTGCCATTGCTGCTGATTTACAAGACCCACCTGAATTAATACATGATATGTTGGATTTATGGCGTGATGATAAAAAGGTTGTAATTGCTGCACGTCGTGACCGCGAAGACCCTTTCCCGACATCATTATTAGCAGATACCTTCTATAAATTATTTCGCCGTTATGCCATTGATACGATGCCAGAACGGGGCTTTGACTTTTTCTTGATTGATCAGCAAGTCTGCAAACTGATTAATGAAATTCAAGAGAATAATGCTTATTTGATGGGATTGATTTTGTGGCTTGGGTTTGATCCTTATGTTTTGCATTATGACCGTCAAGCGCGTGAAGAAAAATATGGGCAGTCGATGTGGACGCTCACCAAGAAATTAAAGTATTTTGTGGATTCCTTTGTTGCATTCTCATACTTCCCGATTCGCCTTGCATCTGGTTTAGGGCTTGTGTTTAGTGTCTTTGGCTTACTCTATGCTTTCTGGGTGATATTTGCACGTCTATTTCTTGGGATTGAGGCAGAAGGCTGGGCATCCTTGATGGTTGTTGTTTTGATTGCGGCAGGTGTTCAGATGCTGATACTTGGTGTTATCGGGGAATATATGTGGCGTAACCTTGATGAAACACGCCGTCGTCCACGTTTCATTATTGAAAAAATTGTAGAATATAAGCAACAACATGCTAAACAAGATATATCGCAAATTGAATAAATTACTTAAGGGTTTCTATAATGTCGATAGGTGATGATAAACAAAACATCATTTTAATTATGAATGATGACTTAGCGGAATGGGCATTAGGATGTTACGGAAATTCCGAGATATACTCGCCTACATTGGATCATCTTGCTCGAACAGGTATCCAGATGAGTAATGCCTTTACACCAACACCTGTATGTTCTCCTGCACGAGCTTGCTGCTTAACGGGACGCATGGCATCCCAACATGGTATCCATGACTACCTTGTTGCCAATAATCCTGATATACATCGTCGCCCTTGGTTACAAGATGAAATAACCTTAGCACAAGTGTTATCTGGTGCTGGCTATCAAACTGCACATTGTGGCAAGTGGCATTTGGGCAATGACGACCAACCGCATGATGGCTTTGATTATTGGTTTAGTGGGGTAGGGGATTATCCTGCTGAACATGGTGGAGACCATCGTTTTAGCGTGAATGGTGATATTCAAACAATTTCTGGGCATCGAACACAAGTGATTACCGATAAAGCGATTGATTTCTTAAACCATCGAAACCCGAATCAACCTTTTTTCATGCACATCAGTTATTTCGGGACGCATAACCCGTGGCATGGTCAGCCTGAACGATTAGTTGAACAATATCGTAATAATAATTTTGATGCGATGTTAGAGCAACCTGCTTATCCATTCGGACATCAAAATCTTGAATCGACTTTACCAACGCGCCTAAATCCGCGTGAATCATTAGCTCAATATTTTGCTTCAGTCACTCATATTGATGAGTCAGTAGGGCGGTTGATCGATATATTAGAAGCACACAATTTACGTGAAAACACATTGCTAGTATTTACATCGGATCATGGTTTGTGTTGTGGACATCATGGCTTATGGGGGAAGGGGAATGCGACCTTGCCACTAAACATGCTAGAAGAATCTATTCGTATACCGATGATATTTAACCAACCGAGCCGTCTATTTGCTCGTCAAAAGCGTACGGAATTTGTTGACCATCTCGATTTATTCCAAACGATTATTGATTATGCTGGTTTAGCTGAACAACTTCCTGACCATCACAAATATGCTGGACGTAGTTTTCTGCCACTTTTAGATAATTCTGATTACATATCCGATTGGCGAGGGCAACAATTTTGCGAGTATGGTAATGTGCGGATGATTCGCACAGACCGTTATAAACTTGTTAAACGTTACTATGAAGATGCACCCTGTGAGTTATTTGATTTACAGTCTGACCCAGATGAAATGATTAATCTTTTTGATATTGCTCAATATCAGACTATTGTTAATCAGTTGACAGCACAGATGGAAGCTCACTTCGATCAATTTCAGGACGATGAAAAGAGTGGCTTACGAGTTGCCGATTTACCACAGCATAACTACTCTGAAGCGTGGCGGGGTGGTAGGAATCTATAAAATTATTTGCGCCAGATTTGTTGGGGATTTATATCCTCAATAATCACTTAGCTTTTTTCCGTAGATGATAGGTTAGTATCATGCCGATACAATCTTTCAGTGTTTCGACTGGTAATTCGTCATGAACTGAAAAATGGATGGCACGTGTTCCTTCATAATCTAAATCAGGGTAGCGAAGTCTGAATGTTTCTATCAAGCTAGTTTGACAGCTTACGTATAAGGCATAATGTTCGTGGTCATTTTTAATTTGATCGATACGGACTGTTGTACCTGATTTGGTCTCGGATGTTAAGTAGCTTGGCTGTCCCCACTTTAGCGTTTCCTCAATTTTACCTACCTCATCTATATTTTGCGCGACTTTAAATATTAATCCACGCAGTGTTAGTAATTTATCTTGGAGGGGTAGCGGATATTGTTCAAAAATAGCTCTGACATTGGGGTTGTTGATTGATAGAGATGGCATAAAAGTGACCTCGATTGATATGTATAAGCCACTTTTATTCTAATATAGAACTTGTGTTCTGTAAAGTTCTTGTTAATTGCCAGTTGCAATAATTGCTTCAGAATCTTGAACTGTTTTTTGATTTTCTTGAGTTGCAGATTCTGTCACCATCAAGTTTGCACTTAAGACAACGAGTAACAACCATAGGCTATCGGCTATCAGAAGGTGTGTAACTTGCATCCAGATAGGTGCTTTTAACACAATATTTAATATGCCCATTCCAACTTGTAGAGAGACGAGCATATACAGTAAGTTAATCTGTTTATCAATTAATGGGTTGTTATATTGTCGTTGCAACATATAACCAATTGCAAATAGATAAGCACTCACAGCAATTGCGAGAGCAGGATGCAATGCCCGTAAACTAATAAGGAAATGCTCGACTCCATCCGTACCCGGTCCAATCACACCTGATAAGAATAAGGTATCACCCAGTGCAGTAACTGCTCCAGCAGCACTCATGACTGCGAAGCCAAGTAAGGCAATGATGAGCAAGGTTCGGGTTCGCGCATCTGCGACTATACGAATCGGCTGATTTTGACTTGCACCCCATGCTGTAAGTGAAGCCCATCCTAATAATATCAAGGTATTCACAAGGTGTAGAGCAATCGCCACAGCTCGTAACGTTGATGCGTTATCTTCAACTAATTCTAAGCGTACCAATGCCGCACCCAAGCCACCTTCGATTAGAACAAAGACAAAAGTCATAAGTGCCATAGTACGGACAAATTTACGAACAGGCAATAGACGGAACGCCCATATCAGCAAGATTATGATGAGGATACCACTGAAGCCACTGGTGAGCCGATGACTAAATTCAATTAAGGTCTCGATGTTATCAGCCTGTGGGATGATTTGCCCATTACAAGCAGGCCAATGATTGCCACAGCCTGCACCTGACCCTGTTGCACGGACAATCGCACCCCACAAAATAACGCCAACCAAATATGCAACAACAAACCAAGCATAACGGATAAAATTTGTTGCTCGGTGAAGTGTCTCTGTCATATAGATTGCTTTCTACTAGATGCTATGTTGAAATGTAATGATTATATTTTAACAATAAATAATAGGCTGTACAGGTCATTCGCATGACTCTACGTGTGTCATACGTCACCCCTTTGTTTACCTGACGCATAACTCGCGACAGATATTTTTACGTTACAATGGTGGTGAAATGGTTAAGAGGGAAAGGGAGCCTGATATGAAAAATATGATGATGATAATCTTGGGTTTTGTGTTGATGAGTATGGGGACAATTGCCTCGGCACAGGTCATGCCAGATTATGTTATTCGTACAGCACAAGAAATTAACGCGATTTACGGTGAAGGTACAATTGATATTAACAGTACGGGATGGGATTTTCGAGGTGGCTCGATTGGTGATGGATTTAACCTCACAGCGGGGTGTAATAACTTGATAACCTTACCTGCATCGACAACCGCAACAGGATACCATCGTGTTTTCTTCGATACAAATTTTGATGGTGTTGATGAATGGGTTGTGGTGGTGTATAGCGACTATACTTATTTTGGACTGTGTAGCGCACCACGCTATGAATGTGGAACGTTAACACCCCGCTTGAGTGTTGGAAATATTGGGCATGTTTCGCTAGATGGTTTCCCGAACAATTTGCGGTCTAATGCAGGTGAGAGTGGACAGCTTATTGGTGAGATTCCAACTGGTGGTGAGTTTCGTGTTATTGATGGTCCTCGTTGTGCGAGTGGGATTAGCTTTTGGCTCGTTGACTATAACGGCTTACAAGGTTGGACAGCAGAAGGGCAGGGGACCGACTATTTTGTAATTCCGGGTGGTGTGCCTGCCGTTGATGCTGTTAACTCGACACCTATTGGACCAACTGCAATTCCTGAAGCGACAGGGATTCCTACATTTACTTGTAATGGGGTGACATCTCGTTTATATGTCGGACTTACAGCACAAGTTACCCCCGGTTTACCCAATAACTTACGCGCCCAACCCGGTGAAAGTGGTCAATATCTGGGTGAGATTCCGCCAGCTTCACCGTTTACGATTGTAGGTGGACCTGAATGTAACTCTAATTTGTTATGGTGGCAGGTCAATTATCAAGGAACAGTCGGTTGGACAGGTGAAGCAGGTAGTTCTGATGATTACTGGATTGAGCCAGTAGCAATTGGTGTAGAAAGTATAAATGCTGGGACGCTCATTCGATTGAATCCTGTAATAACATTCTCCGCAGATGCCAGTGGTCTATACACCTCGTTACACATTAATCAGCGAAGTGACATCATCGGTACATGGCGTGACTTCCGTCAATTTGTATGGAAACCAAGTGACCCGACTTTAGGTAGACCTGATACAACATGGCTGACACCAACACGAAACCAATTAACCGCAATTCCCTTTGCGACTCGCTTAGATAGCGCAGGGCAAGTGGTCACGATGATACCCTCACAAGCACATAGCACTCAGATACAGTTAACAGGGGGGACATATTTTGATGAATTTGATTTGTCCCGTAATAATGTTTTATTTGATATCGCGGCATTTCATCCTATTGATGGCGATATGTTGGTTGTGTCTCAACGCGGACAAGGTTTCATCTTTGTGGATTCAAACCCCGATTCACCGACTTATCGTGGAGTATCGCAAGCGGCTCGTATTTTATTGCCCGACGAAATTTATACACAACTTGAATTTAGTAAAAATGGTCAACGCCTTGTCGGTTTAACCGATAAACATCATTTAGTGATATGGATGGGTGCAGATGCGAACCCCGCGACATGGTCATCGAATTATTCTTTGATATTGCCTGATGATGTTATTGTGGAAGATTTTGCCATAAGTCCTGATGGAACACGTTTATTGATTTCTGGTCAGCGAACTTTGCCTAATACCGATACGACAACGGGTTTCTATAGCATGGTTAACTTAACCCCGAATGGTGCTGAAGAAATTGAAATGGTGTACTTTAATAGTGGTATTCCTGTTCGCACGGTTGAATTTACGCCTGATGGAACGATGTTTGTCATAGCAAGTTCTGGTGTTGAACTGATTTTCTTTGATACAGTATCATCAACTGAAATTCGTCGTATGGTAACAAGCGAGCAAGTAACTGATATTGTGTTCAACGATGCAATGACTTTGTTGGCAACTGTTTCAGAGTTGAATACAATTACGGTCTGGCGTATTCGATAGGCGAGTGGTTTAGGTGAAATATGACTAAAAGACAACAATTTCCAATTGGTCACAGTATTAATATGGCGATTCAAGATATAGACCCCTATCCTATATTTGATCGCCTACTTATTGATGAACCTGTTTCATGGGCTGATGAAATTGATATGTGGTATGTTACACGGCGTGATGATGTTTTGAGAGTTTTATCAGATACGGATACTTTTACAGTTGTCTCTGATAAATCTCTGATGCGTCAGGCTATGGGATATAATATGCTAACGACAGACGGTGTGGAACAAACTCGTTTACGTCGCCCATTTGCTTCTTCCTTTGCACCACGTAGTATTCGCCAATATACCGAACCCTTTATTGCCCAACTTGCTGGTGAATTGACAGATGAATTTTCTGATTTCGGCGAGGTGGATATAAAAACAGAATTTGCAGATATTATTGCGATTAAGGTTGTCGTCGATAGTCTAGGTTTAGAAATTAACGACTACACGAAAGTGCGTCAATGGGTATCTGACTTTAGCAATGTCATGAGTAATTTTTCACACGACCCAGCCGTCATCAAACGGGGTGAACAATCCTTTTCTCAGTTTGCACATTATGTTCAATCTCATTTGGATGCAGTACGTATAAACCCGAATCATAGTATTTTGTCGCATCTCGCCACACAAAGAAGGCATCATTTAACCGATAGTGAAATAATTGATTCTATTCGTGTTATTATTTTTGGCGGTGTTGAAACAACATCGGCACTAATTATGAATACCTTATATTGTCTTTTGTCACATCCTGAACAATATCAGCAAGTTCGAACAAATCCTGATGAACTTCTACCCAACGCAGTCGAAGAATCCTTGCGTTATGAATCTCCAGTGCAGACTTGTACACGTCATGTTTTAAAGGATGTCGAGATTGCAGGTGTTCGCCTTAAAAAAGGGGACAC
>CAYGTY010000021.1:0-54771 GCA_964352825.1 uncultured Anaerolineaceae bacterium
GCTGGTTAACCCACCTCTTCAAGTAATTCCAACAAGGTATGTAAGATCACATTTGCGCCATTGATGCAGTCGGCATCTTTGGTGTACTCGGCTGGATTGTGGCTGATGCCGTCCATCGATGGGACAAATAACATAGCAGACGGGGCAATACTTGCCATCGTTTGGGTGTCGTGACCTGCAAAGCTCAATAGTCGCCCGTGTGTTAGATTGAGGGTATCGGATGCCCGTTCAATTGCGGTCATGACAAGCTCATCCATTGGGGCTGGGTGAACGTGGGGTGTGGCTTCATATTCGACAGTTAAATCAAATTCTGTGGCACAGTCTTCTAGTAATTTGAGCAAGTCGGTTTGCATCTTTTCGAGTTGTTCAGTTGAGCCATGACGGAATTCCAGCGCACAGTAGACTTCCGCTGGTACGATATTAAATGCTCCCGGTTTGGCAGAGATTTTGCCAACATTGCAGACCCCTGGGGTATAGTTTTCCATGATATGCTGACGGGCGCGGATGACAAACTGTGATGCTCCCCACAGTGCATCTTGGCGGAGTTCCATTGGTTTTGTCCCTGCATGTGCGGCAGAGCCTTTGAAGGTCACATGGAAAGAGCGAATTCCAACAATCGCATTGACAACCCCGATGTTCATACCTGTGCTTTCGAGACGTGTCCCTTGTTCAATATGCAGTTCAACCCATGCCATCACATCATCACGCTTGGCATGGAGCATCGATTCGCGCGTAATCCCGACATTATCAAAACGTTGTGTGAGTTCATCTGGGCTGACTTTGGTACGCTCAAAATCTTCGGCGGATAATTGCCCGACAACGGCGCGACTGCCCATCAAGCCCATGATTGCGCTTTCTTCATCGGTGAAGTTAACGGCTTCGAGTGTAAACGCAGGTGTAATGCCTGCATCTTTGATGGTGCGGAGTGCTTCAAATGCGACCAGTACACCTAATGCGCCATCATAACGCCCGCCATTGGGGACACTATCGAGATGAGAACCTGCCAGAATATGCTTGGGTGATTTGGGATTGCTATAGAGGAGTGCCGATTGGTTGCCTGCACCGTCGATGTTGTAGTCCAAACCAGCTTCTGCGATTTTTGCTTTATACCATTCACGCCCTTCGATATCGGCTTGGGTGAGGGCTGACCGCGATACCCCTCCATCAGGTGTTGCGCCGATTGCTGCAAGTTCTTTCAAATCACTGATGAGGCGTTCTTCGTTAATTTTTAACATAAAATATCTTTCTTAAATGTGAGTCAATTTATAATAATGAGGGTAACGTATTCGTTAGTATGAGGCAAGGAAAATTAAAAATATAGACATGAAGCCAATAACCATAATAGATATACTCTATGTAACTCTGTTTAGCGATTCATGATTTTACAACAAAATAGATAAAGATTTTTACCATAGAGTCACCGAGTATACAAAGAAAAGCACAAAAGAATAATTAGGATTGGAGCAGAACCTAATGATACCAGCATATTGAGAAGATAGAATTTACTTATCGCCCAATCCTTATCGCTTAAATTAAAAACTTATCAGTAAGTAAGTCGCCATTACTCTATTTCATATCATTGTTTGGCAGGCTTTACGTCTTTTAGTAAATAAAAACCGACAATACCTGCAATGAAGGATGCTAGTAAAATCCCGACTTTGGCGATGTCGGCAGTGTGGTGATCAGTGACATAGGCGAGTTCTGTGACAAATAGGGATACTGTAAAGCCGATGCCAGCCAGCATACTTGCGCCGTGAACATGTCGCCATGTGACACCCTCTGGTAAGGCACATAATTTTGATTTCACCATCAAATAGGCGAATAAGGTGATACCCACTTGCTTGCCAATCAATAACCCGAATATCACACCGAGGCTGACGGGATGGGTAATGGTTTCGATGATATTGCCAGAAATCGTTACACCTGCATTGGATATGGCGAATATGGGCATAACAATAAATGTGACCCATGGTTGTAACATATGCTCAAGTTGGACAAGGGGTGGCTCGACATCATGAATAGCTTCTTCTATGGCGATGACAGCTTGAGCTTTTTCATGTTCACTGAGTAGGGAGCGTCCGTGACTATCTCCTTCTTCGAGATGGGGTAATTTATCGTAGATGAGGTCTAATAAACGATTGGGGTCAATCAAGGAGTGAGCAGGAACAACTAAGGCAACCAATACACCACCGATGGTTGCATGAATACCTGATGTCGCAAAACCAAACCATACGCCGACGGACAGCATGAAATAGATGAAGGGCGAATAGATGCCTAAGCGACTCATTATAAGTAGAATCAACCAAAATCCGAAGGCAATCACCAAGCCTATAACGACAATTTGCTCTGTATAAAAGACGGCAATAACGAAAATTGCACCAAGGTCATCGGCAATGGCGAGGGCTGCGAGAAAGACCTTTAAGCTAAGGGGAATCCGTTTACCCAGCAAGGCTAAAATCCCTAAAGCGAAGGCTATATCTGTAGACATGGGGATACCCCAACCATTGATGCCATCTGTACCCAAGTTAAATACTGCAAATATCAGAGCAGGGACAATCATACCGCCGAGTGCTGCTGAGACTGGGAGAAGGGCTTGGCGTGGGGTAGATAATTCACCGACGAGGACTTGTTGTTTGATTTCTAGCCCGACCAGCAAAAAGAAGGACATCATCAAGCCTTCATTGACCCACTGATGTAACGTTAGGGCGAAGGATTCATCGCCGATGGAAATACTGAGGACGGTCTCCCAAATTTGATGATAGGCAGGTGCAAATGGAGAGTTTGCCCAGATAAGCGCAAAAATAGCACAAATAAGTAGAATAACACTACCAACAACTTGCGAACGGATGAAGGCATTAAAGCTATACAATGCTTGCTCAATGGGTTCGGGGCGTGCACGACCTCCAACTAAACGACGAATAATCATGGGGGTTTGTGCCATGATATGTACCTCTATATTTCTAGAAATAAGTGTATGTGTGTAGTAGTGTAGCCTAAATTGAGAGATAGTGACAAAAAGATGTCATATTTTGGTTTTAATATGACAATCATCATGTTTATGCCATGCTTACATTGTTAGGGTAGACTATACTGATGATTGAATTGTCACATATTTGGAGAATTGAATGAAATTATATTCATGGAATGTCAATGGGATACGTGCCTCACAGAAAAAGGGATTTTTAGATTGGTTACATGCAGAAAAACCTGATGTTCTGAGTGTGCAAGAAACCAAAGCACGACCTGAACAGCTTGATGATGAATTGCGCCAACCTGAAGGCTATCATACCTATTGGGTTAGTGCGGAGAAAAAAGGCTATAGTGGTGTTGGCTTATATAGTCGTGTTGAACCAAAAGATGTTAAGCTCGGTTTGGGGATTGAGAAATTTGATAGCGAAGGACGCACGATTATCGCGGAATATGATGATTTTGTGTTTATGTCGGCTTACTTCCCTAATGGTAGTCGTGATCATCATCGTGTCCCCTATAAGATGGAATATAAAGCTGAGTTTTTAAAGTATGCTAATAATCTGCGTAAAGCGGGTAAGGCAGTTGTGTTTGCTGGTGATATTAATACAGCACATCAAGAGATTGACCTTGCGCGTCCGAAGCAAAACAAAAAGACAACAGGTTTCTTGCCTGAAGAGCGAGCATGGATTGACCAAGTGGTTGAAGAAGGCTATATCGATATTTATCGTGATTTGAACCCTGAACTAGAGGGTGCATATTCTTGGTGGTCGATGCGGAGTGGGGCACGTGAAAAGAATATCGGCTGGCGGATTGATATGTTTTATATCTCGCCTGATTTGCGTGATAAAGTCGAAACTGCTGAAATTCATGCTGATGTGATGGGAAGTGACCACTGCCCGATTAGTGTGAGTTTGAATCTGTAAATTGATAACAATTTCCCCTCAGTTGCTCCGAGGGGATTTATCTTTTTTACTGTGTATCCTTTTGCAAGCGTAACTCGCGTTGTTGCTCCCGTGATTGAACGACAATCTCTGGGTCGGCTACTATATTGCCACCACGCACTGTTGCACCAATAACAATCCCTGCACTGATGAGTACCATATTTTTGATGATATATTGCCCCTCTAAGGTTAATCCAACTGGGAATACCGTAAAGACTTCATCAGGGAATAAAGCCAATGGCGTGACTGTTCCCATCATCTGCAAGAATAAGAGAAGCAGAGTTGATCGCATGAATTTACCTGATAGCAAACCTAAGCCAATGATGATTTCCCATATGGCTAATACAGGGAGTGAAATATCTGGAGTGACAATGCCGAATGATAAGACTTCGATGGTACGGGTGGCGAGACCTTCGGCTGGACTGAGGTTGGGGAATAGCTTTAATCCGCCAAACCACAGGAAAATGATGGCGACGCTAATCCGTAAGAGCGTAACACCGTGGTCTGCCATCCAATTGGTTAGGGCTGTATCCACTCTATCAAAATTTGATTGTAATTTCTGCATATTGGTTTGCTCACTTGTTTACTCAACCTATCTAATAGGGATAATTATCGGATAGATTGTGATTTGCTGTCATAGCGAGCAATTAATTGCAGGATATCAGTTTTTCTTATAGCTTATGTTTTGTTATCAGGTGGTGGATTATTCAGTAATTCGGGTGGAATCTGAAATTCGCCTGATTGCCGACGTGGGTCATTTTCTATTTCTGGCGTAGGTGTTGATGAATGATAGGGTTCGATGGCTTCGGTAGAGACGCGATTGATTCTATTGGATTTACCAATTGGGAAGGGGTCAAGTCCACCGATAGATGCGCCCATCATCGCCTGAATCGCTTGCATTTCTTGGGTTGTGATGCTATCCATTGTCATAAATTCGTTGTCTGTGCCTGATGTTCCAAAAGCACGATGAAAGGCAATCCGTTGAAATTGGACACTCGACATATTTGCAACAATTAAGGCATTCGGATTGTAGCCATGTGGGAGTAAATCTTTTTGGCGGACAAGTAATAAGGTCATAGCCAGAATACCAACACCGACCCACTGCGGTGTACTGAGCGTATCGCCCAAAAATATCATCGCGAGGGTTACAGCAACAGCAATTTCTGTAATGGCGAGGACTGCGGTCTGCATACCCCCCATGAATTTGACACCTGCAAACATTGCCAAGCGAGAGAGTGCCGTCGATAAGCCCAATAATATGATCGGTGGAAGGGCATTTTGGACAACGTCTGGAGACATGGGTTGACCAACAGCTAACCAAACGACTGTTACAACAACCCCCATTGTGGTGAGGATATATAAGGTTGCCGTTGGGGCAGGCATTTCGTATAAGACATATTGGCTAAGGGTGACTGTGCCAGCAAACATGAGGGCGTTAGCAAGCATGAAACCAACCCCAATCCAGTTGATTGCGCCTGTTCCAAAGCCTGTAATCATCGCTAATGCAAGGATAGCCGCCCCCACACGTAGCAGGGTTCGCACGTCGGTTTTTTGTCCACCGATGCGAGCTAACATAATCGCAAAGACAAGATACATACCGTTGATGAGTTGGGCTAATGACGCATCAAGAATCCCCAGCCCACCATAATAAAACAATGAACCAATGCCATTGATTGCACCAATAACGATGCACCCCATGAGACCTGCTGGGTAGATGAAAATATATTTTCGGAAAAACAGGATGTAGGCGACCCATAAGATGGTGACTGCCATGATGGTACGTAATGCCGCCACGCTGAAAGGGTCTGCGCCTGTATTGATGGCAAGTTTACCAAAGATGGGTGCCATGCCTAATAACATAGGTGTGGCAAATACAGTTGCAACAGCTTTTGCATTAATTGCTTGCTTGTCCACGATGTATTTGTCCTATCTGATTACTGACGGGCTAAACGTTTGAGTACACCTGTCCGCGAGGAGGTAAATACATTTTGTTGTGAATTTGCCATAACAGGTAGAATGACAATAAATTCGCTACCGGGTAGTTTTTTCGGGTCGAACCCTGGGCTTTCTACTGTAATTGTACCGCCATGTGCCTCGATAATCCCTTTACAGATAGCTAAACCTAAACCCAGCCCACCGCCACCAAATGCTGTTTTGCTGGTGGTGTGCGTCTCGACTTGTCCGCCAATGTGAAAACGATCAAAGATAATACTTTGATTATCTCTGGCGATACCAATGCCTGTGTCCCGAATACTGAAGCGTACTAACTTACCTTTTGTTTGAGCTTTGATGTGGATTTCGCCACCATTCGGTGTGTATTTAATCGCATTGGAGATGAGATTTGTGAGGGTGAGTTCAATTAAATCACCATCAGCCCGCATGGATTTGGGCCACTCGTCCTCAGAAAAATAGAGTGTCAAATCGCGTTCAACGAGAACTTCTTTATATCGTTGTAATACATTCATTACCGTTTTTGCAAGGCTAATGGGTGCGAGGGTTAATTCAACCTGACTGGTCATGATACGACTGACGGTTAAGACTTCCTCAATAATCCCTTGCATTCGTGTAATCGACTCTAACAGACCATCAATTAATGTACCCATGCTCTCGTCTGTTTGTCTCATTTCTTTTAAAGGTGGGTGATCTTCTAATAGACCACTATAGCCTGTAATCAATGTTAAGGGGGTTCGTAGTTCGTGTGCTGTAAGCTGAATGAAGGAATCCTTCATTTGGTCGATGCGTTCTAAGGTCTCATTTTTATTTTCTAACTCACGGATACGTTCCTCTAAGCGTTTGACGACATCTTGTAAGAAGCGTGACCGCGCAACTTGTAGTCGTTCCGTATCGTCGATGCTATCCGTTCCGCCACTCATATAAAATTCAACATTAAAGGGCAAGGCTTCTAGGTTGATGGGTTTAACCATATGCCCATTGATACCTGCGGCAAATGCCATATCACGCTCTTCAGAGTCATCACCTGTCATAAAGGCAATAATCGGTGTGTCACGGAAACGTTTGTCGGAGCGTAATGTTGTGGCAAGCTCTCCACCCATTAAATCGGGTAAGTCCATCGCAACAATAATGAGGTCAGGGCTGAGTTTGCGGGCTATATCAATGCCGTCGAGTGCGCGCGAAGCCGTTACGACATGATAGCCGATTCCTTTAAGGATAAATTGTACATCGTGACGCGTTTGTTCGTCATGTTCTATGATAAGGATGGTTGGAGCCGAATCAAACAATGTACACCTCTAATAAGACTTCTTCTCACACAATATAACATGAATCAACCATTTAGGGTAATGACTTATAGCAGTTTTTTACTATTGTCATTGGTATGGTAGATGTCAAAACCACTTGCTATGTGCCTAAGTTAGTTTAATTTACTGATAATTTGCTCGACAAAAGAGTCGTCTATAAATGAGCCTTTTTGCAAGACCATATCCACATTGTTGTCAAGGAATTGACGTTCTTGTACCGTCAGTTCTTTTGCACTGACAACCACAATCGGAATATCGGCAAGTGTATCGTCTGATTTCATGGTATTTATGACTGTGAATCCATCAACATCGGGCATCATCAAATCTGTAATGACCAAATCAGGTTTGATTTCGCGCATGATGTTAAGCCCTGCAGCACCGTTATGGGCTAAGTAAACTTCACAATTTTCACGCCCTTCAAGAAGGCGGCTCATCAAACGGGCGGCGGGTTCATTATCTTCGATAATCACGACGCGCTTAAATGACACAGGAATAGAGCTAACGGCACTGATTAAGCTGGCTTCGGGAACTTGTGGTGAGGTGGGTGTTTGCGATAAATCAACCAACTTCTGCCATTGTTCGCCGAGGATACGTGTTTCTACAGGTAAGGTATGTCCTGATACATTGACGACGACAATATCATCGGGTTTAATGATACCTTCGCGCACCATTTTAAATAAACCTGCAAAGGTAACACCTGTTGCTGGTTCAACTGATATACCATCTTGTTGAGCTAAGATGCGAATCGCTTGGAAGGCTTCTTCGTCTGATGCTGAAATAAAGTGTCCGCCGTATTCATCGACATAATCATATAGAATTTCGTAAGCTCGTCCTGGTGCGCCTGTTGCAAGGGTTGCAATAATCGTATGTGAATCTTCAACGGGAGTAGCGACACGCTGTTTACGTTTAAATGCCTCAACCATTGGCGCACAACCCGATGATTGAATCAGCCCCATTGCAGGCATACTATCCGTAATGCCAAAGTCAAGCATTTCGCGGAAGCCTTTGCCGACACCAATTGGACCCATCCCACCGCTGACACCTTGTAAGAACCAATCAGGCGCAAGCCATTTGTCACCATTATGAAATTCATTGCCTAATTGTTCGGCGATTTCATATGCCATTGTTTTCATGGCTTCAATTGCGGCAACACTTTTAATCCCTTTATCGAGGAAGATGCCCTTATTTTCGGCAAAGCTCGCAGCCAATTGTTTGGTTTGGTCGTAATTGCCTGTTGTTTTGATGATTTCTGCACCATAGAGGGCGGCTTCACGCATTTTATCGTTGGGTGTCAATTGTGGGAAGAATGCCCACAGATGAATCCCTGCCCGCGCGCCATAAGCAGAGTAGGCGATGGCGACGTTCCCTGTACTGGCGACAACCACTTCATCAATACCTTTTTCGACTAGAGCCGAAATGGCAACGGTTGCTTGACGATCTTTGAAGCTCCCCGTTGGTCCTTGACGCTCATCTTTGAGGTATAGATTTTTCAAGCCGAGTGTGGCTGCCAAACGACGCGACTTGATGAGTGGTGTACCGCCTTCATTGAGGCTGACGATATTGGATGTGTCATAAATCGGTAAGATTTCATGATAGCGCCATAGTGTTGCAGGGCGGCTTTTTAAGTCCTCTAGCCAAGCGTTAACATCAAAATTGTCATGATCATAACGGGCTTCAACGAGTGTATCACCACAGCTTGGACACGCCCCCTCAAATTGTGTTAAGGGGGTCATGCTGTGACAATAGCTACATTCTAAGATAATCGATTTTGTCGTATTAGCAATCAATACAATTAACTCCCATGGTTGTCGAGATGGTCTCGTACTTCTTTAACAAATTGCTCAAATTCTTCTTCTGTAATATCGGTCTTGCGTAAGACAAGGACATTGGCGAGTTGGTTTTGCTCATCTGCGCTCAAGTCAAGTTCCCCAGTTACAATCATGACAGGAATATCTGCTGTTTCAGGGTTTCCACGCAACTCTTTTAGCACTGCGAAGCCATCCATATGTGGCATCCGTAAATCAAGGATGATTAAATCTGGACGACGACGCGCAACTAAGGAAATACCTTCTGTACCGTTGTCGGCTGAGAAGATACGATAGTTTTCATTTTCATTCAAGAGTTCTTCTAGTAATCGCACGCTTTGTGGTTGGTCATCAATGATAAGGATGCGTTCGCGCTGACTTTCTTTTTCTGCATCCAGAACAGCGTCTACAATGTCTTCATTGGTGAAGGGGCGACTAATATATTTATGTGCGCCGATTTGATAGGCACGTTCCGAATCGGGGTCAACCGAGCAGACAATGATTGGAATATCAAAGGTATCATCACGTTGTTTGAGGCGTTCGAGAATTTCCCAACCTTGTCCATCAGCAAAGTTAACATCCATGACAAGGACTGTCGGGCGCAGATTGCTCACCATTGCTTCTGCATAGGCAGGATGGTCGGCTGTTTGTACTTCAAAGCCTTCACGTTGGATGAGGCGGCGGAACTGGTCTACCATATCTTTATTATCTTCGATAAGTAGTACAGTGCGCTTGGTTGTTTGCTTGATGGTTTGTGTGATGACCCGTTTGTTCAGTGGTGGTGCGCTATTTGCATCTGTGATGGCTTCGGTTGTGACAGTTGGGCGTGTTGTTTGGGTGGCGGGTTTATCCTCTGCATAGATGTCTTGTGGCTCTGCGTCGTTTGCCTCGTCTTGTGTGATCACTTCTTCGGTCGGAATTGTAATACTAAAGGTCGAGCCAACGCCAACTTCTGATGCTACCAGTAAGTTACCACCCTGCATTTCTGCGAGTGATTTGGATAGAGGCAGACCCAGACCTGTACCACCGACAGTCCGTGTTAGCGAGGAATCGACTTGGCGGAATGTCTCAAATAGGACAGGAAGATCTTTTTCATCAATGCCGATACCTGTATCAACAACATCAATTCTGATGAATGGCTTTTCTGCGCCTTTAATTTCGACACTATAAGCGCGTAGGGTAATGCTACCTTCTTGTGTAAATTTTGAAGCATTACTAACAAGATTGAGTAGAATTTGGCGGGTACGGAATTCGTCACCATAAGCTTCAGCTAATCCTGACTCAATGTCAATAAAGATGTCGATGGATTTTTCTTTGACAAGACCAATACCGATGGACTTGACACTTTCGAGCATCGTTTTGACACCAAAGTGACCAAATTTGAGATCCATCTTACCTGATTCTAATTTGGCTTGGTCAAGAATATCATTAATCAAGTTCAATAAGTGTTGCCCACTATTATAGATGGTGGTGAGGTCTTGTTCTTGCATTTCGGTTAATGCACCATCAATCCCTTTGAGCATCACACGACTAAATCCAATAATCGAATTGAGCGGAGTCCGTAATTCGTGACTCATATTCGCAAGGAACTGGCTCTTCAAGCGATCGACTTCACGTAACTGGTCGTTGGTTTCTTGTAATTCGTCGACCAATATCGAGTTTTGGATGATGGCAGAAAGTGACCCTGCGAGTGTGACAACGACTTGTAGGTCATCATAGGTAAAGGCGCTGGCATTCTCATGTTCGACAACGATTAGACCAATCAATTGCCCACCTGTATTGACTGGCACAATCATGCCTGATGATGAGGATTGGACAATCGGTACATATCGTCCTTCTGATTCAATATTCTGGATAAGCTCTGCATTGAGTGTCTGGCTTGAAAGTCCAATTAAGTCGTCGTTATCACCAATTGTAACTTCACTTAATTCTGAGATCGGTTGTTGAGTTCCAGAAAGCGCAACAGGTACTAATATGGTGCGATTGATTTGCTTCTGCGGTAGATAGAAGACGGCCGCATTCGCTTGGAACGCTTCATATAGATTGTTGGTTACAGCGTGAAGGGAATCTTCTAGTGTATCAGATGCGGTTGCAACCACTGTGGTATCAAAGAGCAGGCTCATGTCAGATGCGCGACGTTCGATTTCGTTGTAGAGGTTAGCATTATCAATCGCAATTGCAATTTGCCCTGCGAGTGTAGTCAACGCGCGGATGTCTTCTTCCGTAAAGGCGTTTGGTTGATTCGATTGTACATCGAGTGCGCCAACGATTGCCCCTTTAACATAGAGTGGTAAAGCCATTTCTGAGCGTGTTAAGGGCAGGAACTGGTTGGGCTGATGCACCACATTGGCATCTGCTGTATCGAGTGCAATGGTTGGTTCACCGACTTTAGTCACACGTCCGATAACACTGTTTGAACCTTTTGCCAGCCTGTGATTAATCCCAAGAAGTTGAACACCTGCTTCACCTGTACTTGCTTTCAAGACCGCATATTCATCACGATCATCCATTAGGAAGACTTGAACATGGTCATAGCCGAAGCGTTCACGAATCAGTTCTACCACTTGTGGTAAGAGAACATCAAGTTCAAGCAACTGACCAATGGATTGCCCGACCTGTGCTGATGTTTCTAGCTGTTGGGCGCGATGCTCTGTTTGGGCAAAGAGATAAGATGCTTCTAGTGAAAGTGACGCGGACTCTGCAAAGGACTGATAGATACGGGTATCAGCTGTGTCATAATTATGTGCAAGACGTGAGCCAATCCAAATGCTACCAATGGAACGATTGGATACACGAAGTGGTATGACAACAAGGGCTTGTGTATCTAGGCTTTCGATACTGGTACGTTGCATAATATCTAGCCCAAGTGCCTCATCATAAATATCGCTGATAATGAGTACCTCTTGTGAAGATAACTGCTCCCATGCTGGGAATTGGTCTGCACTGAGGGTTACACCTTCTAGGTTTACACCACCATCAGCATTCCAACCTGCCGCTACCTCCACGGTTGCCCCTGTGACATCCCAACTGCGTGTATTGAGTAGGGCAACAAATACTTGGTTGACATGAGGACCAATGAGGTAATTCACGACAACATCGATAATTTCTTCTGGTGATGTCGCATCTGTAAGGGCGCGACTTGATTGATAGAGTACACTGGTTTCTTGTAGTGTGGATTGGATTTGTGCTAACAAGACTTGATTATCGATGACAACCGATGCACTATCTGCAATCGAACTGAGGTAACGAACATCGCCTTCTGTAAATACTTTTGGTTGTTTAAACCCGATGAGAATGCGACCACTATCGACATCTTTCATGCGTAAGTTGACCGCGACAAAGGATTTGATATGACTGCTCTTCATTAGCTCGACTTCAAAGTCGCTATGGGTTGTGCGTGATATATCACTGATATAGACACCATCTTGGCTGGGTAGTTTTGCTGTTTTGAGGATGTCTATGTTGATACCATCTTCGATAGATGGCTCGAATCCATTATCAAATAAGGTCACAATGTTGCTTGGGTCAAGTGCAATAAAACCCATATACATATCAGGCTCGAGGGCAAGAATTGATTGTTTGATAGCGTCACCCAAGTCATCAATGTCTGCGGAGCGTGTCACCATTGTGGTTGCTGCATAGAGTGAGCGCGTTTCTTGGAGTGCTGTTTGTGAACTTTGAACAAGGTAGCGGTTATCAATTGCAGTCCGCGCCATATCGCTGAGTGTGATAAGGGAACGCTCATCATCTATCGAGAAGCCATTTGTCACTGATTTGGTCATCATGAGCCAACCTAGTGTTTGTTCACGGTTCGGCACACGTAATGCGAGTACAACCGCTGATTGAGCTTGCAGTTGCTGGAAGACAAACTTTGCTTCTGGTGTTGCATCAGGATGTTTTTCAATATCCTCTATTCGGATGGTTCTCTCTTGTGGTAAGAGAGATTTCAACCCTCGTATATCATCAACTGTGTTTAACATTTGACGAGCAAGCACGATTTGATTCGCTTGTTCATCGTTCATGATGATAAGGGCATCATCAGGTTGGAGTAGGAGCATTTGCACCATGATGGTGTCGAATAAATCATCGAGCGTTTCGGCTTGTGCGACGGATCGCTGAATTTCATAGAGTGATACTGTTTCACGCAAGTTCTTTTGTAGGGTTTGTTCAAGATTACGCAAGTTACTAATATCTTGAACCGCAACAACAATGGCGGTTTGATTACCTGCACTATCATAAATGGGTGCTGCATTGAGCAAAAGTTCAATACGATAGTCATCAGTGATTAATGCGATATTATCTACCATATGGCTTTGCCCTGTTTGGGCAGCTTGATAAATGGGCAGGTCTTCTGTTACATAGAGCGCATCTGTATCGGTGCGGTATAGATTATATGCTTCTGAGCTGAAGGGTGTATTTGTATCAACGATAGCCCCTAATAGTTGACGTGTGCTGTCGTTTGTCAGAATGGGAACGAAGGTCACTGGGTCAACAACCATAACACCTGTTGGCAGGGTGGATAGAATCGTCTGTAGACGTTCTTGCTCGGATTGTGCCGCATCGAATAGAATCTGGTTTTCAATACCGATTGAAATTTGATTGGCAACTGCTTGAATAAATTCGATATAACGGCTATCAAAAGCATTAGTGACGCTACTGGTACAGACAAGAACACCATACCAATTTTGACGGGTTTGTAAAACAGCGATAACTGCACTTTGCCCGCTATCTTGGGTGAGTACTTTTTGTATCACGGGATTATCTGCGAGGTCATCTGCTAAGTTTGAATAATGCACAGATGTTGCCCGTGAATCGAACAATGTTGCAAAGGGTGCTTCACTGCTGGGTGTAATTGCCCCTGTCGGTATGCTAAAGGGAACATTAGGATCGCTCGTCCACTGATACCGATAGCGCATCTGCGGTGCTGTTGTCTCATAGGACGGATATGCTTCGATTAGGCTGATGATAATACGTTGTTCAACTGCTGATTGCATAAAGGGTAGGGCAAGGTGTCCTGCCGCAGATTCAAAGATACTGTCAACATCGGTTGCGCCTGCAATCGCTCGACTCGCAATATAGAGGCGTTGCGTTTCTGCTAGTGCCAACTCTGTTTGTTCCAGTAATCGTGAGTTTTGGATTTGGGTACTCATCTGTCCTGTTAATGAACGATATGCTTCATAATCATCATCTGAGAGTTGATAATTTTCATAGGACACAATGAAGAAAAGGGCTAAAGGCTGATTATCACTGAAGAGTGGGAAGGCTGATATAAAGGCATGTGATGTATCCCACATCCATGAGTTATGAGGTTGATCACTCACTACTTCAGGATCACCATGACGCATAGGAGAGTCTGCTGGAATATTTACTGTGTAGACTTCGTCTGCTTGGATGACATTACCCATCTCAGAACGAGCGACAATCCGCAAGTTATTATTCCATAGATTCTCTGTCACGTTGTCGTCAAAAACACCCAACCAAAAATCGACCTTAGTTGATGTTGTTGTCGCAACAGCCGCATAAACAAGGTCTTGTAATGTATCGGCGGTATTGATAATACGGCTGGAGGTATACAATTTTTCGTTACGTTCTAGCGCATATTCGGTTTGTTCCAGCAAGAGGCGGTTATCAATTGCGATACCGGCTTGGTCGATGAGGGCGTTATGGATGCGGATTTCGCGCTCTGTAAATTTATGGGCTTGATTGAAGTAGATGGTGATGAAGCCCTTCCATTGACCACGCACACTTAAGGGGATAAATGTGATGGCTCGTGCTTCCATCTGGGCAGTTAAGTTTAATAAGCCTTCATCAATATCAGGATCTGCATCGATGTCATCAATGCTTAGGACTTTTATTCCACTCAACCTGTTGATGAGAGGATGGTCGCTTAGGTGCAGACGGACAAGCCCACCAGCCGATTCATCTTCTGTATAGATGAGATTACTCGTTGTACGAAGCTCTGCCCACTCTGGTTTTTCTCCAATATTATAATCATCAAATAACCAGATTTGACCACCATGCGCATTAGATGCTGTGACTTTGATAATCGCTGAGATAAGGTCATCATATGTTGCCGCTTCACTCAATTTACGACTGAGTTCATAGAGAATTTCAGTTTCTGATAGGACAACTTGTGTTTCTTGGAATAAACGTGCATTTTCGATTGCGAGGGCAACACGTTCTGCGACTGCCCGGAGGATGACCTGGTCTCCTTCCGAGAATGCTTGCCCATCAGGTGGGGTGGCATTCAATGTACCGACGACTTCACCCCGAATACTAATCGGCGCGGCAAGGCTTCCTTCTGTCGGTTCAACACTCGTATCGGTGCTAATCTCCATGAGGTTATAAGAATATTGTGTATCTAACCCCAGTTCACTTTCGAGGTCAGTCCATGCGTTTGCAGTGAGTTGTCGGTTCAGACGATTGATTTGGTCAATACGTTGGTCTGATTGTTCGCGAAGCCGCGCATTATAAATGGCAACTGCCAGTTGGTCGGCGATGAGTTGGAACTTGGGAATATCAAGCGATTGAAAAACATCTGTATCCGTTGATTGAATGTCTAATGCACCGATGCAATTGTCTGCAATAACAAGGGGCAATGCCATTTCTGCACGGGTATTGGGGAGTAATGGATTAAAGCCATGTATGCTACCGCCCTTACTTGTATCATTAACGATAACAGGTTTGAGTTGGCTGGTGACTCGACCAATAATACTATCCGACCCGACTGCTAACTTATGCTCTTGTGCGAGCATCTGTTGTCCTGCTTCTCCACGACTTTTGACGAGTACCGCATTCACAGCAGCATCATCAATCAGGAAGATTTGTGCATGATAAAAGCCTAATTCATTACAAATAAGCTCAATAGAACGTTGCATCAAGTCATCGATATTATAGAAGGTGGCTGTCTCTCGACCGATGTTTGTAATAATTTGCATATCTCGATTGTGGCGTGTCGATTGTTCACTTAAATCACCCGTAAGTTGCTGAATGCGCCCTGAGAGTGAGTTGAGGGCTGATGAGATAGGTTGGGCGACGGCTTCTTCATCGGCTTGGATATTGATGTTGCTTGTTGGGTAGCGTCCCTGTCCCGCAGCCATTTGTTGTGCTTGCTGGCTCACGTTCATTAGGGGTTCAAGTATAGGGGTAATGAGCTGATTTAGTACATAAATTACGATGAGAAGGATGACGATGGTTATAGCTGTGATAACAAGCATGACAATTGTAAATTGGGCAAATAATGTACTTTGCGAATCCGTGATAACCAGTCGCCAAGTTGTATTCGCATTATCGCCTGTATTAAATTCTCTGATGGTAAAAAGAACCCCGTCTTGAGCTTGTAATGATGTCTCGTTTGCGTCCGTGCTTGCTAGAAAGTTGCGTACTAACTCATGAAATTCATTTTCTTCATGGCTAAGCTCTTGGTCGACGAGATGGAATAGGTAATCTTGTGATGGTGCATTACTATTCGCAACGACATCGTTATTCTGGTCTATCAAGAAGAATTGCCGACCTGTGCCTGCACTATTCTCATTTAAAATCGGATTATTAATGATATTAAGGACGGAATCTGCGGCGATTACAAAACGTACTGTCCCCAGTGGTGTTCTTGGATTAGTCAAATCAAATACAGGTACATATACGCTAAATGTGACCTGTAACGGGGTAACTGGCTCGCCTGCATCATTAACGGTTAATTCAAAATTGCTGATATAAAAATCATCAGAAGCAACCGCTTGGAGGGCATTTTGGAATGCAGCAGATTGAATAATACTGGGTTCTGAGCGCGGTACTTGTGATGAGCTGGAGACTGTTGCGATACCACGCTCGTTGATAACCTCATTAAAGATTGCGCCATTACTGGTTATGTATTGTACTGCCAGATATTCTTTTGGATTTAGGCGGATAACATCAGCAAACAGATTGTTGATAATTCCACTCACTTCGACATTATTCACAAGTAATTCGTCAGCTTGCGAGCGTAATGGACTTGAGTTCGCCACGTCTTGATTTTCGCGCAATAAGAAGTTGAAATCTGCGATTATCTGAGCTTGTAATGTTGTACTCGCTTGATCGTGACTGCTAAGCAGATTACTATTGACCGTATTATAAACAGAATTGCCAATGACAATAATATATACGGCAAATGTAACTACTAAGACGGGAATAATCCGCCTTAAGATGAGTTGTGCAATATTCGGATGTGTATCTTGTAGGCTTTGAAGCATAGAAACAATCCCCTTTACATCACGTTTCTACGAATTATCGGATGTTGATTGATGACCATTTGTTTTACTTGAGCTGAGTTGGATGTTGACGCGTGGTGAGCGTAATACTTGTCCAACCTCTTGAATAGCAGTCTGTAAGATTTGTTCAATATCTGTCTGCTCACTTATTTTAGCACTAATTGTATTGATAATACGTTCATTATCTGCTGTTTGTCGCCCTGCTTCAACAAGTCGTGCATTGTCGAGACTGACTGCAAGCCGTGCGGATAACTCTTCTGCCAGCAAAATTCGATTTTGGCTAAACTCAGATTCTGGAATTTCCCATTCGATAACTCCTAATACTTGGTCGCGGATAACAACAGGAATAGCAATTGGGATAGTGTCGCGTTGTGTCGCACTACCGATGCTGATTTGTTTTGTGGCGACGGCTTGTTCGCGCAGGATGGAGAAATCATAAACCGCTTGTGCGCCCGCCCGTGTGATAATGGCTTGTGTACGTTGTGTCCGCATATAGTCCTGCCAATTATTTTCTGTACGTTGTTGGGTGGCTTTTTCTACCTCAAGTAATCTTTGTTGAACCTGTTCGTAGAGCCGTGAGTTCTCAATTGCGATTGTGATTTGGTCGGCAAGTGTTTCTAGAATAGTGATGAGGTTATCATCAAACCCATCTCGTTGCACACTTTGCACGTCGAGCGCCCCGATAACTCTTGTCCCTAATCTTAATGGTATCGCAAGTTCTGCCCGTGTATCCTTTAGGAATTCATTACGTTGATGAACATCACTTGTGGTTGTATCACGCGAGATGATTGTCTGATTTTGTTGTGTGACCCGCCCGATTACGCTCAGGCTTCCGACACCAAGGCGATGCCCTTTGGCTAAGAGTTGTTGACCTGCTTCGCCTGTACTGGCATTAAGAACCGCATAATCCCCCTCTATCAAGAAAATCTGAGCATGATAGATGGTATCAAATCGCTCGGTAATGAGGTCTACCACTTTGTTCATTAATGTATTGAGGTCGGTCTCGGAAATTGCTACTTGACCAATCTCTTGGGTTATTTGCAAGTCACGCGCTCGTGCCTCGATTCGTTCATTTGCATCATTGGTAAATGACCGAAGCTGTTGACGTAAATCAATCACGGTTTCTGCTAGTTCGCCGATTTCATCATCGCTTGTGTTAATTGGGAAGCTGGATCGAAAGTCTCCCGCATTAATTGCACGGATTGTGTTGGTAACAACATTAATGGGATGAACATAGTAGCGATTGATAAAGTAGATAACAATTAGTAATAGGAAGGTTTGAAGTAGGATTGTCGGACCTAGTGTTGAAAGAATCGATAATGAGATATCTTGTAATGCGGTTGCTTCGTTAAGTTCGACAACAAAGACAATATCATTACTGAAATCTTCGAATAGTTGAGAATAAAACCCGAGAACTTGTCGGTTGCCAGACCGATAAGATTGCGCCTCTTGTAATATGGCAGAGGAACGCGTTGCCTGTGTGTCTAGATTGATGAGTTCATTTGATGTTGTTGGCAGGGCAATTGGGATATTGCTATTATCTGGGCTGGCGATAAAGCTATAGGTGTCATTATTTACCCCTGATAATTGCATATTGCTCACAAAAATACTGGCGTTATTTAGTTCAACAACAAGTGTGCCTACAAATGTATCGCTACGTTTAATTGCGATGACGAGTTGAACAGAAAGCCGATTGTCAACTTCTTCAACAACGAGGTCAACGACTCGATCTTCGTTAGTGACTTGTCCGAGGAGTTGCCCTGCACGATGAGCAGGTGAATCTGAGACATCAATATATTCACCGACACTCACATCAAAACGAGGCTCGATAAAACTGGTTGGATTAGCGATGATCTGTCCATTTGCATCAATCAGCCATGCTTGGCGATAAATGGTGGGGGCAATTGATAATATTTGGGCTTCGATTGCGATTTCCGCGGCACTTTTGGCTTGGGTTGCTTCTACCTCAAAGTTTTCTGTTGATGGGTCGGAGCGTGTCAGCCATTGGGTGACGGATAGATACGGAATGGTTTTATCTGGAAATTGCTCAAAGATCCCGAGTGCAAATGCAAAATCTTCTTCAATGGCTTCTTTTTGTCTTAAGGCACTTTCTGTCACGACTTGCCGAAAGGCTTGGCGGTTGACATCTGTGAAGGTCTGGATACTCAAGGGAGTGTTGATGAGGTTGAGTATAATCAAACCCAAAAATAAGATAAAGAAGATTTTTATATTGATGGACCAGGAGGAGACTCTTAAGATGTTCATACGGTACCCTCTTGTTTCTTTTGGTCAATAGCTTGTGAACGTGTTGGTTGTAGATAAATTTGCGTAGAAACTGCTCCCAGTGCCTCATTAAATTGGCTGACGGCTGTTTGTAACACACTTTGAACGTCTGTGGAACTGAGTAGAACACTACCAATCTGGTTCGCGGTACTTTCGCGTTGGGCTTGGATTCGTGTTTGTTCTAGCAAGCGTTTATTGTCTAATGCAAGAGCAAGTCGCTCGGTTACACTACGGATAAAATCAAGTTTGCGCTCTGTGATTGGGATTTCTTTTGGTATTTGGAACGAGAGAACACCCAAGATGGTATCGCGGAAGCCGATAGGGATAATGATTTGTTGATTATCACCCGTTTGTTCGATGACAATTTTCCCATCTTCAAACACTGGACGAAATACCTCAGGTATATCACCCATTTGTAAATCGCTGACTTGTCGTCTTTTATCAATGTTATAACCGATGGTGGATAGCCCGCGTTGTTGTAAATAAGATTGCCAATCTGTCACAATCCCCTCCGTTTGAAGGAGTTGCATACTCTGAATTTGGCTGCGTTGTTGGGTTATGATGATTTGTTGCTCGTTGATGTCGCTGGTGAGGTCATGCTTCATCTGTTGATAGATAAGAGTCCCTGCAATTTGGCTAATATACAGGTTCAGAATCGTTGCGACTTCGGGTTGGATTACTTCATCATTTTCTGTTTGAATATCAAATAATGCGATGGTTTGATTGTAACTTTGTGCTGGAACGATTACACCTGTATTGGATGAGGGTAATAAATGGGCAGATAAATTACCAAGATCGTTTTTGCTGATGAATTGCATTTCACCCGTGTCGATGGCTTTTTGAAATGCTGAGTTATTGGTGAAGGTAAAGGCTGTTGCTTCTGCCACACGTTCCAGACCAATACTACTATAATAGGTCTGTTGGGCTTGTAAATCTTCATCCAAGAGGATAACGCGAATATAACTGTATCCTAATTGTGATCGTAGGTGATTGATTGCGCCTGTTATAATGTCGCCTGTTTCTTGTGATGATGTTGTTTGCTGTTGTCCAAGTTTGCGTGTTTTCAAAATTAAGTCATCAGCAGACTCTGTAATTGATTCAAGACTGCTATTAAACAAAATAAGAAATATCCCTGATAATGCAATGACAATCACAAGAACGATGATGTTTGGGGTATCAATTTGTATTGTGCTTGTGAATATTGCTGCCCGTATAGTGAATAGTATAACCAAACTTGTAATTAAGAGGGCAGTACGGTTCTTGAGCAAAACACCAGCTAAGACGATCGGTAGTATGACGGTGATAATTGTTGGCTCAATGAGATCTTCTGCTGATAAAGGTATACAGACAAGAAATAATAAGGCAACAAAGATTTGAGATGCGCGTGTTGCTAAACCCCGTTGAATCAAACTATAGAGAATGAAGTTTATGCCTAAGAAAGCGATAGGTATGACGGTATTTTGTATACTGGCAGTTTCATTGAGGATTGATGGTAATGATAAGAATATAATCCAAAACAATACTGTTACAATACTGATACCTAAGATATAGAGTAAGCGTTGCGCGCGTTGTTGTATGATGAGTGTGTCGTACTCATGATTAAGTCTAAAAAGGCGTTGAAGAAGACCCTGTATCATGTGGGCGAACCTCCATTTCCGTTTCCATTGTGATGTGCGGGGATCTCGCTAGATTCTGTAATGCCGAGTCGTATAATACCTTCTTCTGCGCCGAGTGATTGTTGAAGCTGTTCTAAGGTCACATGCAGAAGCTCATCAATCGTTAGGGCTGTTTCATAACTCGATACAATTTCGTTGATTTGTTGTTCTTGCAAAGAGGCTTCTTGTGTCTCTTCAAATAGGCGTGCGCTCTCTAAACTAATCGCGAGGCGTTGACTAATCGCTTGTATCATTTCAACGGTATCGGTGAGGCTACCCGCATTTTCGATAACCACTTCGATAGCCCCTAATGCTTGCCCACGTAATATAATTGGGATGGTGACGATATTTTCATCTTCTTTAATTTGGGTTTGGACTTGTTGTTGGGCTGTTGCCCGTTGCATCGCAGGCGACCAACTCGCCTTGGGTACAAAGCGATTATCTTCTAAAGTCACACCATCAACAAAGGACTGAGTCACATAATTATCCCATGCACGTTGTGTGAGTGAGCGATTGAGGCGGTCTACTTCACGTAGGTTGGTTTCATATTCAAATAGCAGGCGTTTGTTTTCTTGGATATTATATTGGGCTTGTTCAAATAATCTTGCATTACGGATAGCGACTGCAAGCTGATTCGCAATGATTTGCAAGGCTTGAATATCAATCGGTTGGAAAGCATTTGCGATAACGCTCTGCACATCCAGCGCACCGATGATTTGACCCCCGTCAATCAAGGGTAAGGCTAGCTCTGACCGTGTCTCAGGGAGTAGCTCATTATTTGCATGGACGGTATCTGCTCCTGTATCTTGTGCGATGATAGGTTCTGGAACTTGTGACACACGTCCGATAACACTTTGTGATCCAACAGCTAAACGATGATTACGCGCAAGCAATTGTCGACCTGCTTCACCTGTACTGGCGACCAGATTCGCAAATTTATAATCATTATCAATGAGGAAGACTTGAACATGATAGAAATCAAATTCATCACGAATTGTGTTGACGGTATTATCGAGTAGTTGTTGTAATTCCAGTTCTTGGTTGATACTTTGACCTACATCAAAGTTTGTCTGTAGTAGTGTGTTAATACGAACTGATCGATTTGTAATATTTTCAAAACGATAGACAACGTAGGCTACTAATCCACCAGCGGTCATTATTATGATAGCATTTGCAAAATAAGGGTAAGCCGTTGTTTGCTGTCCAAGATAGATACTAAAAACACCTGTTATAAGACAAAGAAAAATATAAACAGGTAGTTTGATAATAATTGCACTAACAATCATTAAACTTATATAAGTTAATGAAAACCCATCTTCACTTGGGTTTATAATCAAAACGGCTAAGAATATTAACGACGGTAAATAAAGTGCGATGTTGCTAAGCACATCGAAATATAACATCAAAAATGCGATAAAACAGACACTTGCAATTATATATCCAACAAAACTTATTTCTCCACCTGTTATAGAAGCACCCGTCAAAATACTATATGTATTGAAGATAGTTGCGCAAATTACAGTAATAGATAGGATAACCATAGCTATATTGCGTCGAATAGAATCCATCTCTTGAATCTGTATTGTGTCAGTTTGATTTTGTCTGAATCGTTGCATGGTTTACTCTCACTCCGACCTATTCATGATATGCAATCTAGTTTGACCCATTGGATACCTCGTTATTAGGTTCGCGTAATTTAATCGATACGCGTCGTGCGCCTAAGATGTTGTTTAAGCTACGGACGGCTTCTGTTAATGTGGATTCGATATTATTTGTTGCCTGCAAACGAGACCCGACTTCGTTGATAAGGGCTTCACGTTGGGCAACACGTTGGCTTTCTTCTACCAGACGTGTGTTTTCTGCGGCTAAGCCAAAACGCTCACTGACTTCTTGAATCAGGGTAAGGTCGTTAGGATCAATGCTTCCGTCAGACTCCATCTCAAACTCCATTGCACCGACAACTTGCCCACGTACTTTGAGAGGGATGGTGATGAGCCGTTGATTATCTTCGACTGTTTGTATGATATTCCCATCTTGTATAGCGCGGGTTAATGTTTCTGACCATGTCTCGCTATTTTCAATTTCGTCATTTTCAAAATCAACATTGACACCGAGTTGGTCGCTTTGACTTGCTAAATACTCCGACCAAGCTTGTTCCATTAAGCGTTTGTTCAAACGGTCAACTTCTTGCAGTGCTTGTTGTGCTTGTTGTGCGAGTTTCTGATTATCTTCGACACGGGCTTCTGCAAGTTCAAATTGCCTAGCATTATCAATAGCGAGTGCAAAACTATTTGCCATAGATTGATAAATCGCAATATCATTTTCAGTTAATTCTAGATTGAGCTTGGTTTGTAAGTCTAATGTGCCGATAACTTGTGTTCCAACTCGTAATGGGAAGGCTGCTTCTATAAGGGTATCTGGCAAAAATTCGTTACGCTGATGGACAGAGCTTCTTTCGCCTGAACGCGAGATAATGTGGGTATTACGGAGTGTCGCTTGCCCAATTACACTTTGTGAACCGACACCGATACTATGTTGCCGTTGGAGGAGTGCGCGTCCGATTTCGCCTGTACTGGATACCAGTTGGGCATTACGTCCTGTTTCATCTAATAAGAAGACTTGAGCATGATAAAACTGAGGATACCCTTTTTGGATGGTGTCTAAGCCTTGTTTGAGGATGATGTCGAGGCTAGAACGACCGAGCGATAAACTAGATAGGTTAGTTGTGATTTCTGCTAATTTGAGACGTTCAACTTGTTCTAGGGCAACACCTTCAGCACGGTTGGTGTCTGATAAACGGATATACGCAATTAACATTAAAGTGAAACCCACCAAGCCAATCGTAATTACTGGTACTCTGGAAAGTAGCTCTGGGTCAAAGTTGAACCAGAGGGTCAGCAAGCAGATAATCATAGCAACAATAGCCCCGCGTAGTTGATAAGTTAGACCACCTAACATAATCAAAACACTGAACATAATTGGAACTGTCGGTTGAACCATATTGCGAGAGCCGAGTAAGACTGGCACAATTGCGATACCGTAAATCATCATGAATATGCCAACACCTGCTAGATTAACAAAGCCTTGTCTTGTCAGCCCATAGGATGTGATGGCAACGGTATAAAAGAGAGTGACGACGATAGTAGATGTCGTGCCACCTTGAAGGAAGTCTTGTAAATAGGTGAGTGTCTCACCTGTTGCTGCAGTTCCTTCTGCATCGGGTATAAATAGAAAGTACAAACTGGCTAATATCAAACCTAAGCTAAGCAATGTGTAAACAAAAATTGCCTTCTCTCGTTGTGTCTGGCGTTCATATTTCGATACATCAAAGATCGTTGTGATGAGTCTGTTATTCCAGTTCATAACTTATTCTTTCTCCGCCACCTGTTGAATGCCGAGACGAATACGCGCTCGTTTTGCACCGAGTGCTTTGCCCAGTTCTGTAACGGTTGTGTTGAGCAGGCTATCAATATCGACTTGTTGTTGTAATTGTAAGGATATTTCGTTTGCTAGCACCTTATTTTGAGCAAGCCGTTGGCTCTGAATATAGGTGGTCGTATTTTCGAGCGCGACGGTCAATTGATTTGCCAATTGAAGGAGTACACTTTGCTCTACAGAACGAATACCGCGATTGTATGTACGTCCCACCTCGACGACACCTCGTGTGACCCCACGCGCAATGAGGGAAACGGCGTAAACTGCACGAATCGTTGAGGATATTGGATTGCTGTAGTCACTATCTTGCAAATTACTAACATAGAGTGGGTTGCGATTTTCCCACACAGCACCAGCAAGTGTATTATCCGCCTGCATCACGACATTGACCGCTGGCAAAACGACTTCATGTCCTTCTAAGTAGGAGGCTTGGACAACTAGTTTCTCGATTGTTTCGTCATATAAGATAATCGCAATATAGTCGGCTTCAAAGATACGTTGGATAAAGTGGAGGCTGGTTTGTAAGATTTCTTCTAAATCTAAACGCGCTTGTACGGTTTCCCCAAAGCGTGCGACTTGTTGCATTTGGGTCGCAAGTGTTTGTGTGTCTTGTAGGAGTCGCAAGTTTTGTAGTTGGCTGACAATTTGTGCATTAATGAGTTGTGCGATTTGGAGTTGTTCGTCGCTTAAGATAATGCCACTGCTATCTTGGTCTAGCCCGACACTGCCGATTAGCTTTCCTGATAAATCTCGGAAGGGAAGGAAAATACTCGATTTTGCATTGACAGATTGTACCGCTGCGGCTGAATCAATATGCTCTGCTTCTGATGTCACATCTGCCATAATATGATATTCACCACGCATAAGTGTATCCATAATATCATCAGGGATACGAATACGTATTTCGCCTTGACTGCGTTTTGGAAATTCGCTAGCAAGATAGGCTTGTTGACCATTATCTTCAATTAACATAATGCCGACATGGTCAACATTCATAATTTTCTGAAGCGTCTCTGCCCCTTTTTCTAATAAGAGCTTTTCATCTTGGACTGTACCCGTAAATGTTGCTAGCTCATTGAGGCTACGTTGGACTTGGACTTGTTGAGAAAGCTGTGTTGATGTGACTTGAGCAGATTGTAGTAATTGTTGGTTCTGATAGATAATATCAAGTTGGCTACGCACTGCTGTGAGTAAACGGCGATTGCGGTCTGGGAATGTCTGTGAGCTTTTCCAGTTGAGAGATAGCACATGGGTTACTCTACTATCCTCAATCATTGGGATAAGAATACAACTTGAAATATCTTGTTGCACAAAGGCATCAAGTGGTAAGGCTGATTCATCAGTTTCAGTATTTTCAATAAAGTAAACAGGTACATCTGCTCGTGACCAATCGACCTGTAGTTTGGCGAGTTCGTCTAATGCAATAAAGTTGGTCATAGAGATGTTGGGTTCTATTACATCGTCTTGGTCTGGATTGAGTTGATGGGTGATAACGGCATCTTTGAATTGATACATATCATCATAATCAATCTGGATAATGCCTGCCCCATCCGCTTTTTCGCCAAAGTATTGGAGTAAAGTGCGTAAGATTGCTACTAAGTTTTGTGCTTGCACCAAGTCATTGGAAATTGCATATTGAAGTTGTGTCTCCATCAGGCTGACTTCAGTACGACGGAGTAATAGCTGATTTTCGTATGTGATACCAATTTGATCAGCTAGAATGCGGAAGTTCCGATGATAACCAATATCAATAGAAATATTCTTATCTGTTCCAATTAATACCATCCCCATCAACTGGTCATTCGCGCGTAAGCCTGTGAGGATGAACGCTTGAATTGAACTAGATTCTAACGTCCCATATAAAGTGCTGGGTAGTCTATCTGTGATGGCATGAATATCACTTTCAATGACAAATTGACCCGCTAATAAGGTGTGTACTAAATCTGTGGAGAAGGTTGCCTTATCAAATAGAATTGTTTCGTTTGATTTCAAAATATCATTCGAGCTTGCTAGTACACGCAGGGTGGTACTGGTTGGATGGGTATCTTTTGTTATCGGAGTCGGAAAACGATAGAGCCCAATGTGTGACACTTCTTCTGGCATAGAGGTAAAGAGGGTGGTTATGATTTCCGCATCATTTTCTGCCAACGAGATTTGGTAAGAGGCATCAACCATTGTACGAAGTAATTCTTGGATTACGCTTGTCTGGTTAATTTGGTCTCGTAAGAATACCACCGTGCCGATTTGATTACAGATTGTTGTAAAAGTCTGCTGGTCTTCTGTTGTGAGTGCTTGTTCGTTACGATTAACCAATGTTAGAACGGCGATAACCTGACCGTCTGACATAATGGGAAAATTGTGCATGGATTGAACATTGGCTTGATTGAAGAATTCCCGTATTTTTTCTGATGACGAGCTATTATCATCAGCGATGGTGTCTTTTGTGACATGTAATATTTGCCCGCTTAGGATATGTTTTCTTGTATCATCCTTCAATGATTTCCACGGGAATGTTGTTGTGACTTGTTCAGTCATGATTTTGTTACGATTGGCTGAGGCAACCACACCCCATTCAATGACCTGACCTTGTTCATCATAAAATAATTTATTGATTGTAACGTAACGCCCTTTTTGTGGAAGCATGTGACGCGCAATACTAAATGCCATCTCATCAAATGTTTTATCAACTGTGATTTCTTGCAGTGTTTTTGATTGCGGGCTATCGGCTTGTGTATCCAAAAGCAAATCTTTAAATTGGAGTGTCAGCAAGTTCTGTATCAGTACCCAATGAACATGGTCTTGTTCTTCGGTAGCGGTGATATGAAAGCAGAGAATACCTAATAATTGTCCTTGTGCATGAATCCCTAAATAAACGTTATCTTTGTTGATATTGGGTTGGTTGTTTTTTAGGGGCGCGGGCACATCTGCTTGTGCAATATCAAGAAAAGCGTCTTTGTCGACATCAGATGGGTAATATAGGATCGGGCGATAAACAGCATCTTCAGCTTGGTAGAATACAAGACTATCAAAACTATCAAGTTGGGCATCGAAAGCCTGATAGATTTGCTCAATTAGGGCATCGATGGATTCTACATCAGATATGGCTGTTAATTGCTCAATAAGTTTTATATTGAGGACGTTGTTCACAACGCAACTCCCATTTTCATGATTAATTATTCCTTACCTGAGTAAAGAACAAAATTACAATTTGTCTTCTGTTATTTATAGTGTAATCGGGAATAGGCTCGTTGTTCGTAAAGATACTAAAAACTAATCAAATTGAAACCAAAAACAACGAGAACACTAAATAATATAAAGCGAGGAAAGTAGGAGGAGTGTCTTACTTCCACTCCCACACTTGTTCGCTATTGAGTAAACGCTTGATTTGCTCTGGAAATTTGTCTGGGTCGAGTGGCTTGCCGAGGAAACCATCAAAACCAGCTTTTTGGGCACGGTGCATTTGGTCTTCACTTGCTTCGGCTGTAACTGCACAGACGATTGTGTCGCGCAGGCGAGGGTTTGCACGGACTTTTTGTAGAGCTTGATACCCATCTTCATAGGGTAGGCGGATGTCCATTAGAATCAGGTCGATGCGAGGGAGGGTCTCTGCAAATTGTACAACCTGCCAACCTGAGGTTTTCCATTCACAACGTTGAACACCCATAAAAGCCAACATACGGGCAATTAGGACAAAATTCGGGACGTTATCTTCAACGACGAGGACATGTGCTTCACTTGGGTCTATCGATTTACGTTCTGACATATAATTTACCTACAGGTATTCTGAAATTTCGTCAATAAATGTATCTACATTAATAGGCTTGCTGATATAACCATTACAACCCGCTTGGATTGTTTGTTCACGGTCACCATCCATTGCATTTGCTGTGAGCGCAATGACAGTAATATCGGCAATGCCATCCGTTTCGCGGATTCGGCTAGTTGCGGTCAACCCATCCATCCCCGGCATACTAATATCCATCAGGATAATATCGGGGCTATAAGTTTTCGCTTTTTCAATCCCATCAAGGGCGTTATCACTTTCTTCAACATCAAAGTCATATGCCATGAGAAGACGGCGTACCAACGCGCGATTATTAGGATCGTCTTCGATATAGAGAATTTTTGGCACAGATAAAACTCCTCATTACTGTTTTGATTCAATCTCTATTATATGCTTGACTTCGATAATCAATAATAAACGTTTTGTTTATTGTTATTAAGTATGCAGGGAATTGGGGAATTTCGCCACTCATAAAGTAAAATGCAATAAGATTGTTACACTCTGCATCCAAATGGAAAAGCCTATTCACATATTTTATTGTTTGATATGCTTAATTTTGTAGTTGCAAGTTAAATACTTAGCAAATTTTAAGTTTTGATAATCTAAAAATAAGGAGTCGCTGATGGCAAAGCAATATGATAGTCCACCTAGTATGATTATTGATGAGTCTAAGACCTATGTCGCAAAGATGGATACCAGCAAAGGTATGATTGAAATTGAGTTATTTGCTGACCGCGCGCCGATTACTGTCAATAATTTTGTCTTTTTAGCAAAAGATGGATTTTATGATGATGTTATCTTTCATCGTGTGTTAGATGGTTTTATGGCACAAGGTGGTGATCCAACAGGAACAGGTCGTGGTGGTCCGGGCTACAAATGGAATGATGAAGATTCGGCATTGCGGATTCGTCATGATTCCCCTGGGACATTCAGCATGGCAAATGCAGGTGCAAACACCAACGGTTCACAGTTCTTCATTACCTTTATCCCAACCCCACATTTAGATGGTCGTCACGCTGTATTTGGTCGTGTTGCCAATGACGAAAGTTTGAAGGTCTTGAATTCTTTACAACGTATTGACCCTTCACGTCCAGACCCATCCGTCACAGCAGACAAAATTAACACAGTTACTATCATCGAGAGTTAAAAGTTTATGATGTTGTAGAGGAAGCCTAAGAAACTTTCTCTACAAATCAGATGCTTTTTCGGTATGTATAGTGGGCACGAGCGGGAGTGTTAAAGAAAATATACTGCCACCTTTGGGATTATCTTCGACCCAAATTTCCCCGCCATGTGCTTCTGTGACCATCCGGCAGAATGTCAAACCTAAGCCAACGCCACCTCGTATAACATCTCGTTTTGCCACTTGTGTAAAGCGATTAAATACCGAGAGTTTATAATTTTCAGGAATCCCAGGTCCACTATCAACAATATCAATTCGTATCAGATGGCTTCTATCCACAAATCTTTCTGCACGGATAAGAATTCCACTATCCGAGGGACTATATTTAAGTGCATTATCCACCAAGTTTTGTAAAACACGCTCAACTTTACTGCCATCAATATAGAGTAGGGGTAAATTTTCAGGGATAACGTTTTTGATTTGAATATTCATATCATGGGCTAATGGGCTAAGTTCGATGATTACATTATCGACGATGGTTGCGAGTTCGGCAGGTTCGATATGAAGTTCGATTTCTTCACTTTCCATCTTTGATACATCGAGTAAGGAGTTGATGCGCGATAGAACGGTTTGGATGGCTTGCTGGCTGGCACTGGTTGTTTTATCTATGATTGTCTTGATCTTATCATCATCGCTTCCGATTGTTTTCAGCAAACTCAGGCTGGTTGTGACAGCGGTCAGTGGACTACGTAAGTCATGAACAATCATTTGTGATAGGGAATCACGGGCTTGTGCGAGTTGATGCTCCTCCGTCTTATTATAGAAGACCATTAAAACGCCTAATTGTGATTGGTCGTCGGCATCTTCGACAGGAATGAGTAAGCGTTTGATATAGGTCTGTGTGCCGTCAGGTTGTGTCAAGCTATATTCATGAGCAACTTGTTGTCGCCATTGACTTGTGTTGATGTTATCGACGATTTCAATAAATTGTGTTTCACTTTCAAAACCGAGACTCTTTAATAATGCAACATCTATATTTTTAAGTAACTCTGTAATTGATTTTTGCATGAGTTTACTGGGATTCAGCCCAAGCATTGTAATCGGTGGGTTGGCAATGGTAACAACTTTTTGTGGGTTAATCATGATGATACCCTCTTCCATACCATCAAGAATGGTCTGTAAGCTATCGCGTGTATTACGGATGCGTTGGAAGAGTGAGGCATTGTCCATTGCAATAATGGCTTGATTTGCAATTTGCGATACAAAATGAGCATCACCATCGCTGAAGCTACGCGGTTCATTGCTTTCTAGGCGGATGAATCCTAAACAATCTTTCATCTGTACAAAGGGTACGATAAGGACAGAGCGAGTATGAGGGATAATCGGAAGATAACCCGTCTCCATACGAACATCATCACTCCGTAGGGCTTGCCGATTATTAATGACATGCTCATTTAATCCTTGTAGCAGGCTCTCCATTGTGATGTAAGCGGTATCATATTCGCGTACTGATGTAAATGCGATACGGTCTTGGTTTTTGTTCATAAGTACAACAAAGCCACGGTCTGCCTGCGTTGCATCACTCGCATAGGATAGAACAACATCACATATCTTCTGGCTATCCACAAGCGCGTTTAACATCCGTCCCATTGCCGCGAGTGCATATAATTGCTCAATACGAACTTCTAGGGCTTCATCAGTAATGGTATAGGTTTGGGCATTATTGATGGCTTGTGAGGCTTGGGTCGCAAATGCAGACATCATTCCAATTTGCTCATCTGTGAAGGTTTGTGGCTCATCGAAGTAGATGACCAGTATACCGAAATCTTTATTATGTAAATTAAGTGGTAGCTCGACCCACGCTTGTTTTTTCTCGGCTAGGAGTGTGGCATGTAATGCAATATTCTGCCCAACACTATGTATATTATCCACGATGATAGGTTGAAGCAGAGTCAGGTTATCGTCAGTTTTTGCATAATAGTCGAGTAGCTGGGGTTGTGGTGGATGTTCCATAAAATGTTGGCTCAAGCCTGCGCCTTTAATAAATTTAAGCCGATTTTTTGTCCCAACAGTATTCAAATATAAAGCAACGGCATGGGCATCTGTAATGGTTGATGCGGATGAGATGACAGTTTCGATAACTTCATTGGGGGATAGTGTCTGTGTTAAGAGTGTCGAAACTTTATTTAATGTGGTGAGTTGTTCCGCGCGGAGGCTCTTTTGCTCATAAAGGCGTGCGTTTTCTATGGCGATGCTAGCTGTACCTGCAATAACCCCAAATAGGTGTTCATCATTTGATGAAAAATGGCGTGTGTTGTCATAACAACTGACGATTAATGCGCCCATCACATGATTGCCTGCATATAACGGTACACCCAACCATGAGGTGATTTTCTCGGGTACAACAATTCCTTGTAAGAGGGCATTATCTTGGACATTATCCCGTAATAAGATTGCTTGACGCTTGAGGATAACCCGTTGTATCAGGTCATAATCATCACTTTTGTCGATACTGATGACCCGTTTATTATCTTCTATAACAAAGTCATAGATTAATTTATGCGTGTCTTGGGGATAACGGACAATTTTGAAGTGCTGGATACCCATTAATGATTTGACTTGTTGATATAAGGTTTCGTATGTCGATTGCGAATTTAAGCTCCCAGATAGGGCTTGTGATAGTCTTGATAGGGAACTCATCTCGTCTAGCTGTCTTTGTAATCGACGTGTAACCCGACTGATGGCATGTAATCCAAAAACGCTAAACATAGTGCCTGCAACGATGATTGCAAATGACACGATGGATTCGCTAGGTGCTGGGGATAATGCTGCTAAGATAGCAAATGGTACAGTAACAACGAGGATCACAGTAATGACAGCCAAATTATCCCGAAATGTTTCTAACACTGGGTGATTTTCAGCATAAATTTGTAATGCAAAAATGAGCGTATAAATGCTGATGTAAACGCCAGCAAAAGCAAGTAGGGCTGCGAGTGTATCTGTTAGCTGGATAAGGGATTCGGGTGTATTCAGGGGCAGAGGCGCGTTTAAGTATAAATAGACAGTTGTCGCAACAAAATAACTGATTGTGACTCTTGCTGTGACATACACAAGGGTATTGATATTCGCATAGACACGGCGTTCACTGGGCGATTGGAGCAGTGTGCGTAATGCCATCAAGAACCCACCACTGAGTCCACCAGCGAAAATAATAAGTAAAATTAGATTACTCACATTTTCTGGATAAGCGAGAAATGCAATCATGCCGATGACATGCGCCATACTTAATTCACCATTACGAATTTGAACACTGAAGTACAGCGCAAATGCCGTCAACAAACCATATAACACCAACTCAGGAAAATCACTTAAGTTAGGGTTGGATTGCGATTGAGTTATGATGACAATTGATAATGTCATGAGTGAGAGTGTGATTGTTAGGAAATACCTGAAATTTTTCCGTGTCATAAGTATCTATCTATAATGGCTCGATATAAGTTATTGTAATCTATTTGGATAGATTTATACGATGAGTTTTATTGATTGTTTGAGGATATGAACTTATTTATTGCAGGTTGGAATATTGTTTTATATTGAACAAACTAGATAGCCATTGGTATTGTAAAGATAAATGTTGCACCCGATAGTGGACCTTTGTCCGCTACTGCAATTGTTCCACCATGTTCTTCGACCGTAAGTTTGCAAAATGTTAGACCTAAGCCTTGCCCACGCGGTCCTCGTTGCTTTTTCTGTGTTTTTTCATCTAACATTGTAAACTCGGAAAAGATGCGATCGCGCTCTTTTTCAGGAATACCAGGTCCTGTATCACTAACAAGAATTTGGAGAAAGCCTTCGCGCTCTAAGGATTTCTCTGCTGTGATGCGTATTTCGCCACCACGCGGGGTATATTTCAGGGCATTTTGGATAAGGTTAATTAATACACGTCCAATGAGACGCTCATCAACCATAACATCAGGAATATTTGAGGGTATATCATAGACAATCTGAATCTCGGCTTGCCTGAAAGATGCCATCAACGAGGTATAAGCGGTTTCCACAAGCTCTTGTATAGCAACCACTTCGGTGGTTAAGTTCATGGTTTTGCGTTGTAACTTACCGATATCTAACATGCTTTCGACAAACTCAATGAGGGTGCTGGAGCTTTCTTGTGCGACTTCCATTAACTGAGATAAATCATCAACCAATTCAGGATCATCGACATCTTCTAGAATGTCTTTGCCTAAAACCATGCTACTAATGATTGCACTTAGTGGACCGCGTAAGTCGTGGATAATCATACTTTGTAGACGGCTACGGAATTCTTCTAGGGCGCGTTCTTCGCTGACATCTCTTAAACTGAGCAAGCGCCCCACAATTTGGTTACTCGCATTCCATACGGGCGAACTTACTTCTCGGATATAAATAAGTTGACCGCCTGACTGTAGGCTGTACTCGCGGATGTGGTTGCGCCCCGGTTCGGCATAAGTGGCTTTTGCGGTTTTAATGAGTTCGGTATAGTTTGCATCATTGTCTGCTGAGTAACTATGCCCTATGAGGGTGGATGCAAAGTCTTGATTGCGATAACGGCTTAATTCTACATTCAACAATTCTTCTGCAGAGGTATTAGCATCTTGTAATCGTCTTTCGCTATCTAATAGGATGATACCATCGCGTGTACTATCAAGAATCGCACGCATCCTTACGTTGCTTTCACGGATTTCTTCCGACAACATCACATGTTCAATATGATTCGCCGCTTGTACTTGTAATAACTCGATGGTGTTTGCATCTTGTGTATTAAAGACATGCGCTTGTTTAAAGATGATACATAGTAATTCCGCAACTTGATTACGACGTTTAACCGGTATGATAACGATACTTTTGTAATTGACTTGTTGGGCTTGCTCATATGTCTGGTAGAGCGGATTTTTTGCAATATTCTCGATGAATAATGCTTGCTCAGAATGTAAGACTTGATAAAGCAGGGAGTCAGGAATAAAGAACACATCCTGCACAAGACTGCTACCGAGCTTAATCCAACCCAAGGTTCTTTGTAATTCAAGCTGATTGTCTTCGCTATCATAAGGGATGAGGATACCCCCACTGGCATTCATCATTTTGATGGCTGTTTCGATAACGGTATAAACTATATCGTCGGTTGATTGGGTCGTGGATGCTGTGAGTGCTAGTGCCCTTAATTCTGATAATATGGCAATTTGACTTTTGCTATCATCAAGTAATTTTGCATTATCGATGCTAATAATGGCATGACCTGTGAGGCTTTTTATAAATCCGACATGTTCATCGGTGAAGAAGTTTGGACGCAGACTCTCAACATTGAGTACACCAATGACGATGTTTCCTTTTGTGAGGGGTACAGCCAAACTAGATAAGAATTTTGCACCCTCGCTTGGTGGAATATATATGCTGACTGTACGATTATCATCGATGCTCTGCATTGTTCCTGATTGCATGACATTTCCGATGACTCCAGCATCGCGCGGGCGTTCAATGCTGTAGATTCTTGCTTGGTTGCCATCAAGTGAGTGCGCCTTGATCGTCATGGTTTGCTCATCTTTTATCAGTGCTAATGATGCGTGGTCTGCTTGGGTGGAACGCAAAGCCGCATCTAAAACATTGTTGATAATAATATCTAGGTCAAGTGAGCGTGATATTTTTTGTCCAATATCTTCAATGAGCGATAATTGTTCTAGGCGTTTGACGAGTGCTTCTTCTGTAAGGGTATGGATTTGGGCATTATGGATTTGGGCTGCAATTTGTACTGTTGCCATCTCAACTAAACGGTGTTGATTTTCTTGGAATCCTTGTTCTTGTGTATCTGCGATTAAGATGACCCCAATAACTTCACCATTAATAATCATGGGTGAAATTGTGAACATGCCATACTGATTTTCTATGAGGTAGTTGTGCAATCCTTCCGATACACTTGTATCCGATTTGAAGACAACTTGTGGATAGCTTGTGGTGGTCTTTTGGTCAATATTGAGTTCTGGATAATAGTGTAGCTCATATTCTTCAATGGCTAGATAACCATTATCTTGAGTTGAATAGATTTGAATATAATCTCGCTCTTGCATATAAAGCCCAATTTTGACATGTTCAATGTTTAACATGTTACTCAGGGCTTGGGAGACATCGCTAATGACTCTCTCAATTTCTAAGCTGGAGCTAGTAATGGTGGATAGATGAACCAGCTCAGCTTGCTCAGACGCGTATTCTGCTAAGGTATGTAATAGTTCTGCATTATCTAAAGCCACTGTAACTTGGCTACTGAGAACCTCTAGTAATTCGATTTCTGTCTCTGAATAGTGACGTGGTTTATGATGATAAATAACAAGATAACCGATGATTGTTGTTCCAGAACGCATGGGGAACTCTGCAAAGCAACTAAAATTTGCTAATCTTGCGAGTTCTTTGATATGTGGATTGTTGAGTATCTCTACATCTTGGATATGGCGGAATGTGCCGTTTGAATCAGTAAAGAGGTGTTGTGAATAGACTTCTGCCTTTTGCTGAAATGCTTCGCTCATCCCGATAGAGTGGGCTAGATGAACGCTGGTTTTGTTTTGTGAATCTAATAAATAAATGGCAACTTGATCGCCACTGGTGACTTCGAGAGTGGTCTGCACGGTTGCTTCTAGTGCTTTATTATGATTTAGGTTAAACATCACATTTTGGACGGAACGATTGATGTGGGACAGATTATCAGCAAGTTTTGTTGAATGGTCATACAAGGTTGCGTTGCGTAAAGCTAAACCTGCTTGATTGGCAATCGATTGTAAAGTGTTGAGGTTGGTTGTTCCTAAAATATCGCTTGACTGATGATTGAGCAAACCTAAGATACCGATGACTTTTTCCCCAATCATCATGGGTATGCCGATATAGGCTTTGGACTCTGCCATATCAAATTCAATGTTTAGGTCTGCTAAGCGGTCTGTTTCTGATTGTTGAATGTGTAAGGCTTGCTTGTTGCGGATGGCATAGCTACTCATGTTGTTATTTAAAGGGTGTTCGTGGCGAGTGGCTGGTTTTCCATCCTGCATAACAAGAGGGTATGATAATTGTTCAGTTTCATCATCATAAAAGGCGACAAATATAACTGTTGCATCAACAAGTTTATTGACTTCCGTATAGACACTATGAAGCACATCATCTAGCTCTATATGTACGGATACAGATTGCGCTATAGTATTAAGGGTTGATAGCTCATTGAGTTGTCGGGCAGATTCTTGTTTTATGATGCTTGCTTGATGGTTATATACCACCTGTGCAACGATAAAACCAATGACAATAGCAAAAGTTAATACATCGATGTTTTGGGATAATAGTGCAATACTACTTGCGAAAATGGGTACGAAGATTTTTATAATGATGGCGGGTTTATTTTGTATATCCCACATGATCTGACTAATGGACTGCTCTGCCACTCTACTACCTATAAATACGCTGATGAAGTTTCCTGTCATTAGAGAAAAGCTGATCAATACGAAATTGGTTGGTGTGAGTGTTTGGTAAGGTAAGACTTGATTGAAGGCGACTGTATAAATTAGATATTGTACAATCACAGCAATACTAGACAGCCCTATCCATTCAAATGCTTTTTGGAGAAGATAATTTTGATGATATGTTGTGTTTAAGAGACTCTGTTTGATGAGTATGACGATAATGGAAACAGCGATAATCATATAAAGTGTATAGCTGAGTCCGAGGCTGAAGAGTGCAACTGCTGCTGCGAGGCGAATATAAACTTGCCATAAATTTGTCTGCAATGGTTGTGCATAATAAATGGTAACACCATACAATATGGCAATGCTCAATACAGGTAATATGGAGATAGTAGCCACTTCAGCAGGGGGTGTTTGTAAGATACCTAAAATAAACCCAGATGCAATGATAATGGGTATGGCGACAACACCATAAATCAAATTAGCGTTTTTTTGTATCATGCTTACCAAAATTTGTTTCAGAATCCTCATACCTGCATATAATTTGGATGACTTCTCCATGTCAAGTTAATACAATCTTTAGTATATCCGAACTCTAATTTCAGCGAAACTTTGCTTGATGAGAGTTGCTTAATCGTTCTTAGATGGTGAACTATACCTAATGTTAACATATACTGCTGTAATAAGTCCTATATACCACCAATGTATAAATGCAAAACGATCCCAAAGTGTGATTGTATCACCTAATCCATACCCTATATAAGACAGTATACTGCTTGTAATTGCGATTGTCATTATTGTAGAATTAAGATTCCCATTTTTAAAAATATATAGGCTCATATAGATAACCATAATATACCATCCACTGAATAGTATCAGACCCACAATACCCAAATCCGCACCGACTTGAAGTAGAGCATTATGAGCATGAGGTGGACGCGTGCCTCGTTCTACATAAGATGGGATTTCATAGGCTTCTCGTGTGACCATGGCACGATAGGTGCTCATACCCGCACCTGTTGTTGGATAATCTCGCATCATCCATAATGCACGTTCCCACATCTCAAAGCGAGAAGACAGACTATACTCATCTCGATTGCTTAAGGTGGTTGATGGTATTGTATCTTCTGAAGTGGCTGGGCTATTCGGTGAAAGGTCGAGTGGGATAATATTAAATATCAACAATAATTCTATTACTACAACAATCCCCCACAGAGATAAACCTGCGAGTTTGAACTTCCAATTGGGTAGGACAAATACAATCACAATAAAAAGACCAACGAGCGTTCCTGCTAATGCAAAGCGACTTTGCCCGAGGAATAGCGCACTGAATGTTAGTATGAAACCGACTAATGCCCCCCATCGCTCTATGATATTGAGAAGGTGATTAAAGCGAGTTGATATTTGAGGTGAGTCTACACAGAATGTTTTGAGGCTGATGGCGAGTAAAAATGGACAGAAATATGCGAGTGCGCCTGCAATCTCGTTGGGATTAAAGCTCAATTGCATATCAGGCAAGATCTGTTTGTGGTCTAAACGAGGAAGGATGTCGAGTATAAATTTGAAGCTGTCAGATTTTGTGGATGCACCCCACTGTGAGGCTGTTAGGGCAATGATACCCACAACAATACCTACGATTATGGTTACTGTAATTAGGTAGCGCAGGTGCTTATTACTGCGAACATGTTCTGCAAAATACCAGATGGTTAAAATGCCGAGGAATGGACGGCAAACCAATACCCAATAGTCAGCGCGGGATAGAGGCGCATTATGGAAATTATATACAGTGAGTATCGCAAAGAGCATCAGTAAGACATCAAGGGGAGTTCGTGTGAATAAGCGCCGATGACCTATATAACGCGCCAAATAGATGGGAATGGCAAACACTAATAAGAATACATATTGATCACGTATTGGAGGGCTAATGTGCCAAAATGCAAAAATCATGATGGCAATCCAAATCCATTCCAGATAGAGGACACTTTTGATGGCAATAGTTGGTAATTTTTTATAATCTATGGTACGGGTTAACATTCCAACTCCAATATTTGTCAGCGGCGTGGTTTGAAATTTGTTTGCACCCACTTGCTCGTTTTTATTATGTTGCCTGTCTTATGAAAAAAATGCTATAGTTCGCTAATGTAAACATGTCAACATGTATATAGCAATATCATGTTGATAAATGCTATACTTATCTCATATTTTGTCATTATATTGTGTTTGGGAATTGAAAATGCTACCTAGAGAAGTTATTAATATTTCATTTGAATCATTTCGCGAAGTATCTGCTGGGAAAAAGGTTATCCTTCTTTACCCGTGGGCAAATTTCCGTAATGTATTTCTGACCTATTTTTTGAATGATGTTGAAGAGGGTCTACTCTATCATCGGATTCCAGAAAACATGGATACTCTCAACCAATGGGTTGCGGGTTTGTTGGATGAATTGCAATCTGTTATTTCTGGTTTTGGAGCAAATTTAAGCTCTGCACTAGAAAATGGATCTCCTGCAGCGATTGGTGAAGCCTTAGCTCAAGATTTGAATACGGTATCCGCAGAACGTATTGTTTTGTTCCTTGATGAGCTTGACCGTGTGCCGCAAGATGCTATCTTCCGTGAGTTTGTGACAGGTCTAGTGAATAACCTCGCTGATAATGCACAACTTGCCGTAAACTCTAGAGTATTGACATATGAACCTTGGATTAACTGGGTGAATGATGATACCGCTGTTGTATTAGGCATTGAGCATCGCCGTTCCAATCTGATGTTTACTAAAGAAGAGACCCCGAAACCACAATTGGAAGTATATGCTTTTGGTCGCGGACATGCCCTAACAAATGGACGGGAAATCCGCAATTGGGATGGTGCATTACCTCGTAATTTGTTCTTTTACTTCATCGATAATCCATTGGTCACACGTAATCAAATCTTTGATATCTTTTGGCCAAAATTGAGTGTTAAAGATGCGACGAATGTTTTCCATGTGACAAAACGGAAAATTACCGAACGCATCTCATTGAATGTAGATGATGAAGACAACTATGAATTAACTGAATATTCCGTCGGATTTTATTTGGCGAGTAATAAGGTTGTCCGTCATTATGATGTGTTTGACTTTGAAGAAGCGGTTGAAGGTGCGTTAATGTCTGAGGATGCACATGAGCGTGAAATTTTATTCAGCCATGCAATTGATATTTATAAAGCTCCGTTCTTACATACTGTTGATTTGCCCTGGGTAAAAGCCCGTCGTGAACAATTACAAGAAATGTATGCCGAAGCCCTGATTGGGATGGCACGTCTTCAAGTTGATAAAGAAGAATGGGAACTGGCTTTAGGATTCTTTGTGCGTGCTTTGAAAGAAGTTCCACAACGTGAAGATATTCATCGTGACGCAATGCAAATGTATCTGAACCTCGGACAAGCTGAGGATGCCAAAGCACAATTCAAAGCCTTAAAAGACCACCTAAAAAAGACTGTAGGTGTTCCACCATCAAGTGAATCACAGGCACTATTCGATTCAATCGACTAATACCTGTATTGCTTTAACCTTGTCATAGAAATTCCAAACGGCGTGTTGATTAGCACGTCGTTTTTGATTTTTAATTCTGCTATACTATAGGGGTAGAAGCCCATCTATCAGTCATATATAGGTTTTGGTTATGTCAGAAAATCGCCCACGCCGTCGTCGTCCACAACCTCAACAAAATCTTCAGACAACCAGTCGCCCCCCTGACCATGTTGGAGCATTACTTGCCTCATTATTGATGATTTTAGGTGGATGGGGTGGTCTGGTTCAATTGATGACAACCACTCGCCCGCGTATTGGTGGTGAGATGTGGTTGTTTTTCATCTTATTACAAATTGCGGTGACAGGAACAGCCATACCGATTGTACGTTATTTTAATGTGCGCTTCACGCCAATACATGTGGATGTTCCGCCAGCAGGTGTGATTGTACGCCAAAGTGTTTGGGTGGGGTTACTGGTGGTTATCTGTGCTTGGTTATTGATACCGCGTGCTTTGTCGCTTCCCTTTGTTGTTTTTCTCATTATTACTTTTGCTGTCATCGAAATCTTCTTACGTACACGAGAACGCATGAATGACGATTAAACAAACTCAACTTCGTAACCTGCCATCTGTCGATACTCTGCTGGATTATCCCCATATTCTTGATTTGATACAAACATATAGTCGTGAGTTGGTTGTTTCAGCCATTCGTGAAGTCATTAATGAAGCGCGCCAACAGATATTGGCTGGACATTCGATTGAGCTTGAATCATATGATTGGGTTGAGCAAATTCATGCAGAGCTTGAAGACCAATTTCAACCGACACTTCGCCCCGTAATTAATGCGACTGGGGTGATTGTTCATACCAACTTAGGGCGTGCTTTGTTATCGAAGTCGGCTCAGATGGCGATGATGCAAGTGGCTGGGCAATATAATACGCTGGAATTTGATTTGGAGGATGGCAAGCGCGGTAGTCGATTAATCCATGCTGGGCAACTTTTACGCGATTTAACAGGGGCGGATGATGCGATTGTTGTCAATAATAATGCTTCTGCTTTGATTATGATTTTGTCTGCATTAGCAAAAGACCATCAAGTTGTCATTTCACGTGGTCAACTGGTCGAAATTGGCGGTGGTTTTCGTATCCCTGCGATTATGAAGCAAAGTGGTGCAGAGCTTGTTGAGGTCGGCACAACCAACCGAACACGAATTGCCGATTTCTCTGATGCTGTGACGGATATGACATCTATGTTTATGCGAATCCACTCTTCCAATTTCAAACAGATTGGATTTGTCGAGCAACCGACTTTAGACGAATTGGCAACAACCGCCCATGCTCATGGCATATTGGCTGTTGATGACCTCGGTAGTGGCACATTGATTGATACTGGTCAATTTGATTTAGATGATGAACCGACGATACAAGAGAGTGTCCAAGCTGGGATGGACTTAATTTGCTTCAGTGGGGATAAATTATTAGGTGGACCGCAAGCTGGTATTATTATTGGGAGACAAGCGGTTATCAATAAATTGAAAAAGCACCCACTCGCCCGAGCTTTACGAGTCGATAAATTGACTTACTCTGCTTTGACCGCGACATTAGAACATTATCGGCGTGATGAAGCATTGACCCATATCCCTGTTTGGCAGATGATTTCACAATCTCTTAATCAAATTAACCACAGAGCTAAACATTGGGCTGAACGAGTGGGTGGTAAAGTAGTGCAAGGTGAATCGACTGTTGGTGGTGGGAGCTTACCAGGGACATCTTTACCAACAGTCTTATTGGCGATTGATACATCATCTCCTGATAAACTGATGGCACAATTGCGCCAAGCGAATACCCCTGTGATTGCGAGGGTGTCTGCTGGGCAGGTATTATTTGACCCACGCACTGTTTTGCCAGAACAAGATGACACCTTATTAAATATAATTTTATCATTACAGACTGAAAGTTAGAGGAATCCTGATGAAATCTGATATCGATCGCTTAATGCAAGACCGTAATATGGACGCATTTGTCGTCTCGGGTGGCGAAGAATTTAATGCTGTCCGCTACTATCTATCGAATGGCGCACATATTACACATGGCACAATTTTTAAGGTGCGTGGTAAAGATGCCTTGTTGGTGTGCAATCGGATGGAACTAGAAGAAGCGCAAAAAAGTGGCTTACAAGTTATGACCGATGTCGAATTGGGGTTTCATGAGGTCTTGCAAGAGGCTGGGAATAACCCTCAAAAAGCAACAGCTATGTTTTGGGGAAAGATTTTGGAGAGCGAAGGCTTAACACAAGGGCGTGTTGGACTCTATGGTACATGGCAGATTAACGCGACAATCGCCCTCTATGATATGCTCTTTGAAGAAGTTGATCAATATGATTGGGTGGCAGAAACTTCTCCTACTTTATTTGATGTGGCGATGTTGACCAAAGATGCCGAAGAAATTGAACGCATTAAATCTGTTGCTGAACGCACAAATGAAGCGATGAGCATGGCTTGGGATTATATTTCAGGTCTGAAAGCAGATGGGGATTACTTACTCAATGCTGATGGCGAGCAAGTCACCATTGGTGATATTAAAATGTTGGTTCGGCGTGAATTGATGGCGCGTGGCTTGGAAGATACAGGCATGATTTTTGCACAGGGACGTGATGCAGGTTTCCCACATAGCCGAGGTGAAGCGGATATGCCCTTACAGATGGGAAAGTCGATCGTATTTGACCTGTTCCCACGTGAGCTAGGGGGTGGCTATCATCATGATATGACACGGACATGGTGTATTGGTTATGCGCCAAAAGACGTACAAGATATTTATAATACGGTGATGGAAGCCTTTGATATTTCTGTTGAGACCTATGGCTTAAATAAACCAACACACCTCATGCAAGAAGCCGTCTTAGATTATTTTGAGGGTAAGGGACATCCGACAACCCGTTCTGATGCACGGACGATGGAAGGTTATGTTCATAGTTTGGGGCATGGTGTTGGGATTGATATTCACGAAAGCCCATCCATTAGCCATGTACGCCGTGATGATATTTTCCAAGTTGGGAACGCCGTTACGATTGAACCCGGCTTATATTATCCAGAGCGAGGAATTGGCGTTCGGGTGGAGGATTTCTTCATCATTGAAGAGGGTGGCGAGTTATTGTCAATTACCCCATTCCGCAAAGATTTGGTGATTCCAATTGAAGGTGTGTCTAAATAATGAAAGACTATCATCATATCGTCAATGTAGAAGGCGCGGTGATGAAAGATGACCGTTTTCTGATGGTGATACGCTCGGAAGCTGAAGACCATGCGGCAGGTGCTTTATCTTTCATTGGTGGAAAAGTTGAATTTACAGGCGAAGAATCGCAGGTCGTCGAAAAAACCCTCAAGCGCGAGATTATAGAAGAGGTCGGCGTTGAGGTTGATAACTTGCGCTTTGTGACCAGTGGCGGATTCACTGTTGATGATGTATCGGTGGTGAACCTTGTCTTTTTATGCGATTGGAAATCAGGTGAAGCCCAAGCACTTGACCCTGAAGAAGTTGCGTCGGTGCATTGGCTGACAACTGATGAAATTCGCTGTCATAAAAAATTGCCACCGTGGTTAATGACCTATGTTGAGCAAATTGAAAGCTTTATTGGATAAGATATCTATGAATAGTCTATCAGAAATGTGACAAATGTCGTTGGTTTGATAGCCTCAGATGTTATACTTAGATGATAACATTTAACTATCTTGGAGAAACTCAAATATGAGTGACCGTGAAAGCCCTTCACAAATGATTCGTGTTGCCATTATTGGCTCTGGTCCATCAGGGTTTTATGCAGCGGATCATCTACTGAAACAGAAAAACCTCAATATCCATGTCGATATGTATGAACGCCTCCCAACTCCCTTTGGGCTTGTACGTGGGGGTGTTGCACCTGACCATCCAAAGATTAAATCAGTCACGAAACTCTATACCCGTATTGCATCTCATGAAAACTTTAAATTCTTCGGAAATGTGGAGTTTGGGACTGATGTAACCCGTCAAGACTTGACCCAACACTATCACGCTATTATTTATGCGGTGGGCGCACAGACCGATAAACCACTGGGTATCGATGGTGAAGATTTAGCAGGGAGTTATGCTGCGACTGAATTTGTCGGCTGGTATAACGGGCATCCTGATTATCGCCACTATGATTTTGGCTTAGAAAATGTCAAACGGGTTGTGGTGATTGGCGTTGGGAATGTGGCTATGGATGTTACCCGTGTTTTGGCACGGACAACCGATGAATTATACGAAACGGACATTGCCGATTATGCTCTCGATGCGCTGAAGGACAGCACTGTCGAAGAGATTATCGTGTTGGGGCGACGCGGTCCCGCCCAAGCGGCATTTACCAACCCTGAAATTAAAGAACTGGGTGAGATGGCAGATGCCGATATTATTGTCTTGCAAGAAGAAGCTATGCTGGATGATTTAAGTGCCCAAGCCTTAAAAGAAGAAGGGGATCGTTCTGCTGTACGTAATGTTGAAATTTTGCAGGATTATGCACAGCGCGACCTACAAGGTAAGTCACGCAAAATCACAATGCGCTTTTTAGTGTCCCCCATAGAAATTATAGGTGATGAACAGGTTGAAGCCATCCGCATTGTCAAAAACGAACTCTACCTCAATGAACGCGGTATACTCCGCCCTCGTGCAACTGAAGAAACAGAGACGATTCCTGTTGATTTGGTCTTCCGCTCAGTTGGGTATCGTGGTGTTGCTTTGCCTGATGTGCCATTTTATGATCGTTGGGGGACAATCCCTAATGATAAAGGGCGTGTGCTGGCAGAACATGAAGGTGATGAACAGATTATTGGCGATTATGTTGTCGGTTGGATTAAACGCGGTCCTAGTGGCATTATCGGTACAAATAAACCTGATGCTGTTGAATCGGTGAATATGTTCCTTGAAGATTTAGACGCTGGTAAGGTGCTATCCCCATACGATGTCAGTGATGATTGTGTTCTTGCACTTATCGAATCGCGGAAATCCAATTATGTCACATTTGATGATTGGGAACGTCTGGATGAAATTGAATTGCAACGAGGCGAAGAAACAGGACGCTCACGGGTGAAGTTCACACGGATTGACGATATGCTTGATGCAATTGGCAAATTAAAGTCCGCAGGGGATTAATTCTATATAAGGGATATTTAGAAATGTTCGATTGAAAATATTCTTTGTTTTGGATTGGACATTTCCCCTAATTCCTATTTGAAATAGGCTTAAAATGACTGCAAAAATATCCTTACTTATTGTGGGTGGTATACAGCGTGGAGGGACAACTCTATTAAGAAATGTCCTTATGTCGCACCCGTATATTAGTTTTTACCCTTTCGAAGCAAAAACATTGCCAAAATATGAACTAACTGTGAAGGCACATATCTGGGATATTTTGCGTGCTAATTTGAAATCAGTCATATGGCGTAGAGATCATCATCGGTATCTATTTTGCTCGCAATATATTAAATCTATTGTGAAATGTTCTGGTTTTAAAGGATTTATAACGCTTGATAAAGTTCATCATGCAATGATTGAGTCACTTAGTCAATCCAGTGATATTTATGTCGGTGATAAACATCCTGATTATATCGTTTCATATCCCCAGTTTATTCATCGTCCAAATACAAAATGTTTTTTTATTTATCGTCATCCATATGATGTTGTTGCCTCGACTCTAAAACGTGTAAACGGTGACTGGCGAGGAAGAGCGTGGGCAGTTAAATATGATTCGGTTGAAAAATAAGCCACTATTGGGTGAGTCGGATGCAGATGATTGTGGATATTCAGAAACTTGATTCAAATGCTTTGATTTTACGCTATGAGCATTTGTGACTGAAACGTCTCAGGTTGTAATACAAATTGCAGATCACCTCGATACAGATGTTGAGTTATTTGATGTGATGCTTCCACATGAAAAAAGTATCGGTAAATATAAATCAATGCTATCAGAAGATGCGATTGGAATAATCAATGAGATTGCAGGAGAGATGATGAGAAAGTTTAATTATCTGTGACACATTATTAAGTAGAAGTTAAACGTTTCAGCAGGTTATTCAGACATAATGTACAATAGAATTTGAAGTAATTCAGGAAATTGTGCTAAAAAGCCCTTGACATATGAGCAGAATGTTTATATTATATGAATACCAAATTAAATTTCTTAAAAGCAAATTTATTAAACCTCAACGCCTGACAAATATAACTGTCGGGCGTTTTCGATTTTTAGTGGCTGTGTGAGGGTAAATTTGTCACAATCACCCCCAATTCAACAATCAATCTAATCTACAACTTGAGTTTATGTTTTTATTTTCTTGACGGGGATTTGTATTTGGCGTAATTGGTCTTCGGGTGCCACCTCTTCACCCATTGCAAGATAGTTAATTCGTACAGGTGATAGTGGCTCATAACCATTTTGTGCCATCCACATAAAGGCAAGCTTTACCGTCGCTGACATACCATTTTCACCTTCAAATACGCCTTTGTGCATGAGGGTTAATGCTTTATCTTGTGCTGCAACAGTGCGTGTTGTAAAAGTAATTCCCTCATCAACTGTTATATCGCCTTCATAATCATCCACTACAGGGAATGCAATTTCTAGGTCTTCTAGGCGGCTTTCATATTCATGTTCGTTCAGAACCATAACATAGTCATGCTTGAGCGGAATATGAGCATCTTTTATGGCTATTGTTGCTTTTGCGAATAATGCCCGTGCTTCTTGGTCATTAGCGAATGTCCCTTTATAGCTCAGTATACGGGTTTCCTCTATTGCTTTGATGGTCATATCGATATCAATCATTTTATTCTCCTGTTCAAGTAATCTAATATGAAAATTGATGTGTCGGAGACGCTCTAGTTCACTTTCTACTGAACGCTGGATTTCTGCTTGTTTAAACTTCAGCATCATTCCGATTTGCCTTGTGGTGATATTCTCGAAGATCAAATCGCGTATTTGCTCTAATGAGAATCCCAATTCTTTGAGTGCCACAATCCGATTGACTTGTTCAATCTGCCGTAAGGTATAGTAGCGATAGTTTGTGAAGGGGTCGATATACTCGGGTTCGATTAAATCAAGTTGTTCATAATATCGCAGTGTTTGGACTGATACCTGACATAGCTTGGCAAATGCTCCGATTTTGTACATTGCTTAACTCCTGTTCGGATCCTGAACTGTTTTTAGTATGCACTCTATAGCCACTATAGAGTCAAGAGTTTAAAGGAGGATTGATATAAATTGTTTTGGAGGGATATGTTATGTGGTAGTTGAGGGCATCTACACCTGAATGAAGATACCCTCATATTAAGGAAGACTTAGGTTAATTTCTCGCGGATATAGGCACTGGTATAATCCAGCATGGAAACAACAACTGCAATTGCCAATACCGCCACCCCTGCATCACGATAGCGCAGAAGGTTGATTTGTTGTTGGAGCAGTAAGCCGATACCGCCACCCCCCACGAAACCGATAATCGTAGACATCCGCACATTAATATCCCAGCGATACATGGTAAACGCGATATAGGGTGGGATAATCTGTGGAATAACAGCATAGATGACCGTTTGTAGCCAGCTTGCCCCTGTTGATTGAATCGCTTCCAGTGGACCGGGGTCAATATTTTCGACTTGTTCCGAGTAGAGCTTACCAAGTGCTGCGATTGAGTGTAAAGTCAATGCGAGGACACCTGCAAATGGACCAATCCCGACCCAAACCACAAACACAAGCCCCATAATCAAGGGTTCAATCGAGCGCACTGTATTCAAGGCTGTGCGTGATAGATTGTATAAGGTTGAGCCAAGCGGGAAACTACTGTTGACACCAACCATTGCTCCACCGATAAGTCCCAAAATTGAGCCAATAGTGGCACAACTGAGCATATAAGCAAAGACTTCGATACCGAGGAATGATGTTAATGTGGTTGGCGGTAGCGTTCCGTCAATGAGTGCGCGGTCTACATTCAATGTGTTGAAGGCAAATAAGAAGGCTATGACAGCACCAATGATAAACAAGGCTTGCTGTGTCAATGCACGCGCGCGTGACATTCTTAATTCTCCAGATGCTTGTGGTACAACACGACGGAAAAGTGCAATTAGGATTTCACCTGTCATGAGTGCGCTGACAATTGGGACAAGCAGACCCAAGAGCGCGGCAGACATTCCTAGATAGCCAATAACTGCAAATAAGATACCGCCGACCAGTAAGCCTAATATCGCACCTACGACATGTTCCATGGCTTTGGGCATATTACGCATCGGGGCAGATAAAATGCCTGACACAATATTGGATACACTAAAACCGACAATCATGGCAGTGATTAAGGGCATAATCAACTGAATTAATGTCCCAATGGTATTGAGGAGTGTTCCAATTGCTTGTAAACCATCAGCTAAGCCATTTTGTAACCATTCGACTGGGTTTAGCGGATAAAATTCTTCACGGGTAATTGCAAGCTCATTCAAAAATTCTGGGCGAACCGATGCACCGATATTTTGTAATTGTGTATTTGCCCAAATGCCTAAGCCACCGAGACAACCGACAACAAAGATAACAACCAATGTTAGGATGACCGCAGTTGCGATTGTCCGCCCATAGTCTGCCATTGTTTTGCTTGATGAGATGGCTTTGGTTTTGCCCTCAAGTGGTGGATTCAAATACCGCATGACAACAACTGTTAGCACGATAACAATAATCGGGGCGATAATCCCTGCAAGAATACCAAACTCTGTGCCTTGCCCAATGCGTACCGCAAAATCACCTAAGCCAGCTAATATTTGAACACCAAAGACTGCGCCAATGGCGAAGAATAAAAATGCGACTAATAATTTCCCAACCGTGATACGAATCGGGCGCATGAGGTTACGGGCGGCGAAGAAGCTAATAAATCCTGCAATTGGAATCGCAATTGAAGTTGCAAGTAATGCCATAAAGATCGTTTCGACCATTCGCAGAATTGTCTGTTGGCTAATATCACTCAGTTCAATCGGACCTGATGGAAGAGCGGCACGAATTGCGACCTTATGGAGTTGTCCTTCTGTACCCCGAATCCGAGGAACTTCGATTTGACCGATGAATGACCCACTGCTATCCAGTACAAGTTCCTCACGTCCACTAATTAAATCTTCGCGCGGACGGCTTTGACCTTCTGGGGGTAGCCAACGAATCCGTGTATCAGCTAGTGGCTCAAAGTTGCTGATGGTGACATCTATAATATCGCCTTCTTCACCACAAGTTGGATTGATGGCAACTAGACCGCCTGTTTCGAGTGCAACCGATGCAGGGATTTCGACATCGCTACTTCCGCATTCCATCAAGAAGCCCGTTGTAATTTCGACAACTTCGCGTTCTTGTGTAAACATACGTGGTGATAATAACTCGCGTAGTGCATTGCCGACATTCTCTTGGCGTTGTGCTTCTTGGGGTTTATCGAGGTCAACTTCGGTCACTGTCCAACCATAGGAGTAAATAACAAACCCGAGGGTAATCGTTAAAACAACGAGTAGGCGTGTGAGGGCATGACGGGTTGCTTGTGATTTATCTTGTTGTTTCTCCATTAGTTTATCCCCACTTCTATGGCATCTTCACCATAAATTTCTTTAAAGCGTGCATTGTCGATGAGATCTGGTGTGCCATCAAATTCGAGCTTACCATCTTTCAGCGCGATGACTCTATCTGAGTAGGCACGAGCAAGGCTCAAAAAGTGTAGGCTACAGACGACTGTTAAACCATCTTGCTTATTGAGGTCATCCAAATATTGCATAACCCCATGTGATGTCGCTGGGTCGAGACTGGCAACGGGTTCATCAGCAAGCATTAATTCTGGATTTTGCATGAGCGCACGGGCAATCGCGACACGTTGTTGTTGCCCACCACTGAGTTCACTAGCGCGTTTATAGGCTTGTTCGCCGATGCCAACCCGTTTAAGATTTGCAATTGCTCTCTCTTTATCCTCAGCGGGGAAATAATTTATTAAGCTGTAGATGGGTGACATATAACCCAAACGTCCTGCCAGAACATTTGTAATGACTTTAGACCGTTTGACGAGGTTAAATTGCTGGAAAATCATACCCATCCGCCGTCGTACTAAGCGCATTTCTTCTGTACTGACAGCTGTAATATCAAGCCCATTCCATATAATTTGCCCATCAGTGGGTTCGATGAGTCGATTGATACACCGCAATAGAGTCGATTTGCCCGACCCACTTAACCCAATGAGAGCGACAAACTGTCCATCAGGTACCGTGAAACTGACATTATCCAGTGCTTTAAAGCCATTATTATATATTTTTGTGAGATTCTTGATTTCTAACATACGTGATTTCCAATAAGTATATTTGTCGAATGGGGTATAGGGTGAGGATGATTATAACATGACGGTCTCAAATATAAACAAGGGCAGAGGATGAATAACCACCGCTCCGCCCTATGAGTTTGTCGAGTGACAATTTGGATTAATTAGTCTTCGAAGATATTTTCTTCAGTTAGACCAAGAATTTCAAATTGTAGACGTACGGAATCAAAGAGACCATCTTCTACTGGTGTAACTGTAGACCATGAGTAACCATCTTCACTACCAAGCGCGGATGTTGCCCATTCTTCAGTTTCGGAGAAGGCAATCAAAGCATCCAAGATTTGTTCGCGAATGTCTGCTGGAAAGTCTGGACCGAAGCTCATAGTATCATTCGGGATTGGAGCACTGATACGCAAGACACGAACTTGGTCAATGATGTCAGGAGCAGTATCACGAACACCAGAGCGAGAATCCATGATGCGGATGTCACCAACAAATAAACGACCTTCGTCATTAAGGTATGATTCGTCGATGGTCAGATCATATGGTTCTGGTAAATCACCAAAGTCCCATGACGCACCTGGCATCAATGGTGGGCTGTAGAAGCTAGTTGCAAATTCAACTTCACCATTGTATACGGCAAGTACAGCTTGGTTATGACCACCAGCTTCTACACGTTCACCAGGTTCGATACCAGCAGCTTGTAATTCGACTGATGGAACGATAAAACCAGAAGTTGATCCTGCATCAGGGTATGCCCAGCTTTTACCAGCAAGGTCGCCGAGTGTGTAAATATCGCTATCACGCGCGACGAGGTATTGTGCCCAGTATACTGGCCAGCCGAAGCGTACAGCAGCAGCCTCTACTTCAAGTCCACAACGATCGCTACCAATGACATAACCAGCTGCAGGGATGAAACCCATTGAACTGCCAGTTTCTGCACACATTGCTTCGATGGTTGCTGCATATGAAGTTGGGACAGATACTTCAAAGCTAAGTCCTGTTGCTTCTGTGAGTGCTTCGCGGAGGACTTCTCCACCTTCGATTAAGGTTTGAGCTTCTACTGATGGGACAAAATAAACTTGAATAGGATTTTCTTCTGAACCGAGGTCTTGTGCTGCAACGCTGGAAATCCCAAGCACTGCCAACACGGTTGTCAACATAATAACAAGAACTTTTTTCATGTGTTCCTCTCCTTCAAGAAGTACAATATTAAGGGATAGACATTATAGTGTATGTCTGATGTTAAATCATAGGCACTTTATAACAAAAATACCAAATTGATTTTAACAAAATCTCATCAATATGCTATGTAATGGTTAAGTTTGTTATTTGAAACAAAAAACCTGTCACAGGCTGTAACAGGCTTTTGATTTTATAGAGGAGGGCTTATTTTTTGGAGATGGGTAACTTAATGGTGACTGTTGTACCTTGGTCAGTGCTGATGATATGGCGACTACCTTTATGTAAGTTAACTAAACCGTCAACAATGGCTAAGCCTGAACCTGAGCCTTGGTCTTCAAATTGCTCACGGTCAATCTGATAGAAGGGTTCCCATATTTTTTCGATATGTTCAGCCGTGATGCGACGTGCTCCACCATCTGCGACTGTAATAATGATTTGGTCATCAGCAGACGCAATATCCACAGAGACGCTTTCCATATTCCCAGAAAATTTTACGCCATTATCAATTAATTCGCGGACAATCACGGTTAAAAATTCACGGTCAGCTTCGATGGTTGGTAAGTCATTTTGGCAGGTGATGGTAATTTTATTCGCGTTTTGTTCCAAAATCTGACGGCTGGCATCCAATGCAATATCTTTCAGGCTTTCAATAGGATAACTACGCCATTCAAATGTTTTTGAGGCATCACCTTCTTCAATTTCGACGAGTAAGATGAAGTTTTCGATAAGCCGACGTAGACGAGTTGCGCCTGAGTTTACACCTTTTAAGAACGTGACTAATTCTGTATTGGTCATTTCTTCTGGATTGAAGTCTTTGAGTAAATCCGCATAGGCAACGACCAGTGTTAATGGTGTCCGTAATTCATGGTTGAGTGTAATCATGATGCGTCGCTTGATTTGGGTTACGGTGTCGTCATGAATGCGACCAATATCCCGAAAACGTGCCAAGCGTGTATTAACTGCCACCAATAAATCCTCTGCATCAAAGGGTTTTTTCAAATAAACATCAGCCCCTAAGATATTCCCACGTTGGACATCCGCTTTTTCACCTTTGGCGGTTAAGAAAATAAATGGGATATTTACCCACTGATCCTTTTCGCGGACTTCTGTTAGAAATGTGAATCCATCCATATGTGGCATCATAATATCAGATACGATGACATCGGGCGCAGATTCTGCACTTTCTAATCGCTCTAAGCCTTGTACTCCATTTTGAGCTGTCAAAACATGATATTCGCCTAGTTCTAAAATTTCACGAATACCTGATAAAAGATGAATATCATCTTCAACAACTAATACTGTTCCTTTTGTCATATTTCCCTCGTGTTACCCAATCAATTCTTACATATATCCATAGTAAACTAAAAGTCCAGTTAGAAGCATTGATTTTTCCAAACTATTTGCAAAAACTAACATTGTGAACGATGGATAGCTAACAAATCTAATAGAATCGCAAAACCTGTTTCGTATTTACCTGCCCCTGCACCAATTAAGGTTACGTCGCCCATCAAGTCTGTTTTGAGTGTGATGGCATTGGTTGAGCCGCCAACACTCGCTAACGGGTCGGTGACAGGTAGTCGAATGGCTTGGACACTACCGCCTGTTGGTGTTGCTGATGCAATCAATTTATAGCGTTCATTATTGGCTTGGGCATCTTGAATATCATCGGCTGTAATTTGTGTAATGCCTTGTACATCTAAATCGCTCATGGTCAAGCTCGTGCCAAAGAGGGCATTTGATAAAATCAGCACTTTGCCTGCTGCATCCCATCCTTCTACATCGCCTGATGGGTCAGTTTCGGCATACCCTAATTCTTGTGCTTGCGCGAGGGCATCCTCGTAACTCATGCCTGCTTCCATCTGTGTGAGGATATAGTTGGTTGTGCCGTTAAGGATACCGCGTGCTTCGCTAATGGTGCATCCTGCGAGTGCATCTTGTGATAAGAGCATGGTGGGTGTGCCTGCCATGACTGTTGCTTCGAGGCGCATCTGTAAATGATTGGCAACTGCTTTTTCTTTTAATTCGGCATAAGCTAGTGCAACAGGTCCTTTATTGGCGAGGACAAGGTGTTTACCTGTATCGAGGGCTTGATGACAATAGCTGAGGGCAGGTTGAGCAGTCTCTAAATTTGTTGGACTCATTTCAATCAGTACATCTGCCTCACCATTGGCGATCATATCTTCAGCCGATAAACCTCGTTGAAGTTGGTCGCTATCAGGATAATTATCAAATGAACCCGAATCAATCGCATCGAGTAAGGTTGGAATATGCAATCCCTCAGGATGATAGAGTGTTCCCTTAGACCCCGTGACAACGCCAACAACCTGTGCAGAAAAACCGTGTTCGGCTTTTAGTTCATCTGTTTTATCGCAGAGTATCACCGCAAATCCCTGACCGACAACCCCAAAACCAATTAAAATAAGTTTCATAAAAATCTCCTGAATCAAAACGAATCAATTACATCTCCATATGATACATGCAGTCCTATGATATTAAAATGTATCTCAGCAAATAATATAGAGTAAAGGCATTCGATTCTTTACAAAAATATGTATTATGTGAACTTTAAAAACCTTTATAACCACGGAGGCACAAAGAACGCAGAGAAAAGCAAGGAAGGATAAGGTAATTGTCCAGAATGTTTTGGTGTCCTTTTCCCGTTCATTCATGGTGAAAATTCATCATCAGCAAACTTGGAATTATATAGACGATTATCCTAAGTAGCTGGTCGAAAGAAATTGAAATTTTGTAGGTTTGATGCGGAGTCATCAACCGCTTCGGGCGCAGACATGGCAACGCCCCTACA
>CAYGTY010000022.1:0-53278 GCA_964352825.1 uncultured Anaerolineaceae bacterium
TATTCTTATCATTATGCACAATGATAGCTAGTCTATTTTAGAAAACCAAACCGAGTTTTGTTTGAATCTAACAGGGTATAAGCTAACATAATCAACTATCTCACTTGTCCAATTCGTATTTTTATACAAATTCACTGTATTGATTTTTGGCAAACCCTTAAACACTTGTTAAAATTCACCTATAACTTAGATCATTCTCTGTGTATTTGTGAAAATGCACGAATGTATATGCTATGTTCTACTCAACTAATCTTATCTAATTAAAGGGAGCAGATTAAATGAAACGCATTTTAATACTTTTTTCAATTTTAGGGTTGCTATTGATGACTACTGCAATGGCATTTGCCCAAGATGAAGAAGAATATATGGATCCATGTATGATGGACGACATGGAAATGATGGAAGACGATACAGAAATGATGGACAATAGTGACATCAGTTTCCAAATTATTCTTCCAAATGCTCGTGGTGACCGTTCCTTCATTGATTCTGCGGCAAAAGGTGCAGAAGAAGCCATCGCAATTTTGGGTGTAGACGGCACAATCATCGAGACTGCTGGTGTTCAAGAACATGATGCAGCTATTCGTCGTGCTGTTCAAGAAGAACCAGATTTGATTATCACTATTGCTGTCACCGAAGACATCATTGCAGAAATGGTAGAAGAATTTGACTTCCAACTCTTCGGCGCACAAGAAACATTCTTCTCCGAAATCCCAGAAGCAGATAACCTTGCACTCTTTAACATCAACACACATGAAAACAGCTACCTCGCAGGTATCGCAGCGGGCATGTTGTCCCGTACAGGTATTGTCGGTGCTGTTGGTGGTGGGGATTTCCCAAGCATCAATCAGTTTATCCAAGGATATGAAGAAGGCGTTCTTTCCGTTTGTCCAGACTGTCAAGTTGTTAGAAGCTATGTTGGTGGTTCAAATCCATTTGCAGACCCTGTTCGCGCAAAAGAAATCGCACTCGGTATGTATGACGAAGGCGTAGACATCATTTATCAAGTTGCAGGACGTAGTGGTGAAGGTGTCCTCGAAGCAGCTAGCGAAACAGAAAACTTTGCAATTGGTGTTGATAGTAACCAAGATGACCTCTTCCCCGGAACAATCATTGTTTCTGCAATGAAACGTGTCGATAACGCAGTGTTTACTTTTGTTGAAGATATTGTTAACGACACTTATGTTTCAGGTGCAACAACAGTTGGTCTAGCAGAAGGTTTTGCAGGACTTAGCTGGGATGTTGGCATTTGCTCCCGTACCTTTGATGAATTCGGTCCAGAAGATATGGTGGAAAAACTTCCAGAAGTTCGTCAAGCAATTGATGCAGCTCGCGAAGCAATCCTCGCTGGCGACCTCAAAGTCACCAACACACTTGAGCCTGACGAAGAATAAACTGAGCGTATCAACTTTTTGATAGTCTCAGCCCAGTTTGATGAATGACGTTATGACTATATGTAGGGTGAGGGTTTGAAAATCCTCCCCTATGTGTCACTTAACCGATTGAGTCAATTCTTTCTAAGCATCATATTATCGATATTGGTAGACTATAGACATTTAGATATAAATGAGGGGTCTCGCACCCCTCTGCTATTTCAGGAGCAATTATATGGCATCTGTATTAGAGATGCGTGGTATCAATAAATTTTTCCCCAGTTCCAATGTCATCGCATCAAATAATGTTGATTTTTCTGTCACCGCTGGCGAGGTTCATGCCTTAGTTGGTGAAAATGGCGCAGGCAAAACCACCCTCATGAACATCCTCTATGGATTAATTCCACAAGACACAGGCGATGTCTATATTAATGGGGAACTTGTCAAAATCGGACATCCTGATGATGCAATCCGAAATGGCATCGGTATGGTGCATCAACATTTTAAACTTGTTCCATCCTTTACCATCGCCGAAAATATTATGCTCGGCATCGAACCCTCACAATTAGGATTTATCAATCGTGAACAAGAAGCCGAAGCCGTCAGACAATTAGCGAAAGAATTTGGATTACCCGTTGACCCCAATCTGCGTGTCGGTGATTTATCCGTCGGTATGCAACAACGTGTAGAAATCCTGAAGTCACTGCAACGCGATGCCAAAATTTTAATCCTCGATGAACCAACGGCTGTCCTCACCCCTCAAGAAGTCCGCGAATTTTATATCATTATCCGCAGACTCGCACAAGAGGGACGCTCAGTTATTCTCATCACCCATAAGCTCAATGAAGTCATCGAAGTCGCAGACCGCCTCACAGTGATGCAACGCGGTAAAGTCGTTGGCGTGGATGAAGTCAGTAATGTTACCATCGCGCAAATCGCCAATATGATGGTCGGGCGTGAGGTCATTTTGACTGTTCCCAAAGATGAAGCAAAAGTCGGCGAAACGGTTCTCCAAGTCAATAATTTACTGGTAGCCGATAGTGCGGGATTACCAGCAGTCGTCGGTGTCAGCTTCGATGTACGGGCAGGGGAGATTTTAGGGATTGCAGGGGTCAGTGGTAATGGTCAGACAGAACTGATAGAAGCCATCTCTGGAATGCGAGAGATTGATAACGGCAGTGTGACTTTATTTGCTGATGAAATTACATCGATGACGGTACATGATAGACGTTCCGCAGGCATGGCACATATCCCCGAAGACCGTATGACAACAGGCTTGAACCTAACTACCAATATTGATGAGAATGTCATCGTGACTTTATATGCTCATGAAGAGTATGGGAGCGGACGACTCCTGAAATTTAGTAAAGTCCGCGAGTTAGCCCAAACACTCATCCAAAAGTTTAGTATTGCATCAGCCAAAGTCGGTGAAGATATTAAAACCCTATCAGGTGGGAATCTGCAAAAAATTGTTGTCGGGCGTGAATTAGAGGGAAATCCAAAATTTATCATCGCTAATCAACCGACCCGCGGTGTTGATGTCGGCAGTATCGAATTCATTCACCAAACCTTGATTGATACGCGCGATGCAGGTACAGCTATTCTACTCGTATCTGTCGAGTTGGACGAAATTCTTGCCCTCAGTGACCGTGTCGCTGTGATGTATGAAGGACGAATTATGGGCATTTTAGAGGCTAGTGACCTCAATAAAGAGACGCTCGGCTTATTAATGGCAGGTGGCACATTGGATACCGAAGCCAAAGAAGAGGTGAGCGCATGAAAAAAGTTCGCGAAATTCTAGAAAATTTATCGATTCCCTTATTTGCAACCATTCTCGGTTTAGCCGTCAGTAGTATTTTTATTGTCTCGGCAGGTGTGAGCCCAACAGAGACATTCTCGCGCCTTTTTTGCGAGGGGTTTGGGTCGCGTGGATGTGAGACATTTGGTGATCTATTTCTTATTGATGTAGAAAACGAGGACACAGGCGAAGTCACCACCCTGTTTGCGCCAACTTATGGTGAACGCGGTCACTCACTCGCCCTCGCATTAGAACAAGCAACCCCTCTTATCTTAGCAGCACTATCAGCGACAGTTGCCTTTAAAGCTGGGATGTTTAGTATCGGTATGGATGGTCAACTGGTCTTGGGCGCACTTGTTGCCGTTGTCATTGGATACGCCCTGCCTCAGCAAATCTATTTGATGGCAGGCATAGAAGACCCTGAGACAGTTGTCGGCTTACCGCGTGTCTTGATGCAGGTTATCGTCCCGACATTGGCAATGACAGGCGCAATGATAATTGGTGCCTTTTACTCATGGATTGCAGGTTACCTCAAAGTTAAACTGAACGTCAACGAATTGATTAGTACGATTGTCCTAAACGCAATTGCCGTACAATTTGTCGGGTATATGATTAACTTTCCTCTCCGTGCCGATCTCAATAATATCGCCCGTACAGAACGCATTGATGACACCGCATGGTTAATCCCATTTTCTCGGGGTCTCTTTAGTGATATTGAATGGTTCAGTGGTTCACGCTTAGGCATCGGTTTTGTTATCGCAACGATTGCAGGCATTTTGATTTGGTTTTTCTTGTGGCGGACAAAAGCAGGATATGAACAACGCATGACAGAAGGCGCACCTAAGTTCGCGCAATTTGGTGGGATTCCAGCAGACCGTGCTATCATCCGTGCTATGCTCATCAGTGGGGCATTAAGTGGCTTAGCAGGGGCAGTCCAAATTCTTGGTGTAGAACGACGGATTGTGGATGGATTTGCTGCTAGTGCAACAGGCTTCGATGGCGTTTTAATTGCAATTCTAGCGCAACAGTCGATCGTCGCAATTTTCATCGTCGGGATATTATTCTCTGGTTTACAACTCGGTGCAATCAATCTTCAATTTGGCAATATTCCGCGTCAGTTAGGGAGCATGATTATCGCTATGATTATTCTCTTCACTTCTATGGAAGACTACTTCCGCAATATCCTAACCCGTATTCAAGTTCGGCTTAATACAGTCGCTGACAAATCAAAAAGAGAGAGCTAGCGATGTTAGAATTTATTTCGGAAAATCAGCAGAACCTAAAACGGGGACTCATTACACTCGGTGTCATCCTCGTTGCCTTGTTTTTTATTGCTCTTCCAGAAAATGTCATTAAGAGTAGTATACGTTTTTCCACCCCCTTTCTGTTAGGCTCACTCGCCGCGCTGATTGCTAGTCGTGCAGGGGTTCTCAACCTCGCGATTGAAGGCAAGATGCTACTTGGCGCATTCATCGGTGTTTTGGTGATGTATCGCCCTGGGCTAGAACCGATCGACCCGTTTTGGGGTGTGCTTGCTGCAACAATTTCAGGTGGGGTATTGGGTACAATTTTTGCGGTTTTATACCTCAAGATTCGTATTAATCTGGTTATCCTCGCCCTCGCCCTCAATTTATTTGTCGCCAATGCAACTGTGTTTTTTATGCGCGTCTGGTTTGACTCATACGGCACACTCGCAGACCCCAGCATACAAGGTCTACCCACAATTGATATTCCACTCATTCAAGACATTCCCTTCATCGGGACAATACTTAGTGGCTATAATGCCATCGTATATATCAGTTGGTTGATGGTCTTTGTGATTTGGCTCATTTTGACCCGTACCAAATTTGGACGGCATATCCGCGCAGTGGGTGAAAATCAAGAAGCAGCAGAGAGTGTCGGCATCAATGTGACCCGTGTCCAGATATTTGCTCTCACCCTCAGTGGGATGCTGGCAGGGATTGCAGGGGCATTCTTATCACTAGGTGTTCTCAGTCAGTTTTTAGAAAACATGACAGCAGGACGGGGTTGGATTGCGCTCACCGTCGCGATCTTCGCACTAAATCGACCAATTCCAGCATTTATCACATCGCTATTTTTTGGTGCAGCCGAAGCCGTCTCGTTATATCTATCGCGCCAACCGGATATCAATATACCGCCTGATTTCATGCTGATGCTCCCACAAGTTGCTACACTGGTTGCACTTGTTTTGGTCGCCCTCCGCATTAGAAGCTCGGAAATATTAAAAAGGCGAATGTTTGTCCAGCAATTTAGCCAAGAAATAGATAATCTAAAGCAAATCGTCACATCGAATAAGAAACCGAAACAGGAGACTTAGCTATGGCAGTTCCCCATCACTCACAAGACCCGTGGACGCGCGTCCGCACCTTGAACGACTTCCAAGCCGATGAGGTGATTTCGTCCCTGCAAAAAGAGATTCGACGCGGAAACACTGAAAACGCGGCTCTCCTTGCCTGCGAAATGTTACTCACCAGCGCAGAAATGGAAGCATTTCTCTGGTTTCGCCTGCAAGTCATATCGGTTGAAGATGTCGGCTATGGCAATATCCAAGCACCGATTCTGATTAACACCCTGTTCCAGATGCACGAACGGATTCCACGCCCCCATCATGACCGCTTTATGTATGCGATTCACGCGGTTCGGGTGCTATCGGAAAGCCAAAAAGAACGGGGTAGTGATGAACTCAAAAATTGGGCGATGGCTGAACTGGAGTCAGGTACATTACCGACAATTCCCGATTATGCGCTCGATATGCACACCCAACGTGGGCAAACAATGGGACGAGACTTTTTGCATTTTTTGACAGAAGCCTCTAAAGTTGCGCCCGAAATGCCTGATCGTGATACAACTTACTTACAACGTTTGATTGATAAAGCCAAAAATAACTCATGACACAAGCAATCGACTTTAACACGCAAGACCCAAGTTTTATCCAAAATCCATATCCGACCTATCAACAGCTACTGGCGGACTCCCCAATTTTCTTTGATAAGAACTTGGGGATGTGGTTTTTTGCACGGCATCATGATGTGTTTACGATTTTGCGTGATCGTCGCTTTGGGCGGTCAATCTTGCATTTGATGTCGCGTGAAGAACTTGGCATCCCACCTGATAACCCAGCTTATGAACCCTTTACGAAAATCGGGCAACATTCGATGTTCGATAAAGAACCACCCGAACATACCCGTTTGCGGAGTCTTGTCCATAAGGCGTTTACACCGCGTCGCATCCGTGACATGCAAAGCCATATCCAGCGCATCTGTGATGAGCTACTCGACCAAGCCGAAGCAAAGGGTGAAGTCGATATATTGGAGGATTTCGCTGTTCCCTTACCTGTGACTGTTATTGCTCAATTGCTAGGTATCCCCGAATCTGACCGTCATCAATTGCGCCCGTGGTCAAATGCGATTGTCAAACTCTATGAGTTATCGCACACACCTGAACAAGCCGCTGCCGCCATCCAAGCCTCGCAAGCCTTTAATGATTATCTTGTCTCACTGGCGAATCAACGTCGCGAAAATCCACAAGATGACCTGATTACCGCGTTGGTACAAGTTGAAGAAGCAGGCGACCAACTGACCACCGATGAACTGGTATCCACCTGTGTGCTGTTGCTTAATGCGGGACATGAAGCAACCGTCAATGTGATTGGCAACGGCTTAAACGCCCTATTCAATCATCGTGACAAGCTCGACACACTCAAAGCTCATCCAGAGCTAATCCCATCCGCAATTGAAGAACTCATGCGCTTTGATACCCCTTTGCAATTATTTCGCCGTTGGGTCTTGGAAGATATGACCTATGAGGGGATTGAGCTTAAACAGGGGACAGAGGTTGCGCTACTCTTTGGATCGGCTAATCATGACCCTGATGTATTTGAACATCCTGACCAAATTATCTTAGACCGTGACCCCAATCCACATATCAGCTTTGGGGGTGGGGTGCATTATTGCCTAGGCGCACCATTGGCTCGCATGGAAATCCAAATCGCCTATGCCGCCTTATTACGTCGCTTCCCGAATTTGGATGTCGTAGAAACCCCGACCTATCACCCGTCTTATGTTATCCGTGGTCTACAGTCTTTGACATTGAGCTTAAAATAGCCCTGATTATTTAGAAGTAGCTAAATGGTCATGTTGATAAAAATATGAGACAAATCTGAACATCATCCAATTAGGCTAACCCTTCGTTTCGGGACTTTGGAAAACAGGATCTTCTCCAGGGACAGGGGAGTTGATGAATGAGCCACGCTCAATTACGGCATCACGTCCACCGAGAGACTCAATCAGGGTTTGCTGGTCGGATTTGGCTTGTTGGTCAATGGCTTCGGGGTCACAGATATTCCGTAAGCGCGCCTCAAAATCTGCAACAATCCGTTGTGTATCTTCATCAGGACTTTCCGCGAGGTTAATCAGTTCATCGGGATCATGCTTTAAATCAAAAAGCTGATTGGGCGCATCGACATAATAGACAAATTTATAGCGCATATCGCGTATCATATACAATGCGTTTTGGCTTGCAATGGCGTGATACTCAGCAAACACACTCCGATTCTGATTATCATCTTGTGCAATCGCCCATAATGAATCCCCGACAATGGAATCGCTGTTTTCTGGCATCGGGCAACCGACCCCTTCCAGTACAGTGGGGTAGCAGTCAACAAGTGAAATCGGTGTATCGATGACTTTTCCGATAGGCACATCAGGTCCTGACATGATAAATGGGATGGCAGAGGCTTCCTCATACATTGTGAATTTGCCAAAGACACCCCGTGCGCCGAGGTGTTCGCCATGGTCAGATGTATAGATGATGCGCGTGTCGTCTTGTAACTGTGTTTCTTCTAATGCCGTTAACACTCGCCCAATCTGATTATCCAAAAATGTACAAATGCCATAATAAGCGGCATGTAATCGACGGATGGTGGCTTCGTCAAAAGGTTCTTCGAGTGTGAAGTAACGGCGCATATATTGGAAGGCTGGATGTTGTACCCAGTCCGCTTCTTCCCACTGTGGCGGTAAGTCGATTTTGTCATGTGGATAGAGGTCGTAGGTATCTTGTGGCGATAGAAAGGGTGGGTGCGGTGTGACAAATGACAAAAATAAGACCCACGGTTTTTCATCATCAGCATGGTCATGCATCCATTGAATTGCATTATCAGCGTTACGGATGTCATATTGTTGATAGGTGGTTTCGCCTACACCTGATTCATCAATCCCACCGCGTGAATTACGAGTGACTGAGCCATCACGGATGCCACTGGTTGGGTCGCCGATTTCGCCAACAACGTGCATCGGTTCTATCTCTTGGGTGAAACCGTTATCATCAGTCGGACTGCGGAAGTGCAGTTTGCCGATTGAGTCCACTTGATAACCTTCTTCATTGAGGCGGTGTCCCCAACTTTTGACCTTGCCATCATAGGGAAAGCCATTATCCCAATACCCAATTTGATGCACATATTGCCCTGTGGCTAATGATGCACGAGCAGGTACACAAATCGCGCAGGGGGTATAAGCATTGGTGAAGCGTGTCCCTGATTCTGCGAGGCGGTCTAAGTTTGGGGTTTGGACGAGTGGATGCCCATAACAACCGAGGGCTTGTGCTTGATGTTGGTCAGACAAGATAAACAATAAGTTTTTAGCATCCATTGTGATATCCTATTTTTTATGCTGGGTTATTGATACTCTGTAATTGTAGTGCATCAAAGGAGTGACAGGCAACTTGACCACCGATATTGGGCATGTTTCAGATGATTGGTAATGATAGCAACACCCAAAAATTAAACCGCGAAGTTTCAGAGAACACAAAGCCAAGTGATGAGATATGAGTCGGCAGTTTTTTAATACAATACATTATACCTTTTTCGATTAACCTATTGATTCTCCATATCTCCGCTCCTCTGTGTTAAGCATTTTTCAAAGTTGCCTATGATTTTGACAGGTAAAGCTGGGATTGTTATGATTTACTATAGATTAAATGATTAATCAAAGTTGAAGTGCATGGCAAAAAATAAACCAACCATCAATGATGTCGCGAAATATGCTAGTGTATCAACTGCAACTGTCTCACATGTAATGAGTGGTAAAAAGAGTGGGACTGTTCGGGTGGGGGAGGCAACCCGTAAAAGAGTGTTAGTGGTTGCCAAAGAACTCGGCTATCAACCTAATACCGCCGCCCGAAACTTACGTCGTAAACGAACTGACCGCATTTGTATCGTGGTTGCATCACCGACTGCACCCATTAACCAGATGATGTTCCAAGCGATTCAAGCTCATGCTGATGCAGGGCGTTATCTGATTGTGATTTATGTTGCAGGCACAGCCGAGCGTGAATTACAGATTTATCAAGAGTTATGTCAAGGTTTTGCTGATGGCGCACTATTTTTTAACACACGATTTTTAAACGAAAGTCACTTTACACAGTTAGCCGATTTGGGTGTGGCAGTGGTGGTGAATAATTGTGAGTTTTCGGCAGAGGGCTTTGATATTGTGCGGACAGATGCGAATACAATCCAAGATGAAATGATTGCACACCTTGTCGCACAGGGACATCAACGGATTGGATTATTAGCGGACTCGTCAATTTTGCTTCATGTTGAGCGAATGCAGGAATATCTCAATAATTTCGATAATTACGGGGTGACTGTTGACCATCGGTACATTTGTAGCCAAGTGACAGACCGCCGTGAAGCCTATGATGCAGTTGGACAATTGATGGCATTATCTGAACCCCCCAGCGTAATTTTGACAACAGCTGATAGACTGGCTATCGGTGCGCTTCAATCTGCGCGTGATATGGATATTCGCATCCCTGAAGATTTGGCGATTGTTGGATTTGGGAATGTTGCCGAAGGTGAAATTACATCACCAGCATTAACGACATTGGGGCAACCCTCTTTTGATTTCAGCGATTTCAGCCATTTGTTATTCAGTCGTTTATCTAGTTCTGATGGACTTGAAGGTCGGGTTATCGAGGTTGAATATGGCATTATTTGGCGTGGTTCAGTTTAAAATGTAGGATATTTTAATTTTCTTGAACAATGATAAACAAAGGATAAACGTTTATGAAAACAGTCGTTATTGGTGGAACAGGGCACGTTGGAACATATCTTGTTCCGCGATTAGTAGAAGCAGGGCATGAGGTTATTTGTATTACACGCGGGAACAGTCAACCCTACTTGCCTCATAGCGCGTGGGATAAAGTACAGATGGTTGTGATTGACCGCACGCCAGCCGAAGAAGCGGGTACATTTGGGCAGTCGATAGCTGATTTAGAGGCAGATATTGTGATTGATATGATTTGCTTCACCCTCGAAAGTTGTCAACATCTGGTTGAGGCACTACAGGGGAAAGTTCAACACTTCTTGCATTGTGGCACAATTTGGATGCACGGACATAGCGCAGTTGTTCCCACATCAGAAGATGCGTCCCGTGAGCCTTTTGGTGAATATGGGATTCAGAAATCGCTAATTGAGTCCTATCTGATGAATTGTGCGCGACGTGAAAATTTCCCTGCGACAGCTATCCACCCAGGACATATTGTGGGTGTGGGGCATATTCCTGTGAATCCTGCTGGCAATAAAAGTATGGAAGTCTATCAAACTATTGCTGATGGTGAGGAGTTATGCTTGCCTAATCTTGGGATGGAAACCCTGCATCATGTTCATGCCGATGATGTGGCGCAATTGTTTATGGTAGCGATTGAAAATTGGAGTTTATCCGTCGGTGAAAGTTTCCATGCAGTATCTTCAGGTGCATTAACCTTACGTGGATACGCTGATGCGCTATATCGTTGGTTTGGTCATGAACCGAAATTGTCGTTTTTAGGATGGGATGATTGGAAAAAGACTGTCACCGAATCTGAAGCTGATGGGACATATGACCATATCGCTCACAGCCCCAATGCTAGCATTGCCAAAGCCAAACGTCTACTCAATTACCAACCACGCTATACCTCTCTGGAATCAATCTTTGAGAGTGTTGCATGGCTGGTAGACGATGGGCAAATTACTAAATCATAAATCTCGATTTAGCGATGATCTTTAAATAGATTGCGCGTTTCATGTGCGCTGTTAATCCGCCAATTGAGTATTTCTTCAACGAGGGATTGCCTGATTTCTTTATGGTTTGGGCTATCCCATAAATTTTTGATTTCTTCGGGGTCTTGCTCAAGGTTGAATAATTGCCCGTAGCTTTGACCTACAAAATGGACGAGCTTCCATTGTTTACTGCGTATCATCGTCATATATGGACCTTCATAGATGCCGTCCGCAGGATGTTCTGCATAGACATATTCGCGCCCCTCCCAGTCTTCGCCTTCTAGTGCTGATAGCAATGACTCTGTTTGTGCCAGTTCAGGTGGGGCAACGCCTGCAAGCTCCAAGATTGTATGTCCGATGTCCATGAGTTGGCATTGTGCATCAACGCGTGTGCCTGCTTTAAAGCGGTTCGGTGACCAGAAAATAGTCGGTACACGGGTGATAATGTCGTACATTGTCCATTTCTGAATATGTCCGTGGTCGCCGAGGCAATCCCCGTGGTCACTTGTGAAGATAACGATTGAGTTTTCCAGATAGCCTTGCGCCTCTAATGTATCGAGGATTTTACCCACTTGCGTATCAATCATTTCGACATTGGCATTGTAATAGGCACGTAGGCGATGGAGTTGTTCGTCGCTTGGGTCTGCGAGGTGAACCACTGAATCATGGTCAATCTCTGTATTATGTTTACGTAACTGCTGATAGGGTGGTGGTTGACTGTCGAGTTCTTCTTGTGTGACCTTCGGTATCGGAATATCTCGTTGCATATAGGCATCGGCTAATTCGGGGGTGGGGTCATAAGGTGGATGGGGTCCTGGGAAGCCGATTTGCATAAAGAGGGGCTGTGTCTTGGGATAGGATTCTAGCCACCAAGTCGCCATCTCACCAACAAAATTATCCGACTGTGTTTCGGGCGGTAAATCCCAAGTAAATGCGCCCATCCGTTCACGATAATCGTCACGTTCACGGTATTGTTCACGTTGTTGCTTGACTAAGCCGCGATTCCGTAAACCCTTATCCCATTCATCAAAATAATAGCGTCCTTCGAGGTAACGGTCTTTATTTTCTACCACATACCGCTCATGGAAACCGAGTTGTGTCTCGAATGGGAAGGTGTGCATCTTGCCGATATTGACACAGTGATAGCCTTCATCAGCCAATGATTCGACCCATGACTCGCGCCACTGGTCAGCATTCCGCATGATACCTGTGACGTGTGGATAATAGCCTGTGAATAAGCTGGCACGCGATGGTGCACATGATGGGGCTGTGATGTGACATTGGTCAAAGCTAACCCCTTCATTTACGAGCCTGTCTAAGTTCGGTGTATCAATGTGAGGATAACCAAGAGCGTTGATACTGTCATAACGTTGCTGGTCGGTGATGATAAAAATAATATTGGGTGCTTGGCTCATAAGCATTTTCCTAAAATCTATTGGGTATTAGGGCATACCTTCCGGACACGATATTGCCTCTAATGTTAATTAAACAGCATTGATTGTGACCAATATTGATCTAGCTGTCAACTTGAGCCTTGAATGTTAAGGAGGATTGTAGGTAATTACGGTTTATATTTGTGTGGTGTAATGGGGAGATATATCTCGCCACTACCGTATTGTATTTCATGATCTTAATTTTGAATTTGGTACGATGTCTTTTATTGATGCCTGCGACTTCTGATATATCACTAAGAATAAAAGTGTTATCAGAAGTCACTTCATAGGTATGATGATGTTAATGTTCAGAATCAATTTGACCATCACTTAGATAAATGATGTTATCAACATATTCATCGACAATCGGGTCATGGCTCGATAGGAAAATTGTTGCATTTTGTTGACGCACCAATTGCTTAAACATCGTGAGGATGTTGTGAGTGGTCTCACTATCAAGTTCGCTGGTGGGTTCATCAGCAAGAATCAATTGTGGAGATGTGACCATTGCACGGGCTATGGCAATCCGTTGTTGTTGACCGCCTGACATCTCATAGGGGCGGTGGTCGATATAATCTTTTAAGCCCACTTGGTCAAGACTTGTGAGAATCCGTTCACGTCGTTCGCGTCTGGGAACATCACCTAAACGAGCCATCACATCCAAATTTTCGTAAGCTGAAAAGCTGGGTAACAGACCCATTTGTTGGAAGATAAAACCGAGGGTTTTGCGCCTCCAACGTGTCCGTTTGGCTTCATTCATGGTCGAAATATCGACATCGAATATATTGATACGTCCTGATGTGGGTGTATCGAGTCCGCCGAGACAATTGAGCAGGGTGGTTTTCCCACTTCCCGACCGCCCTTTGATAGCGATGAATTGACCTGTTTTGACTTGAAAATTGAGGTCGAGCAAGGCGTGAACATCACCCGAATCTGATTGATAGACACGTCCGACATGTTCTACTGAAATGGCAATTTGTTGTTCCATAGTTATTTCTTTCGCCATCCTAATTTTGATAGAATCCCTGAGCGCGCGGGTTTTTCGTCAAAGTTACGCTCAATTTGTACCTCTGATTGTGATGAAGTTTGGTCTAAGTTCTGTGCAGGGCGGATGATAAGACCGTGTTCTGTGACTTCCATCTCAACCCGATTTTCGATTGATAGTTGTTCACGATAAGCGCGTGGGATTTGTAAACGTCCCGCCGAATCTAATACGATGAGTTCTTCAAAGTGGTCTTCTTGTGTACCACTGGTACGTCTGACTGTCTCGCTTGCCAGCTTTCCATCCCGAATCGCGACAACCCGTTGCACATGTTGTGCAATCATTGGATCATGACTGACAATCACAATCGTTATGCCTAATTCACGATTAAGAGTTTGGAACAAATCGTAAACTTGGTCAGATGTTGTTGAATCCAGTTCGCCTGTGGGTTCATCAGCCAGTAACAAACGCGGTTCATTAGCGAGGGCAACCGCAATCGCAACCCGTTGTTGTTCACCACCTGATAGTTCAATCGGTTTATGGTCATAGCGGTGTTCTAAGCCGACTATATCCATTAACATCTTTGCGCGTTTATCAACCTGTCGTCCAGCCCGTCCAGCCAGCGTCATCGGTAGTTTGATGTTATCTATCGCGGACAGGTAGGGGATGAGGTTACGGCTACCTTGTTGCCAGACAAAACCAACGTGTATCTGACGATAGGTGTTGAGTTTATTATTAGACAATTTGAGTAAGTTCTCGCCATCGACAATGACTTGCCCTGCTGATGGTCGCGTTAAGCCACCCAATACATTCATCAAGGTTGATTTACCGCTACCACTCGCCCCGACGACACCCACCAGTTCACCTTGACGAATGGTGAGGTCGAGTCCTTGTAAGGCTAAAACTTCGGTTTCGCCAACTTTGAAGATTTTGACGAGGCTATCACATATGATAAAAGGATCATTATTCATCATTAGAGCGATTCTCCTAGTTTAACGGCTTGGAAGATACGCATCCGTCTGAGCGTGGTGAGTAGAATCATCATAATGACAATGAAAGTCGCGATGAAGAGTGCGATAATCTGCGTAATTTCTGACCATGCAATCATCACTTGATAGGGCGGTACGATGCCCTCTAGGTTGCTCACAAATTGCATATAGGGGATGTAGAGCCAGCTAACCGCTAGACCAATCCCAAAGCCAATGACCAAGCCCATGATAATCAATAAACCGAGTTCCCATGCAACCGAGATAATCATAGAGGTTTGTGATAAACCAATTGCGCGTAAGATACCCAATTCTACATAGCGACGTTTATACGAGAAAATCGTATAGAGGAGGAAACCCATCATCGTCGCCAGTGAAGAGGTCAGAAAACCGATGGATAGCAGACCGAATAAGCCTTGTCGCTCTGGGCGAGCTTGTTCGCGTTCAATTCGTTGGGTCGGTTCTTCAATCAAGACCCCTGCCGCACCTCGTTGCAGAATATCGTTGGTAAACGTCCGTTTCTCAAATTTATCATTGACCCGCGCAATAATGCGATGGGGGAGTTCGGCTTGGGCTTGTTCAAAGACATAATCGAGATTGCCGACAAACAAAGGACCATCTTCTTCTGGATACCAACGTGGGAAGTAGTTGATTGCTCCCACAATTTGCAGGTTGAAGGTGAAAGTTTCGCCCAAACTCTTGACCTCGACTTGCACAAAATCACCTTCATCTAATCCGCGCTCATCCATAAATTCTTTGGACACGAGTACAGTATCAGGTTGAAGCGCGAGTTCATTTAATAGATAACCGAGGCGAATCGATGCAAAGTCAGTCCGCCAAAATGCGACTTGACCAAACTCGGCACGGTCAACACCAAAGAATTTAGCTGGGACTGTACCTGAGGTGAGCTTGGCACTGGCTGAATATTCGCCGAAACGGGTTGCATGATCAATCGATTCCATGTTATTAAATTCGGAGATGTGCATATAAGCGACAGGTGCTTCATCACTACCTGACAGCATTGAGGTATCTTGGCTAAAAACCCGTACTGAAATATCGCCCACGACTCGATAAAACTGCTGTTCATATAAATAGCGATCAATCGTTCGCGCAAACGAGGCGGTATAAATACCGAGGCTAATCGTTGAAATCAACAAAATCAGTGGTAAATAATATGCCCCTGGATAGCGTTCTAACTGACGTGTGACAATCAGTAGACCGACACTATTGGTCAGTTGGATAATCCATGCCAAGAAGCGCAATAAGATGGGTAAAAAGCGCAACAAAAACAGCGTTAAAGCAAGGATGGTTAGGGCAGGGAGTAAGAAGACAAAGGGTTGGTCATAGGCTTGATCGATATTATAGACACCGCCTTCAACATCAATCAATGCGCCTTGTTGTACGATTTGATAGTAGAAGTAACTGATGACAATCATCAACAGAATATCAAGTCCTAAGCGTTGCCACAATGGACGACGAATAAGGCGTGAACGGTCAGCTTTATAACTAATAATCGTATGCCGAGATGCTGAAATTGTTGGAATCACACGGATTAATACTGTAAAGAATAATGCGAGTCCAGCCGTCGAAACAATCGTCGGTGGGTAGGATACCAGAAAGCTCGAACTATAATTGAAGTCCATAAAGCTACGGGTTGTGCCGATGAGTTGTGTAAATAAGCCAGCTAGTAAAATGCCGACAACGAGGGCGATAACACCCATTATCAGCCCTTCGATCGTTGCTAAGCCAACAATCTGGAAGGGTGATGTTCCTCGACTGCGTAACACTGCGGTTTCATTCCGTTGACCATCAACTACCAAGCCGACAATCATGACCAAAAATACAATCAGTAGTGCCACAATCGGAATACTAAATACTGTGAGCGTAAGGGTCAATACACTGACAATCCGCTGATAGGGCTTAAGCTCATCCACAGGTGAGGTTTGGATATATGCGCCTTCCAAGAGCTGGTCAATCCGTTTTTCGGTATTATCATGACGCTCAATAAGCTCATCCACACGGCTTGTATTCACACCCTTGCCATCAGTGATGACATACCACACTCCTAGATTCACTTCTTCTTCTGTATATGGGCTGATGCGGTTGATAAAGGTATCTTCATGGACAAGCATGATGTCTTTAAACACTGTGGGTTTATAGAACCAATAGGATGAATTCGGGTTGAGAGGTCGCCATATCCCTGAAATGCGAACCTCTGTTAACTGCAAGGCTTCATTCGCATCTAAACGCCAATTAAAGCCGACATAAGTCTCACCTGCTTGGATACCAAACTCTGTCGCAAATTCCTCATATATCATGACTTCAACCACACTATCAGGAGAAGGGTCTGCTGGTGTAGGGAATGTTCCGTCTACAAACTCAATTTGGTTGATGATGTCGTCAGTTGTGCCGAAGCTGACATAATCAAGCGACTGGTCTTCATTTTCATAATCGGAATCGCCTGATGGATAGAGTCTTAAGTTCGTTGTCTCCAAATGGCGGATAATTTGTGTTGCATTCAACCCCAACGCGTTACCTACATCAGTTTTGATGAAGGTATTAAGATTGTTAATGTCTTCAAAATTGACGGGCTTATTCCATGACCCAATATAACTTATCAAAAAAGAAAAGGGCGGGCGGTTAACTTGGTCATCGTTGTCGGTCAGGCGTTCAGTAAGAAGCCGAAAAGCAACCGACTCAGAATAGACGGGAATCGTTAAAATCAAGGCGACAGCAACTATCAAACCGACGATGGTAGAAATTGTCAGTAAGCGTTGCGCGAGAAGTCGTTTGATTGCGACAACAACTATTGCACGAATTCTCAGTATCTGGCGCATCATGGACCGATTACCGTTAGGTTCTCTTCTAGACCTTCAAGGATTTCGACTTGATTGTCCCCTTCAAGTCCCAGCTTAACATCGACGCGTTGTTGTACACTTTCATTTTGGACAACCACAAACTCGCGCCCGCTGAATTGGCGGATAGCTGATTTAGGTAACACCAAGACACCTTCGCGCGTATCAATCGTGACAATAAAGGACATGCGGTCACCGACTTCGAGACTGTCGCCTACTTCATCAAAGGTGATATGGATAAAATCATCAATCCCTGTCCCGAAAGGCTGAGGAAGTGCTGTGATGACACCTGTATAAGTGTCACTCGGTCCAGTTGCTTGTTGTATGGTAACGGGCATACCTTCGGATAATTCGCTTAATTCGTTGGCATCTAAATCATCGGTAAGTTCAAGCTCCGATAAATCAGAGATTACGCCAACGGTGTTGAAAGCTGTTATATTGTCGCCCGTTGCGATAGGGAAGGATGTGAGTTGCCCATCCATCGTCGCGATGAGATCACTCTGATTGATTTTGGCAATGATGTCATCAACTTGTTTTTGAGCGCGGGTAACATCAAATCGTAATTCGGGGTCGATGCCGTCTTGTAACTCATCGAGGGCTAACTGTGCTAAATCGCGTTCAATTGTACGCGTATTAATCGTGAATTGGTCATCACTATTGGGAGGTGTTTCTGCTTGAGCAATTGCATAATCAAGGCTCAGCTGGGCAAGGTCAAGGTTAAGTTGCGCCCGTTGTAAGCTAAATGTGACTTGGTTATTGGCACTATCAAAGATAGATTGAGCAATCGCTAATTGTTCTTCTGCCTCAAGTAATTGATTTTCAAGATCGCTTGTATCCAATTTGGCAAGAACATCACCAACGGCAACAATATCACCGACTGTAGCGACGGTCTCGGCGATGCGTCCATCAATCGAAAACTCGATATTGCGGGTTACAACAGGTGAAATCCGCCCGAAGAACCGACGTTCATAGATGATGTCGCCCCGTTCGACTTGATAGACGGGCTTGTTAGGAACAATAGGTGTTGGTAAGGGGGTTGGCTCACCCTCGGTAATGGCATCACCAAATGTTGCTTGTGAAGCACACCCGACCAATATGAGCGCACCTAAAAAGAATATAATAAGTTGTCGCACAAACAATCCTCACTTTATTTTATTAAGTCATTTATTATGTACCGACCTATCATACAACATCTTGATACATACGTCACCAATGACTGAGAGAGCTTGCAGTTTCTCCTATAAGTGCTTATTCAAAATGATACAATATCATCAAAATAAGCTCACGCGAGCATAGATATGAAATCAATGCCAATGACCATAGAGAGTCATCGAACCAACGCCCTGTACTCAAAACCATAAATAACACTGGCATAACCCCTGTTAAAAATTGAATCAAGATAAACAGCAAGATTGAGAGAGATGTTATCTCTACAAATGTCGTCAATTTTGCCGTAAGAAAAAGTATAAGCCCATACAAGAGGAGAACAGATTGTTGGTGTTCGAACCAGACGATAAGTGTCAGTAAGAGCATATCAATCATGATAGGAACAATATCAGATAATTGGATTGAAGGTATCTGCGTCATTGTCACAATAAGTGATGCTATCACACTGCCTAACCCAAATATGACAATTAATATTCGTATAATGCGTAACCATTGCAATTGACCTGATTGATTTATGACAGCGTGACAAATGGCTAGCATGATGAATGATTTGCCTTGTGGAATAACACCCATTGTCTCCACGACATTCGATGTATATTGTTTTCTGATTGTTTCAGTAATCTGATATAACCAGGGAGCAGTATACATGCTACTCCAAAGTACGAGTAAAAGAGGTAGAAAACTTGCGACATCAATCCCGATTCGTGAGTATAATCCAATCCATAAAGCAAAAACGACCCCACCCCATAATACCGTCATGGTTATAATTGGAAGGTGAGATCGCTTACGTAATTGACGCTGAATCTGCCGCGAAATTGGGTGTGGATGAACTTGGTGTAATCTCTTCCATGTATCCCAACGTATACGAATATAGCGCTTAATGAAAGATACCATCTAAGTAAAATGCCTCAGGTTAAATTACGACGACTCCATCACCTGAGTTTTTGGCTTTTCCACAGATTCATCATATAAGAAGCACTTCACACTACGCCCTTGATGCATAATGCTAGGGGGAACATGGTCATGACAAATATCCATAACAGCTGGGCAACGTCCTGCAAATTTACAGCCTGTGCGTGTGTATTCATCGGTCTCGACAACCGCAAGGTCAACTTTTTCTTTCCATTCGTCGCTACTGTTAATCGTCGGAATCGAAATTTTGAGGTTTTGTGTATAAGGGTGCAATGGGTTTCCTAAAACTTCTTCTGCGGGTCCCATCTCGACAATCCAACCCCGCAACATGACCGCCACGCGATCCCCTGCATAATAAGCTGTTGCTAAATCATGCGTGATATAAATAATGCTGACTTGATTGTTTTCTTTGAGTTTGCGGAACATATTCACAACCGACATCCGCAATGACGCATCTAACATCGAAACGGGTTCATCGGCGATAATCAAGGACGGTTTTGTAATGAGTGCGCGTGCCACCGCAACCCGTTGTGCTTGACCCCCTGACAATTCATTGGGATAGCGCCCCTTGATTTCGGCTAATGTTAAACCGACTTCTTGTAAAACACCGTCGATATACTTATCCGCATTCTTTCTATCTGTCATTTTATAATTGCGAGCGGTTTCATACAGATAATGGTCGATGCGTTTGAGTGGGCTAAAGGCAGCAAAGGGGTCTTGAAAGACAGGCTGCACCTCTTTATAAAACCACTGTTTCATTTCTTTGTTTGATAGGTCGGCTAATATACGATCTTTATATTGCAAAATACCGACAGAGGTTGTTTCCATACCCAGTATCATACGGGCGAGGGTTGTTTTACCGCTTCCACTTTCGCCAACGATGGCAAGGATTTCGGGCTTTTCCGAGTCAATCGTGAAGGATGCACTATCGACAGCATGAAATTCTTTTGAGCTAAACCCCTCGCGAATGTTGAATATCTTGGAGACATTGTCTAATGTTAATATGGGTTTATTAGATGTTTGGCTCATGGCTGAGTTCCTCCTCGACGACATGACAGGCAGTACGATGCCCCGGTTCGACGGTTATCATTTGTGGGTCGATGGTTTGGCAAATATCTTTCGCAATTGGACACCGCTCATGAAAACGACATCCTTGAGGCGGATTATCGAGTGCTGGTGGTCGCCCTGGGATGCTTTCGCGTTCTTCGCGATTATCTAATGTGGGTAAAGAGTTAATCAAGAATTTGGTATAGGGATGTTTTGGATTTTTTAAGATGGTTTGTGTATCGGCTTCTTCGACGAGCTTGCCTGCATACAAAATGGCAATGCGGTCAGCTAGATTAGCATGTACACCAATATCATGTGTAATCAGAACGAGCGTACTACCTTTTTGTTGTTGTACCTCTTTGAGCATCTGAATCACACCCCGTTGCACAACAACATCCAGCGCAGTTGTGGGTTCATCCGCAAAAATTAGCTTCGGCCAGAGAATCGTCGCGAGGGCAATCGTCACCCGTTGGCGCATCCCACCTGATAATTCATGTGGATAAGACATCATCACTTTTTCTGGGAGTCCCAATTCTTTCAGGTATTGAGCCGTCATTTTAAACGACTCTTTCTTTGTGACATCCCGATGAGCAGAAATAAAGTCATGGAAGGTATCACGAATTCGCCGTACTGGGTTGAGGACGTGCATAGACCCCTGTGGGATATAAGAGATTTTCTTCCAGCGTAGGTCATGTTGGGCTTTTTCTGTTAACTCTTCGGCATGGATGGTCTCACCATCAAGATAATAAGTTACCGACCCATCGACAATCGTTAGTGGGGGCGTGTATGACCCCATCAAGATTTTGAGTAAAGTTGACTTCCCACAGCCCGATTCCCCAGCAATACCATAGACTTCACCTTCTTGTATCTCAATCGAGATGTCATCCACCGCTTGTACAGTCCGCGTTACACCATAGGCATCTGTCACATAATAGGCTTTGAGGTTTTTTGTTTCGATGATTGTACTCATGTTTATGCCTTTAGATTTTTAACGGTACGAAACATCAGGACGAAAAAGCACAACATGGATAAGACCAAGGCGAATCCGCGTGCCATTTTTTCGGTATCAACATCTTTATAACTATAATCGTCCGCATAGTTCAATTTTGATAAATCTGCTTCATAAAAAATATTCATAATAATTAATCTTTCGACTGTAGACGGAGGAGACGTTTGCGAGGGTCGAGATAATCACTTAATCCAATAGAGACAAGATAGAATCCAACAACAATGATAATTGACGCGGCAATGGGTGCAATCAAGACCCATACACGGTTTGTCAAAAGTGATTGATAATAATTACCCCAGTAAATCATTGAGCCGATACTTTGTGTATCAAGGTCGCTTAAGCCTAAAATCGATAATGTTACTTCTGTACCGATTGCAAATAAAAAGCCACTGACAACATCCGCTAGTAAGAAGGGGATAATAAAAGGTAAATGCTCTTGAACGACAATCTTCCATGAACTCATCCCTGAAAAGACTGCGGTATGGGTGAAGTCCCGTTCACGCAAACTCAAGACCTGTGATCGATAGCGTTTGGATGGGTGCGCCCAATCCAATACACCAATCATGATACCGAGTGCAAAAATAGTCAATTCACCTCGCATAATCGAGGCAATCAAAATGAGCAGGGGCAATCGCGGTATGACAATAAAACTATCAACAATCGATGAGACAACCCTGTCAAATGTACCGCCAATATATCCTGACAGCATCCCAACAACCACACCTACACCACGACCAATCAGAACAGCGATACCCGCAATCATTAGTGTGTTGCGAATCGCAAATGTCAACATCCAGAATACATCCTGACCAGTTGAGGTTGTCCCAAAGATGAATTCAGCAGAGGGTGGCTCATTGCGATCTACAGCACGGCGGTCATCAGGTTCATAGGGCGATGCAAAAGATAGTAGTATCAAAATGGCGGCAAAGAATAATATGATTGACCCATAGCGGAAGGATAAACTGTAACGTAATAAATCTCGAATCGTTGTAAACACTATGCTTCCCCTATCTCAAACGGACGCGTGGGTCAAGTAACGGATAAACCAAATCCACCAGTAATGACGCTGTCGCAATACCGACAATCGACAACACGGTGATACCCATGATGATGTTATAGTCGGCGGCATTGATGGCGTTGAATAGCACATAGCCGACCCCCGGATACCCAAAAACAATCTCCGTAATCAATGCACCACCGAATATTTGACCAAGTGATAAAGCAAGGTCAGTGACTTGTGGCAACATCGTATTGCGGATGACATAGTAGAATAAGCGTTTGTGTTTGGGGACGGCTGCGAGTTCTGCATATTGCACATAATCACTTGTAAGTTCGGTTGATGTAAGTGCCTTTGCCATAATAAAGCGGAAGGCTGTCGCACCAATTGAGATGGATAGTGCAGGCAAAAATCCAAAGTACAGCACACTACTAATATATTCCCATGTGAATGCAGGTTCGCCCCTTGCCCCACCCACTAATGGGAATATGGGGAGGTAATAGGTAAATAACATCAATAGGACAAACGCCACAATATAATAAGGAATGGGATAAACAATAATAACGACGGCTTCAAGGAATTTTGCCCACCACCTTTGGGGGAAATAGCCAGATAGTGACCCCAATATGATACCTAATATCCACGAAATAAGGGTTGCCGTTCCTAGTAGCCCGACTGTCCACCAAATCCCATCGGCGATAATATCATTGACGGGTCGAGGGAAACTCTGGAAAGAAGGACCCAAATCCCCTTGTAATAGACGACCCCAGAAACTGAGGTATTGGTCAAAAATAGAACCATCAAGACCATATAAATCGGTTAGAGTTTCGCGCATGGCGATTGCGGCTTCGGGATCCATCGATTGGAACGATGTCAAACGCCCCATCATATTGTCAACAGGATTGACGGGGGATAAGCGCGGAATCAAAAAGGTGATAGAAATACCAACAAAAATTACAAATACCCATTGAAAAATTCGTGGAAGAACATACTGTCTCAATAAAGTCATTAGTTAATCATCCAATAACGTTAAATATATTTGAGAAGGGGCATAGTATATATTAACCTATGCCCCTTTTTATTATAAAACTATGATGTTGATGTTAGGTTCTGGAAGGCAAATTTACCACCTTGGAACCAGTACAATGGCATATAGTTTGGATTTTCCGCGGTTGGGAATCCTGTCCAATATTTTTCATCCCATGTCACAAATTTCTTGAATGCGATTGTGGTGATGTCATACATGTTTTCTGTCCAGTATTTGACAAGTTCACGATTCACTTCAAAGTTTTCTTCGCTTGTTGGGTCTAGACCAGCCATTTGGTCGATGAGTTCTCCAATTCGTTCATCGTTGATGCGACGTTGTCCATCACCACCAAGTGGGCGGTAATCTTCACCAACAGGTGCATAGTATTGTGGGTGCATATCACGGACTTCGGGCCAAGCATCACCTGATGCGAGTGCGAATGTATGCCAAGGTGTTGAAACTTCATATTGACCAACAAAGCGATTTTGATCCCAAACGTTACGTTCCAAACCAGAGAGGTTGACATCGATACCGAAGTCTGACCACATATCGGCTGCCGCATTTGCTACACGGAAAGCATCATTTTCATCTGGTGGGGATTGTAGGTCGATAGAGAAACGTTCGCCATTAGGATCAATCCAGTCGCCACCGCCATCACGGGTCAAACCAGCTTTGAGCATCAATTTTTCTGCTGCTTCTGGGTCAAATTTCCACCAGCCATAACCAAACACTTCTGTTGGTGTGCCGGGAACGGTGAAACCTTGGTCTTCTGCCCAAACGGCAATTTGGTCTGCAACCGTTGGATCATATGGGTTGTACATTTCGCCATCACCCAAGTCGATTTCTAAGTTTACAAGCCATTCTTCTAATGGTTCATGATAAATCTTAGAGAGTGATGCGGTTGGCGGAATTGGAATCGCTGTAATTTTAGCGACACCACCGATATATTCGGTTTGCATTTCGACCATATTCAAGGATAGTGCCAACGCCCAACGAACATCTGGGTTTGCATAGAGTGGGTCACTTTCGACGTTGAAAGCGAGTTGACGGGTGCTAACTTCATTTGGATATGCCCAAGGGAAGTCGGTATACCATGAACGTGCGGTTGGGGTTGTATCGAGTGTTGTTTCAAATGCTTCAATATCAACATCGAAATAAACATCGAGTTCACCACGGGACATTGCGATTGCTTTACGTGAGCTATCACCGTAGAAGATACTCAAGACATATTGTGGTCCTGGGTTGCCTGTAATGATACCCGCAACTGAATTTTCTGGGTCTGCACGACGTTCAAACAATTCCCAGAAACCATTTGGATCAGCATCAATAGGAATATAGTTACCTAATACTACAGGTTCTGCCCATTCCCATGTACCGAGGTCACCTTCAACATTTTCGACAATGTGTTTTGGCATCATGTAGATACCATTCCAGCGTGTTTCAAACAAACTGTGGAAACGTGAGTTGGATTCGGTCAAGTTGAATGTGACGCTATAATCGCCTGTTTTCTCAACAGAGTCCATGAATTGAACCAATAAAGCATTCCAACCACTTTGTGTGAGGTCAGCACTTGCTTTGATGGTTTCAACAGTGAAAACGAGGTCATCCGCTGTAAATTCTACGCCATCACTCCATAGAACGCCTTCACGCAAATCAACAGACATGCTGGTGAAGTCCTCGTTATACATTGGGTCTGATGTTGCGAGACCGTAAATAAATTCACCTGATTCTTGATCACGATACCAAAGGGTTTCGAGCATCAAAGCATGATGATGGGCTGTATTACCGCCAGTACGCCAGACATTATAATTGCCGACTGTACCATAACGGAAAATCTGGTCAAAAACGAACATTTCTTCACGAGGTAAATCTACAGGCAGACCTTGCGGTTCCTGTGCGACACTCATAAATGTTGGTAGCGCAAGCAATACCAACGAGAGAATCAATACTAATTTTCTTGCCATAAGTATAGCTCCTTATAAATTAAATATATTTTGTTCAAGGGTATGGTTTTCATACCCCTAAATCACAAATTAAGTATTCCACCTACCGCACTAAGACGGGGGTGGTGCTGTTGACCCACGGACAACCAATTGTGGTTCTAAAATAATTGGGTCAGCATCATTCCCACGCATGACATTGTGTAATAAAGTCATTGCCAGTCCACCCCATTCTGATAAACGGTGATTGATGGTGGTGAGTGGGGGACTGAAGTCGCTGGAGCGTGGTAAATCATCATAACCAACGACGCTAATCTGGTCAGGCACTTGATAGCCCATAGTTTGTAATTGATTGATTGCACCCATTGCCATACGATCATTAAATGCAACAATGGCGGTTAAATGTGGGTGCTTGGTTAAGAGTCTTTCGGCTGCGATTGCGCCACTCGCCTCAGAGAAATTACCAATTTCATAAGGTATATCTTCAAAATTGATACTGTGTTCTGCAACCGCTAATTGCACACCCATGAGCCGTTCCACAATATCAGGGACACCAATAATGCCGATGTGTTGATGACCTAAATCCATAAGATGATTCATCATGAGTTGCCCACCTTGGCGATTATCACTTCGTAGGTAGTGAGTGTGTGGGTGATGTCCGATGATAACCACAGGCATATCTAGTTGTGAGATATGTTCCATGACAGGTGATATGTTGAAGTGACCATCAATGATTGCACCATCCAAATAACCACCCGACAAGAGGTTAACAAAATTCGGGTCAAGTACATCATCAATAATTTTGGGTGAAGAAATCAACATATGATAGCCATTGTCACTACAGTAGGCTTCGATACCTGACATGATTTGGAGCGATGCGAGAGCGGTGAAGGGTGTGTCGTAAATTCTTGGAAAGACTGCCGCGATAATACGGGTTTTCCCAGAAGCCAATGCACGTGCCGCAAAATTGGGCTGATAACCCAGCTCTAGACTTGCTTTAAGTACGCGGGCACGGGTTGCATCAGCATATTTTTCTTTTGTTGATTTGGATAATATGCGCGAAGCAGTAGAGACGGAAACCTCTGCTCGCTTTGCGACATCTCGTATAGTAACCAAAATAAAAAACCTTTTAAATTATGTGGATAATGCTGTCAATCTATCACAGCTTAGAACCTGTTCTTATCCACAACATCAACAATAATTTTTGAAAAATATTATTCATATCTCGACGCAATCGTTCGTGCTTTTAGAACTATAACCATAAATTTGAAATTACGCAACCGTTTGCGTGAATGATTTTTTTTGATTATAATGCTTGATATACTTAGATGCAACCGTTTGCGTAGTAGTTAAACGATTTAACTAGAAATTTGTTATCGTTGCACTAAATCCGTTAAACTAATATAGGAGGTTTATTCGGTAAAAACTATTAAAGTTGTTGAGTAAGATTGTCTATTTGAATTAATTTTCTTGTAAAAGGAATTATCACTGTGTCTAAAAAACCGAATATTTTACTACTTGCAATTGACTCACTCCGAGCTGACCATATGAGTTGCTATGGTTATGACCGTTTAACAACACCTCATATTGACCGTTTTGCTACCGAAGGGGTTTTATTCGAGCAAACTTATAGCGCCCATGTTCCGACAACACCTGCTTATGCGTCGATGTTGACAGGGATGGATTGCTTCAATACACAGGTGGTCGCCTTACGCCATCAAGGTGGGTTGCGTACAGATGTCAAGACGATGGCAGAAATTATGGGTGAACAAGGCTATAATACAACCTGTGTTGGCTTTACAGGAAACCCTAGCTCCCGTGGGTTTGATACTTACCTTGATTATGCAGGGTGGGGTAGCTGGAATGAAGGACGTAGCCCCAAAGCGCAAAACCTCAATGATGTGACATTACCTGAGCTTGACCGCCTCGTCGCTGACGATAAACCCTTCTTTATGATGTTACGCCATATGGATCCTCATGCACCCTATCTTCCGCCTGAACCCTATGAGCGTATGTTTTATCATGGGGATGAACTCGACCCAGAAAACGACTCCATGAAACCCGTGATGGACTTTAAGCCATTCCGCGACTTCTTTGCATCATGGATGCCCCCCGGTATCAGCGATAAAGATTATGTAATTGCCCAATATGATGGCGCAATTGCTTATATGGATGCTTGTATTGAGTCAATTTTCACTGCATTGGATGCACATGGCATCATGGATGAGACCATTATTATCATTAATGGCGATCATGGCGAGACTTTATATGAACATGAGTGCTGGTTTGACCATCACGGAATGTACGATAATGTTCTATATGTTCCTTTGATTATTCGCTACCCAGGGAAACTCCCACAAGGGGTGCGTGTCTCTGGATTCAATCAGCATAAAGACCTGCTCCCGACTGTATTAGAGTTGGCTGATATTCCACTTGATGCGATTGATTTTCCCTCAGACTTGCGCTTTAATGGCGAAAGCCTCACGAAGTTGGTGTCAGGTGAAGTATCCTCATTTGAGAGTGAAATTTATATTACAGAGTGTACATGGATGCGGAAGCATGGTTGGCGTACACCTGAATGGAAATTGATGATTGCGCTTGAACCCGATTTTCACTTCAAGCCAGAAGTCGAGCTTTATAATTTGCTACTTGACCCCGAAGAAAACAATAATGTAGCAGAGTCTGAGCCTGATGTGGTTACGATGTTGAAAGGGCGGATGGAAGCCTTTATTGCAAAACGCGAAGAAGAAACAGGTTTACCGAACCCAATACTTGACCAAGGGGATTGGCATGGTAAAGAAGGCGTTGGGGCATTCAAGTCATCACAACAAGCCTATGATACCTTACATATTGGTGACCCGACCCAAGCAGCAAAACTCCAAGCAGAATCGCGCTCAACTGAAGAAGATTCTGAAGCTGACTCTGCCGAAGATGCAAAACCAAAGGCATCAAAAGCCAAAAAGTCAAAATCAAAAAGTACGAAATCAAAGACTAAAAAATCAAAGAAGTAATCGAGCTTCTGATAATAAGAGGAAGGCTAAAAACTTATGACTTTAAAAGTCGCAATTGTTGGGATGGGTAATATTGGTAATGTTCATGCCCGTGTTTATACTGAACTTGGTAATGTCGAATTGGTCGCAGTCTGCGATATTATCGAAGAGAAATCCGACAAAGCCGCAGAAGCCTATGGATGTCAGGGATTTTATTCTGTTCAAGCGCTACTTGATAGTAATGTTGAATTTGATGCCGTTAGCGTGACGACCGCAGGCACAGAAAATGGTGGCGATCACTATGAACCGACCATGCAGATTTTACGGGCAGGCTATCCTGTCTTAGGTGAAAAACCGATTTCTAATGATGTCTCCAAAGCGGCAGAAATGGTCGCACTCGCACGCGAAATGAATGTGCGTTATGGTGTAAACCTCAATCATCGCTTTACACCCGCTGCCGAACTTGCAAAAGAGTGGGTTGTATCGGGGCGTTTAGGTGAGGTCAATATGATTGATATGACCATGTGGATTAATAACCCGAATGAAAGCTCACCGCATTTCCATATGCGCGCCTTGCACCCACATTCGTTTGATGTGATGCGTTATTTCGCGCAATCACGGGTTGCAAAGGTACAAGCCTTCTTCAAAAAAGGGAAAGACCGTGCAATCTGGTCTAATGTCCAAGTCAACTTACTTTATGAAAATGGCGTGATTGGTCATCTGCGCGGTAGCTACGATGGGAACTTTGGCGCGGCTGGCACATATGGTTTAGAGACCTTGGATGTGGTTGGGTCGGAAGGGCGTTTTGTCTTACGCGATGCCTGCGAAGAACTGACATTTTATCCACGTTTTGATAAAGAACTGGAACGCCATGAAAATCTCGGCGGTATGACACACTTTAGCCAGACCTTCAAAAGCCGTATTTCACGCTGGGTTGAACAAAATATTGAACAAGTCGCCCCTGAAGATGTGGATGCCTCAGGGCAAGATGCGCTTGATGTACAAAATATTATTGAGGGCGCAATCGAATCTTGGGAAACGGGAAAGGTTATTGACCTGTGATAACGGTTATTGGACGCGGACATTCAGGAACACGCGCTATTTCCCATACACTCTATGCGAGTGGAGTGTATATGGGAGGGACTCAAAACGCATCAGGTGATTTAGTCCCTCCCCATGATATGTATAATGCCTGTCGGGTCTTTGGTCGATACGTTAAATGGAATGGCGGACTATCGTGGGACTTTTCACGGGTACACGAAGTCGAAATCCCGAATGAGTTTGTCGATTTGCTGGAATCTTATCTGGAATCGGTACTCAAACATCGTGGCACACTCAAAGGTTGGAAGATACCCGAAACAACCCTGATTTACCCGTGGATTACAAGACTCTACCCAGAAACACATTATATCTTCTGGATACGGAATCCCCGTGATTGTATTTTGGGACGGCATAAAACAGATGATATGCGTGATTTTGGCATCCAATATCCAGAGACTGATGATGAGCGTCTGCGCCGAGCCATCTCATGGAAATATCAATACGACCTTGTGAAATCAACACCCAAGCCCGAAAAATGGATTGAGGTGCGTTTTGAAGATTTTGTCATGAAACAAGAAGAAACCGTCAAACGCTTAGAAGACTTCTTAGAGATTCCATTAGGGCGAATTATTGTTCGACCTGATGCGGTTGACCGTTGGCGTAAAGACGATGGCTTAAATTACTATGATATTTTTGAACCTGCGATGCGGGAATATAACTATGAGATACCGGAGGACGCATGACATTACGAGTAGCTGTCATTGGATTAGGACCGATTGGTAATCGTCATTCTAAACTTTACACAGAAGATGACCTTGCAGAATTAGTCGGTGTCTGTGACATCATCAAAGAAAAAGCAGATACGGCATCTGAGAAATATGGTGCGCCTGCATTTTATGATGTCGAAACGATGCTCAAAGAACTCCAACCTGATGTGGTCAGTGTGACAACAGGGGGCTATGAAAACTCCAGCGACCACTATCTACCGACGATGCAAGCTCTATCTGCTGGCGTGCATGTCTTGGGTGAAAAACCAATTTCAAATGAAATTCCGCGCGCTGAGGAAATGGTGGCGAAGGGCAAAGAGATGGGGGTTTGCTATGGCATTAATCTCAATCATCGCTTTACACCTGCTGCCCGACTCGCGAAAAAATGGGTCGATGAAGGACGCTTGGGAAATTTACTCTTTGTGAATATGGCAATGTGGATTATGAATCCAGCCGAAACCTCACCCTTCTACCATATCAAATCCTTACATCCACACACGATTGATGTGATGCGATATTTTTGTGGTGACATCGAAGCAGTGCAATGCTTTGCAATGAAAGCCCCCGGCAGACAAATCTGGTCAACTGCACAATTTAACTTCCGCTTTAAAAATAATGTGGTCGGCTCATTGACGGGCAGTTATGACATTGAACGCGGTCACCCGATGGAACGCTGTGAAGTGGCTGGGACAGGTGGGCGTTTTGTGCTGGATGATATGTGGCGCGAATTGACACTCTATCCAGCAGGTGATATGGAAAAAACAGTCTATACAGATTCACTCTTTGGTGGATTCCATAACTTTGAAAATACCTTCCGTGACCGTATCCACAGCTTCCTACAACAAGTGATGGATGGTGTTGCACCTGATGATATTGATGGAAGTGCAGCGGAAGGTCTCGCGGCACAAAAGGTGCTGGCGGCTGCAATCCAATCGATTGAAACTGAATCCGTTGTCTATGTAGATAGCATCTAAGTTTGTGAGAATAACAATGAAACGAATTTTAATTACAGGTTCAAATCGTGGCGTTGGTCTGGCACTGGTCAAACAATATCTGCTCCAAGATGATACCCTGATTTTAGCGACTTGTCGGAATCCTGATAAAGCACAAGATTTACAATCTCTCGCGACTGATAATCCTGAGCGTGTCTATATCATTCCACTTGATGTGATTGATGCTGAGTCCATAAAAACGGCTGTTACAGCGGTGCGTGAACGTGTCGATGGTTTAGATATGCTCATCAATAACGCTGGGATTTTACCGGGCGGAGTTGAGAACCGTGATGCGAATATCAGTGCTTTTGGTCAACTTGACCCGCAAGCGATGTTGAGAGTTTTTGAGGTCAATAGCATCTCACCGATTATCATAACACAAGCCTTTGCGGACTTACTGCGTCAAGGACATGATGCTCGTGTGATTAATGTATCCTCTGATGCAGGCTCAATCAATAGACGCGATAAGGGATGTGATTATAGTTACCCATCGAGTAAAGCTGCCCTCAATATGATGTCACGCTGTTTATCAGGTGATTTGCGCGGTGACGATATTATCGCAATTTCGGTTCATCCAGGATTCATCCAAACTGATATGGGTGGCGCAAATGCAACACTCACACTAGATGAAGCAATTCCAACATTAGTTCAGACTCTTGATGGCTTAACGATGGCGGATACAGGGCAATTCTTTAATTGGGATGGTCAACAGGTTGCTTGGTAAACATAGAGTTTGTTTTGATGATAATCGCTCTATTTTGCAAAAGTAAGATTCGATAAATTTTTAGAGTGGTGTTTTCGGCTGAGACAGATCTCAGCCCTACGAATGACAGCAGTTTCGTAGGGTCGGAATCTATTCCGACCGCTGAATAAAATCCAATTATTTACCGAAGGTCACAAAAATAGATAAACTTAAAAACAATACATTTTATGGAGACATATATTATGAAACTAGGTGCAAATTCTGTCTTATTTGGCGGATATGATATGGAAACCTCATTTAAATATTTAGCGATGGCTGGCTATGATGGCATCGAAATTTCTGCGATTGACGGCATGAGTGAACATCTTGTGCTTGACCGTTGGCAAGAGGTCGCACCACAAATTAAACAACTCGCACAAACCTATGAACTTGAGTTATTAGCGATGGAACAACCTCGTCGTGACCCTGATATTATGGAAAAGGCAATGCAAGCGGCTGTCGAAATCGGAATCCCAATTATCAACGTCGGACCGGGTGGCGAAACCGATGACCCGTCTACCTTGCAGGGGACGATTGATGAACTCGGTGAACTGACGATTATGGCAGAAAAATATGGCGTTACCTTGTGTGTCAAAGCTCATGTCGGACGTGCAATTTATAATACACCCAGCACCCTCAAAGTGATGGAAGCGATTAGCTCCGCAAACTTTGGGATTGATATGGATCCCTCCCACATTCACCGTGCGGACGAAAACCCAGTCGAAGCGATTGCTGCTGTGATTTCACGGGTTAAGCATGTTCATATTCGGGACTGTAAAGGTCGCCAACACGGACCAGGAACACCTGAGATGCAAGCCAATGGACGGGGTGATATTGACCTTGTTGGATATATCCGCGTCTTACATGAAAATGGTTATACAGGACCGCTCGATTTAGAAATTATCGGCGCAAAAGAATATACTCTCGAACAATGTTGTACGATTGCGGCAGAATCACGCGGACATATGCAAGCCTCTTTACAAGCGGCTGGTGCGCGCTAGGAGATTTGAATGACGACGATAACAGATTTACGCTGTGAATATCGTAAAAATCCATTAGGCATCGACATCATATACCCTCGTCTATCATGGCGATTGGAGACGGATCGTAAAGGCGCAAAACAATCTGCCTATCAGGTATTGGTCGCAACAACTCCAGAAAAGCTCACGATTGAAGGGGCTGACCTTTGGAATAGTGGACGGAATGAAACTGACCAATCTATCCATATTGTCTATGCAGGAGAAGACTTGAAATCTCGCCAATCGGTCTATTGGAAGGTGCTCGTTTGGGACGAAACAGGCGCACTTAATGAAAGTGATGTCGCTTGGTTCGAGATGGGTCTATTGCATGATGAGGATTGGCAAGCCGATTGGGTTTCTGGCTCATTAGTGGGTGGGGCGCAATCAACAATCCCCGTGCCTTATTTTCGTAAGTCTTTCTGGGTTACAGGTCAAGTGGAATCAGCGCGCCTCTATGCGACATCTTTGGGTGTCTTTGAATGCTCGATTAATGGTTCGACAATTGGCGATGATTTGTTTGCACCTGGGTGGACAGATTATGCAAAGCGTGTTCAATATATGGTCTATGATGTCACCGAGAATTTGACGATTGGCGAAAATGCAATCGGTGCATTAGTCGGTGATGGCTGGGCTGTGGGGCATGTCGGCTTAAATCAACGGCAGATGTATACTGACCGTCCCTGTTTACTCGTGCAGTTAGAACTTAGCTTGGCTGATGGCACGACTCAAATCATTACGACAGATAAGACATGGAAACATCAATATGGTGCCTTGCTCGAAAGTGACATGATTATGGGTGAAGCCTATGATGCTCGCCTTGAAGTCGCTGACTGGAATAATGCTGATTTTGATGATTCAAGCTGGTTGCCCGTGACTGTCAAAACAGATGTTGATGTTCAGATTGTTGCAACCAATGGACCGACTGTCAAACGCTTTGAAGAACTAAAACCGATTAGCGAACCGAATATTCAGGGGTCTATTATATCGCGACAGGTGATTTTTGATCTCGGGCAAAATATGGTGGGCTATGTTCGTCTGAAAGGCTCTGCACCAGCAGGCACAACCGTAACCTTACGCTTTGCTGAGGTTCTGAATGATGATGGTAGCCTCTACACAACTAATTTGCGGGCTGCGCGGGCAACTGACCACTATACCTTTAACGGTAAGGGTGAAGAAATCTGGGAACCGAAATTCACGTTTCATGGTTTCCGTTATGTGGAACTCACAGGGTATGCAGGTGACATCACTGATGAAACGATAACAGGCATCGTCGTTCATTCTGATATGGAACAAACAGGTGATTTTAGCTGTTCTGATGAAATGCTGAACCAGTTGCAACGTAATATTCGCTGGGGTCAAAAAGGTAATTTTGTTGATGTGCCGACGGACTGCCCACAACGAGATGAACGGCTTGGCTGGACAGGGGATATACAGGTTTTTGCACAGACTGCTGCTTATAACATGGATGTGGCAGGGTTTATGACAAAGTGGATGAAAGATGTCCAAGACGCGCAAAACGAAGAGGGTATGATTCCAGCAGTTGTTCCCCATGTTTTAGCGGGTTTACCTGATGGTGGACCTGCTTGGGCGGATGCGGTTGTGATTTGCCCGTGGGAAATGTACCTCGCTTATGGGGATACACGGATTTTGGCGGATAACTATGAGGCGATGACCCGTTTTATAGATTATGCACTCCAAGCAAGCCCTGGGTTTATCCGTTGTGCGCCTGATTTTGAGGGTTGGCCCGGTTTTGGAGATTGGTTATCCATCAATGCGCCGACTCCACGCGATTTGATTGGAACAGCGTTTCTGGCATATGATGCAAGCCTCATGGCAAAAATTGCCGAGGTTTTAGGGCATGAGAAAGATGCTGATACCTATCAACAACTCTTCGCAGATGTAAAAGAAGCCTTCCAAAAACGTTTCTTAAAGGGCAGTGATGTTGTCGCAGGACAATCGACCCCCTCGCAGATTCGTCAATTGATGGATGGGGCGGATGCTGTATCACAAGGGAACTTGAAAGTTGTTGAATATGGTCAAGTTGAATCCGAAGTATTTAATACCAATCTATTCAACCCAACCCAGACTTCTTATGTATTAGCTTTGCACTTTGATTTATTGCCCGAAGACATGCAACAATCTGCCGCCGATGAGTTGGTTGCAGATATTCAACGCCGTGATGGACACCTATCTACAGGGTTTGTCGGGTCGCCTTATCTGCCGCATGTTCTAAGTAAACACGGTAAGTTAGATGAAGCATTTGACTTGCTCTATCAAAAAACATGGCCCTCATGGTTGTATGCGGTGACACAAGGTGCAACAACGATTTGGGAACGGTGGGATGGTTATACTGAAGATAACGGTTTCCAAGACCCTCAGATGAATTCCTTCAATCACTATGCCTACGGCGCAATTGGAACATGGCTCTATACAACGGTTGCAGGTATTCGATTTGATGCTGATAAAGCTGGGTATAAACATATCATCATCGCGCCTCATGTTGGTGGCAATCTGACACAAGCGGTAGGAACACTCCAAACACAATATGGAGAAGTCCAATCAAGCTGGAAAATTGATGCAGGAACATTTACTCTTGATGTTACGATTCCGCCAAACACCTCAGCAACTGTTCATCTACCATCAGATGCAGGGTCGGTCACAATTGATGGAGAATCATTAACAGGTCATACACACGAATTACAAGCAGGTCGCTATCAGTTTATAGCGAAAGTTTAATTAAAATTTATTTGATAAAGGATAAACACATGCCATTTAAACCAAGTGATTCACAAATTCAGTCCGCCTTTGATATAGCGAAGGAACGCTATGCTGCATTGGGTGTTGATGTAGATAGTGCAATGGAAATCCTTAAGACGATTCCGATTAGCTTACATTGTTGGCAAGGGGATGATGTTGGCGGTTTTGAAGACCCTGACCGTGGCTTAAGCGGTGGGATTATGGCGACAGGTAATTACCCAGGGAAGGCACGGACAGTTGCTCAATTGCGGAGTGACCTCGATAAAGCCTATAGCTTGATTCCGGGAACACATCGCCTGAACCTCCATGCCTCCTATCTGGAAAGTGATGCAAAAATCCCACGTAACGAAATTCTACCTGAACACTTTGATACATGGGTTGATTGGGCAAAGGAAAATAATCATGGGATCGACTTTAACCCAACGCTATTTTCCCATCCATTAGCCGATGATGGCTTTACGCTGGCTCATGCAGATGAAGGCATTCGTCAATTCTGGATTGAGCATTGTATTGCCTCGCGTGAGGTTGGCGCATATATTGGTGAACAATTAGGAACAGCCTGTATCACCAATGTCTGGATACCTGATGGATATAAAGATATGCCAGCCGATAGATTATCCCCTCGTGTTCGTCTCAAAGATGCATTGGATGTGATTTTCGAAAAACCACTCAATCCTGCTCATAACTTGGATGCAGTTGAATGTAAGTTATTCGGTTTAGGCTCAGAAAGTTATGTCGTTGGCTCGCATGAATTTTATATGGGTTATGCGATTGCAAATCAGACTGTCTTATGCCTCGATGCAGGACACTTCCACCCAACCGAAACCATCGCTGACAAATTATCGTCTGTCATGTTATATGTTCCCGAAGTATTGCTCCATGTCAGCCGTGGTGTGCGCTGGGATAGTGATCATGTCGTGACTTTGAGCGATGACTTGCAATCGATTATGCAAGAAATTGTACGCGGTGATTTCATTGAACGCGTTCACATTGGCTTAGATTTCTTTGATGCGAGTATTAATCGTGTTGGTGCATGGGCAATCGGGACACGCAATGCTGTACGCGCTATGTTGATGGCATTACTCGAACCCCGTGATGTCTTACGTCAATATGAAAATGAAGGTGATTTCACCTCACGCTTGGCATTGATTGAAGAACTCAAAGGGTTGCCATTTGGGGCAGTCTGGGATTATTACTGTCAACAACAAGGTGTCCCTGTTGGGATGTCCTTCATGGACGAAGTCAAGTCTTATGAGACTGATGTTTTGTCCAAACGTAGCTAAATTATAAAATGATAGCAGGGTATGCTTTTATCTTGCTCTGCTATCTTCCCCCTAAACTTACCGCCTCAAATTTGACATATTGACCATAATTGGATAATCCTTGTTTAATTTAAATTTATGCTAAGTGAGCTTATTCAATGATCCAATACTCTGAAAATCAAATAAAAGATGCAATTCAACAAATGGCAAAGGTGGGCAAATGTTGGTCGCCGTCGTTCTCGCCTGATTCACAACAACTGGCATTCGTGAGTGATATAACGGGGCTTCCACAAGTCTGGCGTTTACCTGTTTCAGGGGGATTCCCTCAATTGGTGACAGCTTTAGATGACCAAGTGACGCAGGTACAATGGTCACCGTCTGGTGATTGGCTTGCCTTTGAATGTGCGCCGGGGGGAGGGATGAATACCCAAATTTATATCATTCGCCCTGATGGAACAGATTTATCGCAATTATCAACAGGCGGTAAAACCAATAATTGGTTGGGGTCATGGACAGCAGATGGTCAAGCGGTTGTCTTCTCGTCAAATATGCGTCAAGCTGATTCAATGGACAGCTATCAAGTGGATATTGAGACAGGTGATATAAAGATACTTGCCCAAAATAATGGGGTAGGACGCATCGAAAATTTATCCTCAGACCAAGCTCACTTGCTCATCAGTCGTGTGGTCTATCGCGGTGACAACAATATTGTTTTGGTCGATAATTCAAGCGCAGAGGAGACCTTACTCACACCTCACCAACCCCCTGCAAGTTTTGCGAATGCCCGTTTTACACCTGATAAGCAAGACATTTATCTGATCTCTAATAAAGATAGAGACTTAACCGAACTGGTTAAAATGCCCCTTGATGCCATTGATCAATGGACAAGCATTATATCCCGAGAGTCTGCTGAGCTTGTTGAATTTGCGTTATCGCCTAAAGATAGTCTCGTTGCGCTTATTTGGAATATGGCGGGGCGGACTGAATTGGAGTTATTTAATTTAGAGACGAATACGCGTATCAAAACCTTTGACTTGTCAGCAGAAATTATTGGGTCACTTAGATTTTCTTCAGATGGTCTCTGGCTGGCAATGTGCATCACAGGGTCACGGACACCAATGGATATTTCTGTTTTGGATATGACCGACTATACCATACAGCAGTTGACCTTTAGCCCTCATGCAGGCGTGAATCTGGATACCTTAGTCAAGCCGACCTTAGAAACCTATAGCGCACATGACGATTTGACGCTCACTGGATGGCTCTATACACCACTTGATGCTGAAGCTCCTTTCCCGATGGTTTTGAGTTTTCATGGTGGACCTGAAGCTCAAGAACAACCGCGCTTTCGTGCAGATTATCAAGCTCTACTGGCACAGGGAATTGGGGTATTTGCGCCGAATGTTCGGGGATCATCAGGATTTGGGAAGCGATTTGTCAATCTTGATAATGGTGCATTACGGGTTGATGCTGTTCAGGATATTCAATCAACGGTCAATTTTTTGGTTGAGCAGGGCATCACACAAGTCGGGCATATTGGGATTATGGGTGGGTCATATGGCGGTTATATGACAATGGCTGGATTAGCTGAGTTCCCTGACTTGTTCTCTGCTGGTGCAAACCTATATGGTGTTGTCAACTTCAAAACGTTCTTCGAGCAAACTGAGGCATGGATGGCGAGTATATCCAAAATCGAATATGGCGACCCTGATACAGAGGGGGATATGCTCGATGCCTTGTCACCGATTAATAAATTAGATTCTGTGAATGCGCCAACATTGGTATTGCATGGTGCGAATGATACCAACGTACCTGTTATCGAAGCGGAACAAGTGGTTGAACAATTGAAAGCACGAGGAATTCCTGTGGATTATATTTTGTTTGCTGATGAGGGACATGGATTCCGTAAAGAAGAAAATCGGATTACGTCAGCGACTGCGATTGTCGAATGGTTTATGACCTATTTGTAGTAACTCTAAAGGTGTGATGAATTTACCTCTCGTCACACCTTTAAAAAATGGTGATTAGCCTTTGATTGAGCCTGCCAATAAACCACGAATGAAATAGCGTCCGAGGATGATATAGATAATCAATGGGGGTAATGCCGCGACAATCGCACCTGCCATTGGCAAATTCCATTTGACGGCTTCACCACCTGCCAATTGTGCCAAACCAACAGTAATCGGTTGTGAGTCGGTACTGGTCATGGTGACAGCAAACAAGAATTCGTTCCAAATTTGTGTGAATTGCCAAATAACAACCACGACGAACCCAGGAATAGAAAGTGGGAAAACCACATAGCGATATAAACCCCAGAAGTCCGCGCCATCAATTGAGCCAGCTTCCAGCATTTCGTCAGGGATTTCCATATAGAAGTTGCGGAAAATTAATGTCGTAATCGGTAAGCCATAGACGGTATGAATCAAGACTAAACCAGGTATACCCCCGTATAGATTGATACTCCGCATAAATTCAAACAAAGGAATCAAAATCGCTTGATAGGGGATAAACATTCCAAATAACACCAATGGGAATAATATCTTTTCACCAGGTATGCGCCACTTTGAGAACACATAGCCATTCAATGACCCCAGGATAGATGACCATGCGGTTGCTGCAATCACAAGCGCGACACTATTTTGAAGCCGCGGACCGAACTGCACCATCACTTCGGAGAAGCTCTCCCAAAACAATGATTCGGGCAAATGCCATGTGGTTGCCAAGTTGATGGTTGCTGGGTCTTTGAAAGCCGTCACAATCACAAGGTAAACAGGTGTTAAAAAGATAATAGTAAATATTGCCAGTACAACATAAATCGAGACGCGGATGGTGTACCGTCGCATGTTATGGTTCGTCATCACATTAGTCATATCGCACCTCGCTTAAGCATCATCCCGTAACTGCGTCCACAGATACGGTACAATAATAATGGCTACAAAAAAGAGCATAATTACAGCAATTGCGCTGGCTCGTGCAAATGAGTTTTCGCGGAAGCCTTCGGTATAAACCAAAATCCCAGGGACAATTGTTTGAGCGTTATCAGGACCTGCCATTGCAAACACAAGGTCAAAAATTTTGAGGGAAATATGCCCCAGAATAATCATCGCGCTCAGGATAATCGGTTGCAGTTGGGGGAGGACAATCCGCCAATAAATTCCAATTTCTGTACAACCATCCACTCGCGCTGCCTCACGCAATTCTTCAGGAATCCCGCGAATGCCTGCAATAAACATCGCCATCGTATAACCTGACATCTGCCAGACAGCCGCAATGATGATACCAATGAGTGCGGCGTTAAATCCTTTGGGCGCTATCGCAGATTCAGTTTCGGGTTGGTCTAGTGGAATCCAGATACTTTCCCACACGCCAGACATCAGAACCAAGCCCACAATAATAATGGCGATTACACTATATTGGCTTGCCCGCCAACGCCCTTTAACAGCAAAATTAACGACCATAAATGCTAAAATCGCGATACCAGCAAAGGTCAATACAGTAGGAACATTCGCCCACTCAAACGGTAGAATTACATCTCGACTGTTAACCCACCCAAACTGGATTGGCTCTAGCCCGAATAATTCTTGGGGCAAAATATTGACACCCCCGTTTGGCTGTAACATCCATCGCCAAATCGTCCCCGTGACCACAAATGATAACGCCATCGGGAATAAAAATATGGTGCGGAAGAAGCCTTCACCGACGATGTTTTGGTCAAGTAATAAAGCCAACATCATGCCAACAACCAAACAACCGACAACAAAAAAGACTGTAAAGAAAAATGTATTGGCAAGTGAGTTACGGAACGAAAAATCCATCATATCGGTCATTAGATTTTCATAATTTTGTAGCCCCACATATCCTTTCACCACGTCAACAGCAAGTGGCGGTTGGTTTGGGTTTGTACCCCAATCTGTGGTTGATGTTTGGATGGCTTGACCGATGAATCCATACACAAAAATATAAATGGCTATGAGCGATGGCAGTACCATCAAAAACGCGATGAGGCGATCTTTACGACTACGCATTAGGTTTATCTCGCATTGCTATTGGAACAAGATGGTTTTAGAAATAATATTTGTTTCGATAGGGAAGGACGTGTTGTCCCTCCCCATCAAGTTTATATCATACGATATGATGCGGGGAATTACATTCCGCCACATGCACCTGATTGGACACAGACAACGCCCATTGCGCTTGCAGCAGCTTCTGCACTGTCGCTAGCGAGGAAGATTTCCATGATTTGGGAGAAATCGCCCATGAAGCGTTCGTTTGCAGCCGCACCGTGTACAAGACTACCGACGAGGGTGTTTTCTGCCCAGTCAGCACCAGCAGCTTGCAAGTACCCATTGTACAATTCAGGTGCAGCATCAACTGCATCGACGCGAGCAGGAATTGAACCTTTAAGTGGGTTGAATGCGTTTTGACCTTCGAGTGAGCCAAGTGTTGTTAACCAAGCGATGGTGTTATCGCGGTTAGCTACATCTGCTGGCAAACCAAAGCTATCGGACAACCACATGAAGACACCGTCTGTATCAGGGGAAGCGTTGAAGCCGTAGCCGACACCGGGTTCTAAACCGAGGGTTGTTGTCATGTAACCAGCTGCCCAGTCACCCATAATATTGAATGCAGCATCACCAGCAATCACTTGGTCAATAGCTTGTTGCCATGAAAGACCAGCAGCGTCATCAGCGATGTTTGTACAATCGAGGATTTGACCGAATGTGTCAAATACAGCAACCATTTCTTCGCCAGCAGGGTCAGTTTCGCCTGTCCAGATACCGTTCCAGCCATCTGCACCGAGTACACCCAAAGCAACACTTTCGAATAAGTGATTTTGTGTCCATGCTTCACCGACAACCAATGGTGTTACACCAGCGTCTTGGATTGTTGGGCAAATTTCGAGGAAGTCAGCCCAAGTTGCAGGAGCTTCAATACCCCATTCTTCGAGTTTCGCAGGGTTTGACCACATAACATTTGAACGGTGAATGTTCACAGGAACACTGTAGATGCCACCATCATAGGTCAAGAGGTCAATCAAATCTTGTGGGAATGCGTCAAACCAACCTTGCTCTTCATAGAGGAAAGTCAAGTCTTCCATACGGTTTGCAACAACCCATGTACCTGTTAATTCTTCACCAGCATGAACTTGGAAGCTATCTGGTGGATCGCCACCGAGCATACGGGTTTTTAATACAGCACGCGCATTTACACCAGAACCACCTGTGACTGTCGCATTGATTACTTCGACATCTGGGTTTTGTTCAGCGTAAAGTTCGATTAGGGCTTCGAGTGCAGGACCTTCGTCACCTGCCCACCAAGAAAAAATTTCAAGTTCACCACTTGTGTCTTGTGCCGAGATAACGCCACCAACGAGGGTTGCGAGTAATCCCAAAACAAGTAAAAGAGAAAAACGTGATTTCATGAGATACTGACTCCTTAAAATCATAATAAATTGAAAGTAATAGTTGAGTGGAGGTTGATGTAAGTTGTATTGAATCTGTTACCACTACCATCACTATATCAGAGCAATTAGTCAAATCTTACAACTTTTTGCCATGCTTATGACACAAACATGACAAAGACCCTGTCAATGAGACAAGTTTTTGTCATGTGAGGAGTCTATCAGTGTACAATGAAGCAATCAGCCATCTAAACAAGTGCAGAATTAATTTATGTCAGATAATCAACATATCATTCCAGAAGAATATATCGAGCAAGTTAAAGACGCATTATCGAACCTGTATAATATCCCTGATTTGCTAAAGACCGCCTTAGCTCAACAATATCGCGATGTACAAGGACAATCCTCTGCTCATCAAATTCGCCGTGAGTTAATGGAAGCCATCGAAACCTTAAACCCAGGGAAGGTCGTCTCTGTTCGCTCAACCTCTGCGCGGCTTTATAATTTGATGCACCTGCATTATGTCGGTGATATGACCCTGCAAGAAACATCCAACGAGTTAGGCATATCCTTGCGTCAAGCCTATCGTGATTTACGGCGTGGACAAGAAAATATCGCTAGCATCTTATGGTATAAACACCACCGCGAACAAGCTCAACCACAGCCAGCACCATTAATTCCGACAGAAGCAACAATGCTTTCCTCTATTGAATCAGAAATTACACGCCTTGAACGGACATTTGCGACAGTCGATATTCGCAGTATTTTGGCTTTAGCTGTCAAAGCAGTCCAACGCCTAGCCGAACAGAAGGGTATACAACTTGAAATCCTGCTTCCAGAAGAATCTGTTTTGTTGTCAACCAATAAAGCCATCGCCCAACAAATCTTGATTAACCTCCTCAGTCAGACGGTGCAACATATTGAAGCATCTAGTCTATCCATCGAATTGTCTACAAAGGGGGATAATGCGGAATTGCGTCTATCTTGCCAACAACGTGATATTATCTCACCCGTCATTGCTCGTTTGATGGAACAGGTTCGCTGGGATAGTGATATACAAGATGATTGTTTGACGATTCACCTGAATAATCACGGCACACGGGTTTTGATTATTGATGATAACGAAGGTCTAGTCGATTTATTGCATCACTATATTTCGGCAAATGTCTATCAAGTGTTTACGGCTTATAACGGTGTTGATGGCTTGCGGATTGCCTCGGAATTACAACCTGATGCGATTGTCATGGACTTGATGATGCCAGATATGGATGGATGGGAACTCTTGCAACATCTACGGACAGATGTACAAACGCGTGAGATACCTGTGATTATTTGCTCCGTGATTCATGACCCAGAACTGGCGTATTCACTGGGGGCAGATGATTTTATTGCCAAGCCTGTCACGCAAGAACAAATTTTAAGTGCATTGAAGAAGCTCAATATCTAATCCTCTACCAAATCATACAGGGTATGCCCTATGACCACCCTTACGTCACCCACAAACCCAACCTTCAATTTGAACTTTCGTGATGTTTTGCTGGATATGCGGGGCGAAATATTGCTCAAGATGATGATAATTGTGGCAGGATTTGCGCTAATTGGTGCATATCTGACCTTACTTGAAAAACCCTTTCGAGTCGATAAATTCTTATTGTTTATGTCTTTGGTATTGGCTGTATATGTCAATTATCGTGTTTATAACAAGCACACGAATCTGGGGCGATATGCGCTGATTATCACTTTGCATATTTATTTGCTGGTTGGCGCAATTGTGATTGCACAAGACTGGCTGATTTTGCTGAGTATTCCGCTAGTATTGATGAGTGGTCTTTTGGTGTCGAATAGTAGTATTGCTTCTGCGATAACGATTGTGCTGATGGTGACAGGTTTAAATGAGTTGGGGATATTGAACTTCCCGATTGAGGTTTTATTATTGCTCCTCAGTATTATGGTGAGCATGACCTTAACCACGATTTCCACATTTTATATCACGGTGTCTTGGTATAGTGCCATGCACGATAGAGCCGATAGACTGCTCCAACAAACCCGTGACCGTCGCGCAGAGCTACTGCAAACCCTCAACTCCCTTGATACGGCTTACTTGAATCAGCAACGGTTACAGCAACAATTGGTTTATGCACGTCAAAAAGCCAATGAAGCCCGCATTCTGAAGGAGCGCTTCGCTGCGAACATCAGCCATGAATTACGCACACCGCTGAACCTGATTATGGGTTTTAGCGAAATTATGTACCTGAATCCTGAAGTCTATGGGGATATTGATTTGTCACCACGTTTTGTCCGTGATATTCACCAAATCTATGGTAACAGTAAGTATCTATTGAGCTTGATTGATGACATCCTTGACTTATCGCATATCGAAATGGCGAATTTTTCAATTAACTTTGAAATTACGCAGATGGATGATTTTATGCACGAATCGGTTGGTTTATTGCAAAACCTGTTTCGTGATAGCTCTGTGGAGCTTGTGTTGGATATTGATGATAACCTGCCTGTGATGGAAATTGACCGCACCCGTATGCGCCAAACACTGCTCAATCTACTGACCAATGCCCAACGCTTCACAGCAGATGGTAGTGTGATTGTTAAAGTATATGCAACTGATAAACATTTGATGTTACAAGTGATTGATACAGGTAAGGGGATTCCTGAAGACAAAATAAAATATATCTTTGACGAATTTTATCAAGTCGATTATTCACTGAGCCGTAGTCACGGTGGGGCAGGCTTGGGATTGACGATTACCCGTCGCTTTGTGGAAGCACATGATGGCACGATTCAAGTTGAGAGTGAAATGGGAATCGGTACTGTCTTTACGATTTCCCTACCGATTATGACCACTCGTCAGCAACTACCGATTGAACTATCTCAATATCCTCAAGCTACTAGAAACAATAAACAAGTGATTTTAGTGATTGATGCCGATTCAAGTATTGTCACAATGTTGACACGCTACCTACGAGATTATTCAATTGTGTCTGTCCCCTCAATTGAAGAACTGAATGGTGCGGTTCATCAAATACAGCCCTCTGCCATTATCTACAATAACCCGACACAAACACGCTTACCTGAATTATTTGAGGGCGTACCGATTATCGAATGTTCCTTGCCCAGTATCCGTTGGTTTGCTGACCAATTAGGGGTTTTAGATTGTTTACCCAAACCGATTTCTGCCCAAAAATTGATTGATTATATTCAACGGTTATCACAGGTTAAAACGATTCTAGTGGTCGATGATGACATGGGCTTTGTCCAATTGGTACAACGGACGATAGAGATGATACCGCGCCCCTATCAAATTTTACGCGCCTATGACGGTCTGCAAGCTCTCGAGGTCATTGCACAAAAGACCCCTGATTTGATTTTGCTCGATATTGCCATGCCAGAGATGAACGGCTTTGATGTGATTACAGCGTTACAAGAGAATCCTGATACCGCTGATATTCCGATTGTTTTACTCACCGCAACCCGTTATGTTGAATCCGAGTTTGAGAATAATACCGCGTTAACCGTTCATAAATCAGGTGGTCTGAATACTAGCGAGGTGATTAAGTCGATACAGAGTTTGCTAGAAAAACTCCTCTAATAGCTCCTTTGCATTATTTGACATATGGGTTGTAACTAGGTATATTCTTATAGAGTGAGAATGAGTTCCCATGTAATTATAATGTCCAAAGAACACAATGCGTCATCTGTTATACAAAAAATATTAAATATTTTGTTACTTTTTGATGATGATATTTTGTCATTAAGTGTCGAAGATATAAGTACACAGCTTGATATACCTGTCAGTACAGTGTATCGGCATGTGCGTGTGTTGTGTGAAAATGGATTTTTGGAAAAGTCACAAGATAACCAATATTCACTTGGTATGACCTTTCTTAAATTAGGACGCTTAGCATTTAATAGTAATCGGAATTTACGCTTACTGATATTACCGAGTATGCGCCGAATTGCTGAAGACATTGGGGAGTCCGTATCTTTGATGCGATTATTTCATAATGAAGTTATTTGTATCGAAAATATTGAAGGAAAACATGCCTTACGGGTAACAATCGAACCGGGGCGTGTGCATCAAATCCACGCAGGCGCATCAGCAAAGGCAATATTAGCGCATTTACCAGAAGAACAGTGGCAGGAACGGTTGAATTTTCCACTGCCCAAATTTACACATACAACCTTTTTTGATTCTGAGTTGCTTTTTGAAGAACTATATAAGATTCGTCAGCAAGGGTATAGCGTTTCTAATGGTGAAATTGATGTCGGAGCGCGTGCCGTAGCCGTACCTCTTTTAAATCGGCAAAAGCATGTCGTGGCGGCATTAAGTATCGAGGCTCCTGAATCGCGGATGTCTGATGAAAAGATGTATATATACCGCGATATGTTGAAACAAGAAGCTGACGCAATCCAACAACATTTGCATTAGGACATCATGTTCATGAACATTAACTTGTTCGGACAGGTGACGCGAAAAATAGATACATGAGGAGGATTATGGAACTATATCGCACGAGTAAACTCATATTTTGTTTATTTTATAAGAAAGTAGGAAACGATGAAAAAGTTTAAATTGATTGTCCCTATCATTGCATTAGTTGCATTGATTGTTAGCATCGGGATGACCACAGTTGCACAAGACTCTGGTGGTGTTTTGAAGGCTGCTCATGATGCTGAATGGACAGGCTTAGACCCACATGTTGCAAGTACGGTCTCAACTTTCCACGTTATCGCCAATGTTGTTGAGTCTCTGACAACCAATAACGATAATATGGAACTTGAACCCCTCTTGGCGACAGATTGGTCACAATCTGAAGATGGGTTAACATGGACATTTAACCTTCGTGAAGGTGTTATGTTCTCCAATGGTGAAGAAATGACATCCGAACATGTTGTCTTCTCCATGAATCGTATCTTAGACCCAGCAACTGGCTCTGGTCGTGTTGCACAAGTCGGTGGGGCGGATGCTGTATGGGAAGCAGTGGATACCTATACTGTTTCTGTAACAACACCTGAACCGAATGCGATTCTTCCAATTCAACTTGCAGGACGTTCACAAGCAATTGTTCATCCTGATAGCGTTGACGAAAATGGCATCATTGTTGTTCCAATCGGTACAGGTCCATTTGTTATTGAAGACCTCGACGGTACAATCAGCATGACCTTAGTAAAGAACGAAAACTATTGGCAAGAAGGTTTACCATTACTCGATGCTGTTGACATCACCGTCATTCAAGAAGATGCCGCGCGTGAAGCTGCTCTCTTGGGTGGTGAAGTTGACTTTATCACAAGCATTGCACCACAAGCAGTCGAAGCACTCCAAAGCAACCCTGATGTGGTTGTCCAAGTTGCACCTGCTTTAGCCTATAAATACATTGGTCTAAACGTCACCCGTGAACCATTAAATGACCCACTTGTGCGTCAAGCGATTGCTTATGCGATTAATCGTGAAGAACTATGTGCGGCTGGTGATTTTGGTCTATGTACAACATTGAATGGTGGACCAGTTGATACAGGTAGCCCATGGTATTTCGATTATGCGCCATACTCACAAGACCTTGATAAAGCTCGCGAACTCTTAGCAGAAGCTGGCTATGCAGATGGTTTTGAAATGGAATTGTTGCCAACATCAACCTATCAAGATACCGTGCGCCAAGCACAAGTTCTACAAGCACAATTGGCTGCTGTCGGTATTACAACCACTATCAATGCGCCTGAATGGGCAGAATGGTTAGAACTCGAAGGTAACTTCCAATATGATGGTTATATCTGTAGCTGGAATGGTCTTGTCGATGTAGAACAATACTACTATCTGCAACACCGCACCGACGAAGTTTTCAACTTCACAGGTTATAGCAATCCTGAATTTGATGCTTTAGTTGATGAAGGTCGTCAAGTTTCTGACTTTGATGAACGCTATGCGATTTATGAAGAAGCCAATCAAATCCTTGTTGATGATGCGCCATATGTATACTTCTACAACCCTGCGTTTGTTCGCGGAATGAGTCCATCTGTTCAAGGTTATGTTCTACGTTCAGATAATGTCAACTTATACATGAATACCTATCTAGAAGGCTAAGCCTTTAACAACCAATGGGGTGAGTGTCTGTTGATGCTCATCCCACTTTTCAAGAATGCCTATCTATCCAATCGCGTATCACTTAGCGCAGACGAAGGCACAAAATGAATTATCAATATGTTATTCAAAGACTTCTTTTAGCAATTGTTGTTGTCCTCGGGGTTACTTTTGTGGTCTTTATGATTGTGCAAATTGTCCCAGGTGATCCTGCTCGTGTTGTTCTCGGTCCATATGCCTCTGATGAAGCTGTTGCAGGTTTACGTGAGCGACTCGGTTTGAACCGACCTTTTCTGGAACAATATGTTTCATGGCTAGGGGGTGTTGTTCAGGGTGACTTTGGGCAAAGTTTATTAAATGGACAAGAGGTTGCGACACAATTATCAGGTCGTATTGGTCCATCTTTCGAGCTAGCGATGGTTTCCCTAATTATTGGTTTGGCGATTGCTTTCCCCGCTGGCATTATCTCCGCGATTAAACCGGGTAGTTTTATTGATATTGTTGCCACCCTATTCAGCCAAATTGGTGTATCTGTCCCAACATTTTGGATGGGGATTCTACTCGTTATTTTCTTTTCCTTGAATTTAAACCTTTTGCCACCAGGAGGATATACACCCTTTGGTGAGGACCCTGCTGACTGGCTGGCACATATTATTTTGCCCGCATTTACCGCTGGTTTTGTGAGCGCATCCGTTCAAACTCGATTTATCCGTAGTGCGATGTTGGATGTTTTAAGCGCAAATTATATCCAAACCGCCCGTGCAAAAGGCTTATCTGAACGAACCGTCATCACCAAACATGCTTTACGCAATGCCTTGATTAATATTGTGACGATTATTGGGCTTCAAATCACAGCCCTGTTTAGCGGTATTGTTATTGTGGAAGTTGTTTTCTCTTGGCCCGGTCTCGGTCGCTTAGCACTCAATGCGGTTTTAGAACGTGATTATCCGATGCTTCAAGGTGCGGTATTGGTTGTGGCATTGATGGTCACAGGTGTTAATCTTCTGGTTGATCTTTTATATTATTTGCTCGACCCACGAATTGAATATGCGTAGGGGTAATGATGACAACAAAACCTGTAAAACTTAAAGCGGATAAGGTTGACCCAATAGAGACATTAGGTCCTGCAAATACATTATGGCGCGATGCTGCTCGTCGTTTGGTACGGCATAAATTAGCGATGTTCGGCGCATTTGTCTTATTCATTGTTGTGATTATGGGTCTGTTTGGCTCATTTATTGTTCCCTATGACCCGAATGGTATGGATTTTGCGGATCGTTTTGCGAGTCCATCATTTGAACATTGGATGGGAACAGACGATTTTGGACGCGACATCTTCTCACGGATTATCATTGGGGCAGGGGTCTCATTACAAGTCGGCTTTGTTGCTGTCAGTGTGGCAACCATTGCTGGCACATCACTCGGGTTGATTGCTGGCTATAGCAATCGTATCTTAGATGAAGTCATTATGCGCGCAATGGATGTTCTATATGCCTTTCCTGCTATTTTGCTGGCGATTGCAATTCTTGCCGCACTTGGAAAGGGTATCGGCAATGCGATGATTGCAATTGGATTGGTCTATATCCCTATCTTTGCCCGAATCTCGCGTGGTGCTGTTTTGGGGATTCGCAATGAAGAATTTATTATCGCAGCACAAGCCATGGGCGCAGGCAAAATCCGAATTATGCTAACCCATATTTTACCGAATGTCTTGTCGCCGATTATTGTCGAAATTACCTTGAGTTTAGCCTTTGCAATTTTGGCTGAGGCTGCCTTGAGCTTCTTTGGTTTAGGCACACAACCGCCAGACCCGAGTTGGGGGCGGATGCTCTCGGAAGGTCGCGATTTCTTCCGTCAATCGGGATGGATGGGTGTATTCCCAGGTCTGGCGATTTTCTTTACGGTGATGGGTTTTAATTTCCTTGGTGATGGCTTGCGTGATGCGCTTGACCCGAAATTACGGCGTTAAATGATGCAAACATCCATATCACTCTCTCAACGTGTAATTGGGACAGCACTTTTATCAGCAAGTGCATTATTTCTTGAAATTGTTTTAACGCGCTTGTTTTCAGTGTTATTTTTCCCACCATATGTATTTTTAATTATCTCGCTCGCTATCCTCGGGATTGGTATTGGTGCGGCTATCAGTGCTATCAATGACAATCTGAGACATGAACAAGCCATTGTCCTGTATGCGGTGGGTGCAAGTGTTTCTACGCTGGTACTTCTTGTTGTCGTTGTGTTAACCGCATCTATTGATTTACAAGTGTTTCTGCTGGCTTTGTTGATTATTCCCTATCTATTTATTGGTTTAGCATTATCGGCTTTATTTAGCCATGCTGGTGAATTCAGCCGTAGCTTATATATGGGTGACTTAATCGGTGCAGGTATCGGTGCAATCCTTGTGATCCCTATTCTCAGCGTGTTTGACCCGATCAATAGTATACTCATTGCCTCACTTGGTTTTGTGATTGCAGGTATTTATTTTTATGCTCAGCGATATATGCTGGTGCTTGCGCTTGGATTGATTCTATCTATCGGGGCATTTGCGTCGAATATGGTAGCCGATTGGTTGGTGCTTGATATGACAAGCCTTGCAACCGAAAAGCCAATTACAAGTGCCTTAGATGCTGATGCCAAAATTATTGACACAACTTGGGACGCTTTTGCACGGACTGATTTAGTTGATATGGGTGATGACAAACTGCTTCGTATTTATGTGGATGGTGGAGCTGCATCAATCATGCCATCAGCTGGGGCGAATCCTGACCTCATCCGTGATATTGGGTTTTTCCCATTTGCGACAGAACAACCTGAACGTGTATTTATCGTCGGACCGGGTGCTGGCTTGGATGTGTGGTTTGGGTTACAAAGTGGCGCACAACAAATCGTCGCGGTTGAGGTGAATCCTGCCAGTGTCGATATGGTGAAACGCTATGGCGGGTTGAATGGACAACTCTATGACCAGCCGACTGTCGAAACGATAATCGATGATGGGCGCAGTATATTACGCCGTGTGGATGAAACCTATGATTTGATTTATTTATCACAAGTTGTGACCTTAGCCGCAGAACGTGGCGGATATGCTTTATCCGAAAACACAATTTATACCGTCGAAGCCTTTGAAGATTACCTATCCCATTTATCCGATGAGGGTCAAATTGCGCTGAAGTTATATGATGAGATTACCTTAACCCGTGCTGTTTCTACTGTTTTATCTGCCTTTCGTAGCCTAGGTCTGAGTGACCAAGAGGGGATGAAGCATCTACTCATCTTGTTGGACACCAATGCGAGTCCACCGATTCCGCTGATGTTAGTGAAAAAGACCGCTTTTAGTGAAGATGACTCACTGGTATTGGGTGCGATTGCACGTGATATTGGCTTTACACCTGTCTATCTGCCTGAGGTATTGGTACAACCCCCGCTTGATAAAGTGGCTGATGGAAGCGACCCCTTTGCATCTATTATTGCAGAATCAGAAACAGATATTTCCGCCTCGACGGATAACCGACCCTATTTTTTCCAATTTGAATATGGGATACCAACGACCTTATTACCGCTTGCATTTGCAATTAGTATCATTACGATAATCGGTATCGGGTTCTATGCTCATCATTGGCTCAATACCACATCACGAACGATTCGATTTATGCCAATCTATTTTGCATGTTTGGGCATTGGCTTTATCGCGATTGAGATTTTTGTTATTCAACAAACCCGTTTATTTCTCGGACATCCGACCTTTGCTGTCACACTGGTACTCGCGACCTTTTTACTGGGTGGCGGTATGGGGAGTGGGTTAAGCCAAAAATTCGGTCAAGGTCTGTTGAATCGTTATCCTTTTTCGATTCCGATACTGATTGCTTTAATATTTGGATTATGGATAGTGATATGGTCAGCACTCAGTCCCCAATTATTGGCAAACACTCTCACTATTCGCGCGATATTCACAGTGATGACCTTGTTACCGATAACCTTATTTATGGGCATACCCTTCCCCTTTGGATTACAGCTTGTTGGCAAATTATCCAATCAACAAGTTGCGGTAGCGTGGGCTGTGAACGGTGTGACCTCTGTTATTGGGACAGTGCTTGCTGTGATTTTGTCAATTATTATTGGCTTTAGTGCGGTTTCCATATTAGGACTTATGGCTTATATCCTTTCTTCAATTATCTTGTTTACGATAGATACCGAAACCATTTCATAAAGTTGGCATAAGAAATAGCTATCTTGCGCTAGATAAGCATTGATAACTTTTGTACTATTGTGGGTATTCAAACAATAGAGGAAAACGAATCAATGAGTTTAAGTATCGGCATCGTGGGCTTACCCAATGTTGGGAAAAGCACCTTATTTAATGCACTCACACGCGAACAAAACGCACAAGCAGAAAATTATCCTTTTTGTACCATCGAACCCAATAAAGCAGTTGTGCCTGTTCCAGATGCTCGTCTGAGCAATATTCAACAAATCATTGGGTCAGAGAAACTCATCGGCTCGACAGTTGATTTTGTTGATGTGGCTGGTTTAGTCAAAGGCGCGAGTCAGGGGGAAGGGCTAGGTAATAAATTCCTCGGCAATATCCGTGATGTAGACGCAATTTTGCATGTGGTGCGATGCTTCGATGATGATAA
>CAYGTY010000023.1:0-15268 GCA_964352825.1 uncultured Anaerolineaceae bacterium
ATATTCCATAGGTAGAAATTAGCGACAGCTTCTATGAGAATTAATGTCAGGATAATACTCATGATGATAAGAGATATACGTAGAAAAAACTTCTCAACTCGACTCATTCATTCGACTCCACTATTTTTAAACACGAAAATGTTAGCATATTTGATACTAACTAGCTATAGAATGATTTGATAGATTATAGGATGTTAGGTGTATCAAATTGTAAACATAGGGTGAGCGTGGGGTAGGCGTTCAACGCAGAAATTTAATTTCTCATATAATAATTGTATAACCTATCAAAATTATGGGGGGATTTTTTATGCGCCGTAGGATTATATTTATACTTTTATTGCTTATAGGCTTGATTGCTGTGAGTATTCCGCAATTGATTGCGCAAGGGAATCGGATTGCGTTTATACAAGTGATTGATAATGAGCCATTTTCCAGCCAACCATTGGCTTTGGATGAATCGGTTTCTTTTTATTTTGACCGACGCGTGGATTGTGGAACAGCACAAGCCTCATTTAGTATTCAGCCATTTGTTGATGGGGCGTTGAGTTGTGATGAATATTCGCTCACATTTACACCCTCTGTAAATTATGAACGAGATACAGACTATACATTCCAACTTGCACCGATTATTGAAGCCTTGGATGGCACACCTTTAGTCGATCCGTTCGTTGTGACTTATACGAGTGTGGGCTTTTTAGAAGTTGCTGAAGTTTTCCCAACGGCTGAGGGGGGATATGTACCCGCTAATTCAGATATAACGATTATCTTTGACAGACCTGTTATTCCATTGTTGATGTCAACCGAGATTGATGAATTGCCAGACCCCTTGCAGATTTTACCTGCGACGGAAGGTGTGGGCGAATGGATTAATACATCGATGTATATATTTTCACCCTCTGCACCATTGAAGGGTGGAACGACTTATACAGCCAGTATCCCGTCGGGATTGCAAGCTGTTGATGGCTCGGTACTTGATGTACCTGTTGTATGGACATTCCAGACCTCACCGCCCGAAATCGTATCGATTGACCCTTCACCAGATACCACTGATTTGTTTCTTGACACTAAAATTCAAGTTCGTTTTAGTCAACCAATGAATCAACAAACCGTTGAAGATGCGTTTTATCTTCGCTTAGATTCACTGGCGATAACGCCTGATATAATAGGTGAATTTGAATGGTCGGAAGATGGGCATGGGTTTATGTTTACGCCTGATGTTCAATTAGAACTTGCCTCTGTGTATAACGCAGGCTTAGATGGTGAAGTCAGCTCCTTATCAGGCAGTACCGATTTACAGGGACAACGTGCATGGTCATACTCGACATTACCATTCCCAGAAATTACAGGCACAGACCCTGTTGATGGTGCAGAAGGGGTATCACGCGGCGGATTCTCGATTTACTTTGCATCACCAATGAATGTGGAGACAATCGAAGATAAAATCACGATTGAACCCACCCCTGATATTGAACCGCGTGTCTACTATAGTGAGTGGAGCTATCGCTATTCAGTATCATTTGGCGCACAACCTTCATCTACTTATACAGTGACGGTTGCTCCAGGGATGGAAGATATTTACGGCAATGTTATCAATACAGGCGTGACTTTCACCTATACCACTGCACCGCGCCCTCCAACATTGGGTATGAAGACCCCTGGTGGTGTTGGCTTTTATAATGCCTATCGTGAACCCACTCAACTCTATATATTCCATCGCGGTGTAGAGTTTGTAGACCTTGAGTTATATCGTGTGCCGATTGTAGAGTTTGTTGATAGCCTTACAAATGATGAATATTATGACCCATCGGAAGCCTTTAATATAGAAGATGGTGAGCTAGAACGCGCATGGCGTATTGATTCTACAACGCCAGAAAATATCACCCGTTATGAGTTATTATCCTTAGGTGACATAGAAGGACGTAGCACGGTAAGTTGTGCGGGTGCGCCTCCATCACGTTTGCGCGTCGGTGATACTGCAATTGTCATTACCGAACCTGATTCCTTACGGGCGCGTCCATTACCTGCGGAAGGTGACCCTGTTGAATTGTTGTATCGCGATTATGTGATACCGATTGTCGGAGGACCTGAATGTATCGATAGTCTCGTTTGGTGGCAGGTACGACTACGGGATGAATCTTTAGCATGGGTGGCAGAAGGCGACACAGAAGAATACTACATCGACTTGCGAGATGCTGTCCAAGAAACCGAAGTTACGATTGCTGATGAGAATAATGGGCAACTTGACCCCGGTTTATATTTCCTAAAAATCGAATCTCCACAAATTGAGGACCGATATAATCGTACAGAGCATTTCTTGAATGTATCGACATCTGTATTAACCGTTAAACAGACGATTAATGACATCACGGTATGGGCGACAGATGTGGATTCGGGTAAGCCGATCGTCGGTGAGACAATCCAAATCTATGATGATGCTGCAACTGTCATCGCGACAGGTGTAACGGACGAGCAGGGTATTGCTAAGATTAGTATTCCGAAAACGCGTGATTTATACGAGCAATTTGTTGCGATTCTATCGTCCGATAATCACTTTGGTGTCGGCTATTCCTCATGGACAAATGGCTTAGAACCTTATCAATTTGGGCAGAGTTATTCTTTCTATCCAAGTGCTTATGAGACCTACCTCTATACAGACCGTCCCGTTTATCGGACAGACCAACCTGTTTATTTCCGTGGGATAGTCCGCAGTAAAGATGATGTAACTTATACACCACCATCTTTTGATACTGTGCCTGTCACGATTACGGATGCACGGGGCGAAATTGTGTATCAAGAAGATGTTGAACTGACAGCTTTTGGCACATTTAGCGATAGCTTTGATATTGCGCCAGAAGGCTCGTTAGGTTCATATCGTGTATCCGTATCGCTACCCTCTGAACATGAATATCGTAGTGAGGGTGGGAGTGTCGGTTTCCTCGTTGCAGAATATCGCTTGCCTGAATATCAAGTCGAGATGAACGCTCTGACACCCGAGATTGCACAAGGGGAAACAGGAACAGTCGAGCTTGAAGGTAGTTATTTCTTTGGTGGCAAAGTCTCCAATGCTTCCGTTGACTATACGGTTATCTCTTCGCCATATTACTTCCCTTATACGGGTGAAGGGTATTATGATTTCACAGATTTTAACTATGATGATGGCGGTTATGATTATCGGGGTGGATATAGCAACTTTGTAACTGAAGGAAATACCACAACGGATGCTGTCGGAGTTGCGACAATTGATGTTGTGGGTGATTTAAAAGATGCCACCCAAAGTCAGAATTTCCGCGTCGAAGCGGGGTTACAAGATGAGGCCAGTCAGAAAATCTTTGCGAGTAGTAGCTTCGTTGTGCATCAAGGTTTGCTATACGTCGGCGCACGGGCTGAAAGTTATGTCAGTACCGCCAATGAAGAAAGCACAATCAACATCATTGCTGTCGATTGGGATAGTAACCCGATAGCCAATCAGACGATTGATGTTGAAGTGGTGGAACGGCGTTGGGCGAGCATCCAAGAACAAGACCCCAACTCAGGTGATACCGTTTGGACATGGGAAGTTGAAGAAATTCCTGTGACACAAGATGCGGTGGTTACTGGTGAAGATGGTAAAGCACAGTTTGTTTATATACCGCCTAATGGTGGAACATTTAAAATCAAGGTATCCACACGAGATGCTGAGGGGACAGAAATTCGCTCCGCAACATTCTCATGGGTATCCAGTCGTAGTTATGTATCATGGCGACAAGACAATGACGAAACCGTTGAGCTTGTGCCAGAGCAGACCGACTATAGTGTTGGTGATACTGCGAAGGTTTTGATTACATCACCCTATCAAGGTACAGCCGAAGCACTCGTGAGTATTGAGCGTGGCGGTATTATCACAGTTGAACACATCACATTAGAAAGCAACTCGTATATCTATGAGTTTGAGATTCTGCCAGAGTATGCACCGAATATCTATGTGAGTGTGTTTATCATTAAAGCGGTTGACGAGACGAATCCAATTGCGTCGTATCGCATGGGGATAACACGTTTATTGGTTGATATTGACCAAAAAGAACTGAGCATTGATATATCGGCTGACCGCGAACAAGCCTCACCACAAGAAACTGTGCAATATACAGTAAAGGTCACTGATTATAAAGGCGACCCTGTGGTGGCAGAAGTCGGTGTTGGTGTAACAGACTTAGCGGCTTTGTCTCTAAGTCCACGTAACAGTGGTCCATTGTTGGAAAGCTTCTACAGTCCACAAAGTTTGTCTGTAAGAACATCTACATCACTGGTCTTTAATGCGGATGAGGTGACGGCACAACTGACAGAAGAAAAAGGTGGCGGTGGCGGTATCTTTGATTCGGGTATCCTCAATTTACGGGGTGAATTTATTGATACGCCATACTGGAATCCATCGGCAGTGACGAATGAAGATGGGGTTGCTGTGCTGGATGTCCGTTTGCCAGATAACTTGACAACATGGCGATTAGATGCACGTGCATTAACAGATGGTAGCGATGGCGTGATGCTCCTCGGTGAAGATACCTTTGACTTACTGAGTACCCGTCCGTTGATTATCCGCCCTGTGACACCCCGTTTCTTCATTGTCGATGACAAAGTATTGTTATCAGCCGTTGTCAATAACAATACCTCTGAGGAATTATCGGCACAGGTATCCATCGAAAATATCATGGGGCTGACTATCACAGAAGGAACGGAACTTGTCCAAGATGTGACGATTCCAGCACAGGGACGTACCCGTGTCAGTTGGGAAGTCACGGTTCAAGATGTCGAAACGGTTGCTCCCTTCTTTGTCGTACGCTCCGATGGTGATGAATATACAGATGCCAGTGTGTCACCTGTTGGTTTAGACTTTGACGGGACATTACCTGTCTATCGCTATGAAGCTCCTGAAACCGTTGCGACGAGTGGCTCATTGCGTGATGGTGGTGTTCGAGTTGAATCGATTCTGATGCCACGTAACTTTGATGTACAGACTGGCGAACTAGAAATCAAAATTGATAAATCACTAGCAGGTGTTACCAATGACAGTTTGACCTATTTGAAGCGTGATACCCAGAATTATGCTGAATGTGTAACCACAATCATTGACCGCTTCTTGCCCAATATTGTCAGCTTCCGTGCCTTGAATGAGCTAGGCTTGGCTGAACCTGAGTTGAAAGCAAATCTTGATGACCTCGTCTCCGAAGCAATGCAAAAACTCTACGCACGGCAACGAGCTGACGGGGGGTGGGGATGGTGTTCTGATCGCGAGAGCCACCCAAATACAACCGCCTATGCACTCATCGGTTTGAGTGAAGCCAAAAAACAAGGCTATCCAGTCTCAGAAAATGTCTTAAGACGCGCCCGTGAGTATCTTGGTTTCCAGATGGTTACACCTTCATTGAGTGTTGCCCAATGGCGTTTGAACCGTCAAGCCTTCTTGCTCTATGCGTTGGCATATTCAGGCGAACCAGATATCGCACGCAGTACGACCCTATTCGATAGTCGTGAGCGCATGAATTTGGATGCGATTGCTTATCTGGCGAATACCCTCTATATCATTAATCCTAATGACCGAGAACGGCTTGATGTCTTAGCACAATTTATGCTAAACCGTTCAGTTACAAGAGCGACAGGTATCTTCTTTGAGGAAACCTATATTGATCGCTGGAACTGGTCAACGAATATACGTTCCACTGCACTTGTCTTGGATGCGCTGATTAAGATCCGACCTGACAGCGAAATTTTACCGAATATCGTGCGTTATCTTGTGAGTGCGCGTGAAGGCACATATTGGCGGTCACGTCAGGAAAACACATGGTCAATCTTAGCGTTAACCAATTGGATGTTAGCGACAGGTGAACTCAACCCGAACTATGCCTTTAATGTGACAGTCAATAATGACTCGAAATTGGATGAGGTGGCTGTTCCTGCAAATGTGCTAGAGTCGGTTGAATTAAGCGTTGATGTTGCTGAACTGATTCAACGTGAAAGCAATTTGATTGAGTTTGGTCGGACAGATGGGGAAGGCGCAATGTACTATACAGCGCACCTCACCCTCGATTTGCCCGTACCTGAAATTGAACCTTTTAGTCGTGGTGTCGAAATCACACGTACCTATACACAGATTGATGACGAGACGGAAACATCAATTGATAGTGCTGTTGTTGGTGATACGATACAAGTTCGCTTGCAGATAATCGCCCCCAGTAGCTTGCGTTATGTTGTCATTGAAGATTACTTCCCAGCAGGTGCAGAAGCGATTGACCCGAACTTGAACGGTAGTGAGCAACTTGGCACACGCCCCGGGGGAGGTCGTGTTTCTGATACACGCTCTTATGGCTGGGGATGGTGGTACTTTGATGCTGTCGAATTCCGTGATGAGAAGGCAGTTATCTATGCCAGCTATTTGCCAAAGGGTGTTTACGAGTATGTCTATACAATTCGCCCCAGTGTTGAGGGAACATATAATGTGATTCCACCCATTGTCCAAGAACTTTACTATCCTGAAGTCTATGGACGAGGGGATGGGATTGAATTTACAATCACACGCTAAAATCTAAAAACGGGTAGAAAAAGAGTGCGTCGAAATTGGGCGCACTTTTTTTGTGCTTTATTCATTGGTTGTGCAGTAGGATAAGAGAAAGCATTTATATAATAGAATGGAATGGTGTCATGTCCACTTCATTACAAGAGATACAAAATTTAATTGATACTGATCGAAAAAAAGAAGCCCGTCAAAAATTAAAAACCATTCTCCAAACTGACCCCTCGGCTGATGGTTGGTATATGACAGCTTTAGTTGTTGATAACGAAGCGCAGAAGATAAAATGCCTGCGCCAAGCCCTCAAAATTGATGAAATGCACAGCCCTGCCAATCGCCTTTTATATCAGATTGAAGGCAGTATCCCACAGCAGGAACGCGAGAAACTCAAACGCCATCAGGAAAAACTTAAAACAAAAGAGATTGTTCCACTCGAAAAAATTGACCGTGAAATGAAGCAAGATCGCTTCCAAAAACAGAAACAACGCCAACGTAGCAGAACGCGTTATGGTTGTTTATTTAGCCTGATGTTATCGGCATCATGTTCGATGTTTGCCTTTAGTGCAATTGGGATGCTCCCTGGGTTTATTGCGACGGTCACAGGCATATTCGGTGGTCCTGCACCTGTTTATGAAGTTGATGGTATACCGATACAAGATGTGAAGGACGCGATATTTATTTTGCCACCCTCACAAAGTAATGATGCCACCAATCAAGAAGTTGATATTATGGATCATGGTTTTCTACATGAATATGTATTTACGGCTCGTGCGGGTACAACTTATGCCATCTATGTGCAGTTTATGTCGTTGAGCGCAAATTCTGTCAGCAAGAATGTGGTAGTAACGGATGAGCAAGATTTTGATGTCACCTATTTATGCGAGCAACAACGCATCATCGAAGGCAATCAGGGAGTGGCTTATGTTTGTACTGCAACCACATCAGGTGAGTGGTCAGTTCGCATTTTGGGGGTCACTGGTGAGAGTGTTGGAGCGTACTTTGTTGGGGTGGAGTCTTTGGCTTACTAATTGGCGTAGTTTTCTAAATTAGCATAAGATGACTATGACGATGAAAAGGAGTCTAAGGGTAAAAAACTATGAGTGAAAAAACCTATGAGATGTTATGGGATTGCCAGTTTTGTGGTACAACCAAAAACCTAGGTAAAACCCACCGCTTTTGTTCAAACTGTGGTGCGCCACAAAACCCTGATTCACGCTACTATCCCTCTGATGAAGAGAAGATAGCAGTTGAAGATCATAAGTTCGTAGGCGTTGATGTCACTTGCCCTTCGTGTACGCAACTTAATTCTGGAGATGCTGAATTTTGCTATCAATGCGGTTCGCCATTAACAGAAGGTGCGAAAGCAAAAACGCTTGAGCAACAGACAAAAGGACGAGGTGGTGCATTCGAGTCGAGTGGGTCGCGTGATGTAGTTCAAGAAAAGTTCGATGCTGAGATGGTTGATATTGGGGTCAAACCAAAGGCAAAGAACAAGAACAATAGTAAAAAAAATATAAAAGTTTTTGCGATTGTCGGTGTGATTATCGCCTTGATTGCAGGGGCAATTGCTGTATTTAATATGACCGAATCGGCGACTGTGGTTGCTGACAGTCATTCATGGGAACGTACCGTGGATGTGGATAAATATAGTGAATTCACCGTCATGAGTTGGCGTGATTCGCGCCCTGCTGGGGATAATATGTCGATTGACTTCGGCTCATGTACATCCAAACAGCGTAGCACCAAGAAAATCCCTGATGGGCAAACTTGTAAAACAGTACGCAAAGACCAAGGAGACGGCACATTTAGAGAGTCGCAACAATGTACAACCAAATATCGCGAAGAACCTGTCTATGATGATTACTGTCGTTGGCGCGGGAATCGCTGGGAAAATGATTTCTCGCGTGTGACATCAGGTGAGGGATTAAGCCCTGAGCCGTATTATGAGGATGTTAGCCTGAATTGCGAGGGACAAAAACGTATCGGTTGCCAACAAGCGACTTACAGTGGTGATTATAACGTCAACTTCTCTGGTAACGAAAACCGCACTTATACTTGTGGTTTTCCGCAAGATGAATGGGTAAGTATCCCGATAGAATCGGTTTGGTCAATTGAAGTCAGACGACTCGATGCTAATGCAGGTCTGTGCAATACACTCGAACGACAGAATTAACAAAACATAAAAGAGGGCGAAAGTCCTCTTTTTAAATTCTACTGAAAGAACTCGACAATATGTTGATTGACAATATCAGGTTCATCATGGGCTATCCAATGACTTGCATTTGGGATAAAAAATAATTCCGCATTTGAGCATAGATGCATTGCCCGTTCAGCCAGTGGCTTACCGAGGAATTTATCTTTCTCACCCCATAATATTCGAATCGGTATGTGAATTGACCCATCTTTAGGTAGTCGGCTTGGGAATAAATAACGGAATGCTGCACGATACCAATTAATGGTGCTGGTAATGGCATCAGGTTGTGACCATGCTTTTTCGTAAATTTCAAAATCTTCTTCTGTAAATGAGTTAGGACGATTGCCGACCATAAATTCTCGGAAGCTATTATTACTTCGACGAATACCCCATTCTGGTATGCTGGGAAGCTGGAAATAGAGGATATACCAACTTTTGAGTAATTGGCTTGGGCTAAATTCGCGTAAGTCGTTCAGGTTATTAGGATGGGGCGCATTGAGTATCATCAATTTTTCGATAGTCTCAGGGTAATGTGTAGCTATCCACCATGCGACAACACCACCCCAATCATGTGCTGCGATGTTGATTTGTTTATAGCCGAATACTTGCATCAAGCCTATGATGTCTTTAGCCAAAAGGTCAATATGATAATTTTTAACACTTTTAGGCTTATCACTCAGGTTGTATCCGCGTTGGTCTGGGACAATTACATAAAAACCATTTCTGACAAGATTATCAATTTGCTTGTGCCAGCCATAATAAAATTCAGGGAAACCGTGTAATAAGATAATTGGTTTATTGGCTGGGTCACCTGCTGTGACGACATGGAGCTTGATACCATTAGTCTCGATATGTTGATAAATATATGAATCTAGCATTTAACCCCCGACCATTTTGATTTGTTGCCCTTTGTCACCTTCTACCAAAATGCCACAAGGACCACCTGTTTCGCTTGCTTCTAGCACAACTTCTTGCCCATCAAATGTCAGTAATGGATTATAGAAGTCAGATACCTTCTCAGCGTCACCGACAACATAATGAGCGATGAGAGAACGACGAAAACGGTCTTTACTGGTGTTGGGGTAGCTACCGTGTATCACCTGACCATTGAAGAATAAAACATCGCCAGCTTTCATAATAACAGGTATGGGTTCTGTGCCTTCTGGAATCGGGACTTGTTGGTCAGTGAAGCTCTGGGATGTATCCGCATCAATCATACATAATTCAGGCAAATCCTGAGTGTTTGGAACAATTTGTATACAGCCGTTTTCTTCGTCACAATCATCAACTGCCATCCATGCTGCAAGGCAAGTCCCAGGGCGAACAGCTAGCGGACGTTGGTCTTGGTGCAATGCTTGACCGCGCGCTGTTGGTGGTTTGAAGTAAAACATGGTTTGGGCGGCATAGGGCTCTGCACCGAGTAGAAGGGTTGTCCACTCTTGCAAGCGATTATCCAATAACCAATCCAATGACAATTTATCAAAACGGTGGGGATGTACAATGCGTGGATAAGCTTTGAGTGGGTCGTCATCGTTCAATAGTTTGCTGTTATCGCCCTCAAATCCATGTCCCTCTTTATTGAGTTCCATATAATGTGCTTTGATGATTTCAACTTCTTCAAGTGAAAATAACGTGGGGATAATCACATACCCCTCTGTTTGGAATTGCTTTATAAGGTCTTGTTTGTTCATTATAAATTCCCTTTCATAAGATTGAGGATACGAGGCATAACCTCAGTATATCCTTTATAGAGAAGTTGATTAGGTGCATAATCCCATGCACCGATGTGACGAACAACTGCTCCGCGAAAGCCACGTTTAAATTCGTATACGCCATACATACTATCGCTTTCATCAAAGACATTAGGCGCACCCCACATATCATAAATTATGTACCCCTGAGATTTTGCCCACTTCATCGCTTCCCACTGTAGGGCATAGTTCGGCATCCGATTACGTTCTTCATTGGATGATGCACCATAGAAATACCAACATTTTTGTCCAAAGTGGAACAAGATAACATGAGCAATGGGCTTGCCTTCGTATTCAGCAATTAATGCTTGGGCGAGATCGGCTTCCATAAATTTTTGCCATGCTTGCTTGTAATATTCAAAGGGACGGATGAGAAAATCATCCCGTTCACCTGTAACCTGATAGAGATCATATAGAATCGGTAAATCATCGAGCGAGGCAGAGCGAATGGTGATATTTTTCTTTTCGGCAGTACGGACTTTTCGGCGGGTATTGCCACTCATTGCCATTAATATATCGTCTTCGGATTGGGTCAAGTCAACACTTACGGTATTCCGAAATTGAACCTGCGATTCTGAAAACACCCATCCCTGTGCTTGTAAAACGCCTTGAATAGCTGTGCCAATGGGATCAGATGTATCCTCTTCGCTATCGGGTAATCCTGTCGCTAGAATGACATCAGGGTCAATTTTTAACCAGATAGCGTTTTGTTGTTTTGCGCGATTTTCAAGTGCTGTGATGACCTCATTGAATAGAGCCGTGTTACGATAATCAAGTGCAGGACCTTTGCTGACATACATCACTTTTAGAAATCCGATCTTACGGACACCAACGCTTGCCATTGCAACAACTTGCCCGTCTTTTTCAAAAGCGAGGCGTTGCGGATGCCAACCTGTGGTCGCTTGTTTAAATTCACCCCATTCCCATGATTGCAAAATATGTGCATAGGGTAGTTTATGGAGGGTGTCATTCCAGATGTCGTGGTCGTTGATTTCTTTGATGGTGATAATGATGCTAATCCTTTACTTGGTAACTAGAAAGCGCACAACAATTATCCGAAGTGCGCCAGTTTCATCTTATTATGAATGATTTTACTTTCTTTGTAAGGGATAGATTACCGATACCTATCCCTTATCGTCTTTATGATTTATTGTGGCACGATGCAACGTGTTACGCGTCCTTCTGTTGCGGCTGGACATTTATGGAGTTGTCCATCATTGGCACTTTCAATCTCAAATTCGGCTAACCAAAATGTCGTCTGCGATCCTTGTGCTTGTTGTGCGATGGGTATACAGGCTTCTGGTAATGGTGCGTCGATGGCTGTTGCAGTTGTCATGACCAGACATTGATTCGGTGCAAGGCGTGTTAAATCACCTACCAATATACTAAATCCTTCACCCCATGTGATTGAATCACCCAAAACAATCGGTGCGCTGGTTGCATTTGCACTATAAATTGTGGAGCGGTCAGTCGGCATCCATTTATCTTCGGATGGATTTAATAAGACGATGGCATCGGTTGTATAAGCAAAGTAATAAAAGAAGGTTGTGTCCTGTCCTGCATTTGCACCATCAAAATAGAATGAGCAACGGAGTGGACTGTCTTGACTTTCGGGTGGTGCGGCTGGGCAAGTCGTGCGTTGAACGCCATTGTCAACCACAGCAAATTCCTCTACACCACTTGCCGTTGTCCAAAAGTGCTCACCGGTGCTATTGGTTGTGAGCCAATATTGTATATCTTCACATTCATCTAATTTTTTCGATTGATTGCGTGGGATTGCCCAAATTTGTGTACAGCGTTTTTCACCCACATTCGATGCCCAACGGCTAGCACCGAAAGACGCGGGTGAGCCAGCGATTGATGCGAAACGTAAGGATGTGAGGTCAGTTGTGTTGGGTGTTGTATTCACCATTGTGAGGTCGTTATCATCATAAATCAGGACAACATTGGGTGACCGTAAGATGCTCACATCAACATCTGTACCGCGTAGGGCTGTTGTATTGGGTGCTAGTGCTTGTTGAGCAATGGTATTTTCTGGTAATCCTGATGTTGCATCCCAAACGAGAGCTAACTCTGCACCCAGATTGAGACCTGAAGCATTCAGTAGGGCGGATGCCTTGGGAAGAGTGAGACCTGTTAAATCAGGTACGGTAACTTGGTCATCTTGTGCATAAATCGTTAAATTGGTTAGCAATAAACTCATTATTAACAAAAGTATTTGTAATTTTACCCATGTTTTCATTGAACACCTTTTTCCATTAAGCAAAAGTCAATTTTTATTATATGTTATATAATCCCTTATGTATAAATATACTAACATGTGTGATTTTTAACCAGTTTAATTGTACACTGTTATTAATTACGAAATACTTTTATAGGGATTTTAAGGGAATCATATGTCAAAAATTATAAGGTATTTAGGAACTACACTACTAACATTATGTGCTGTGATGATATTGGGCAGTGCGTCGCTGATTCAAGCACAAGACACAACCATTGAATTCTCTGGTGAGATTAATGCGATTAATGAGAATATTCTGACGGTCGGCGGTATTACAGTTGATGTGGGAACAGCGATTGTGCCTGCTGATGGTTTAACTATTGGAATGACAGTTCAGGTTATTGGTCAGCCTCAAGAACAAACCATCATTGCAACCATCGTTGTGGTTACAGACTTTGGTACTGAGCCAACGCCTGTTCCACCAGAGCCTGCTGAAACGACTGAACCCGAAGTTACTCAAGAAGTTGAAACACCAGCACCTGATGTGACTGTTGCACCAACAACTGAGCCGACAATGGTCTCGACAGTTGACCCCAATGGTGTGCCGATTATTGTCATTGAAGGACCTGTCCAAGCGATTAATGTGACCTCAATCACAATTTTCGATATTGATATAGAAGTTGACCCTGCATCTACTGTGCTGACGGAAATTCGCATTGGTGATACAGTACGTGTAGAAGGGGAAAGTTCATTTGAAGGCGATACAATTGTGATTGTGGCCGTCAATATCACGATTGTTCAAACCACCTTGGTCATCGTACAAAATGTTAATGTCAATGTGGGTGGAGCGGTTTATATCCCATCTTTGCCACCAAGCTGTAAACGCACGAAAAAGGGTAAAGTCACCTGTAAGAAAAAGAGTAAAAAGAGTTAAATTAATAAAAGTTAAACGTACCTTTAAGGACTTGTGATGCGCTTACACTGGGGACTCGATTCATTAAAGGTACGTAATCGACTGGTGATGCTGACGCTCTGTATCAGTATCATCAGTATCATCACGGAATATCTTGTTGAAGTTCTTCTCAATGGTTCAGATAATGTTCTCCTCATAGATTCTCTCAATTTGTTTAGTGTCAACCTCGAAGAAAGTGTGCCGACGTGGTACTCCACAATCTTGTTATTAAGTTGTGCAGTATTGCTGGGCTATATCGTATTGGCGAAATTCCGCGCGAGTGATGGCTACCGCTGGCATTGGCTTGGATTGGCGATTGGATTTGTCTATTTGTCGATAGATGAAGGGGCAGGGATTCATGAAATCTTTGTTGACCCCATCAAACAATCTTTAAATACAACTGGTTTTTTTGCATTTGGCTGGCAGATTGTAGCCATACCTGTTGTGATTGTTATCGGCTTGCTCTATATACGCTTTATGCTGAACTTGCCTCGATTCACGCTTCTATGGTTGATTGTCTCGGCTGGATTTTATCTGGGCGGTGCGCTGATTGTCGAAGGGATTAGTGCCAACCTCTGGGACATCAACAGTGGTGTTAGCATGCCTTATCTGGCGGTGGCTACTCTTGAAGAAACATTTGAGATGCTGGGAGCGGTTCTATTTATCTATACTTTGCATAGCTATATGGAAAGAAGCGGATATTCCCTCGTATTATATCAAGAGGACCCTGTTGAATTTCCGCAAAAATCTCAGCCTCGTATGATTGTTTCCCCTTTACTCATAGGCTTAATTATTCTGACGGGTGGCTTATTAGCTTGGATGTCTACTACATCGATTCCATTGATTCTCGAAGAAGTAGAAGAAGACATTGAACTCGCGTTTTATTATCCGATTGAAGCCCAAGTCTTAGCCGATGAGGGTGTGATTCTGGATACATCTGGCATCTTCGGCATAGATAACCCCTTTTCGCGTCAATTAGGGGCAACCTTGCTTGAAGAATATCCTTATGTAATGGCTGTCTCACAACCTGAGAAAAACATCACGACTCTGATTGCGACGCGCACCATATTGATGAGTCGTGCTGATTTTGAAACCTTATTAGATAGGGTAGGACAGACGAACTTTATTATCTTCGGGACAGAAACGGTTAAAGCAATTAGTCAATCGCCCTAACTTCCATCTTTCGGTGGCTTGGCTTTACCCTCATCCATCGGGAAACGAAACCCATCATACCCACCCATACGAATTTCAACCTGACGGTCAGTGACATCACGCCAATCAATCTGTGTTGGTGGATTCAGATAGTTCTTATAGGCGAGTGCCATCTGACGAGAGGCTTCCCGATAGGGGATACGACCTGTTGCTGTGCCTAATCCGGGACAAACTACAGTATTGATTTTATGCTCATTGTTTTGGTTGTGATTATGGACAGCGACTAGCATTGCCCACATCGCATTATAGACATTATCGGTATGCGAAATATTTAAGGGAACGCGCATCGTTAGCGTATGGGCTAGAAAGTGGTGTTTATCATGATTGGTCGCGATGATAAAACTTGTGCCGACAGGTTGCTCACCTAGATATTCGCTGATGATTCGTTTTTGAACACGCT
>CAYGTY010000023.1:15368-31462 GCA_964352825.1 uncultured Anaerolineaceae bacterium
ACCTTATCCCATGTGCCAAGTGAACGCACCACCTCACCACCCCAACCACGCTTAAAACCATAGACTCCCCATAGACCATCTGAGCGTTCTTTAAAGTGGGCTTCGAGGGTTTCTTCGTTTTCGTCAGGGATACCCCACATATCATAATAGCTACATCCGCGCGCCTTTGCCCATTGAATCGCTTGCCACTGAATCCCATAGGTCGCGTAGAGATTGCTTTTTTCGCGGGATGATGCACCATAGAGATACCATGCTGTGTCACCGAGCGCAAAAACCATAATCCCGACCAGTGGGGTATCCTCATGTTTTGCCATCAACATCACACCGTCTTTAGGAATAAAGAGGTCATAGACTTTTTCATAATAGCTCTCTGTATGGACACCGAACTCGTTGCGGTCACCTGTCTCTTGGATGAGTGTATTGAAGTCGTCAATATCGTCGCGAGTGCCTTCATAATAATGAATATCGTTTTTGAGGCTTTTACGGATTTTGCGCCGTGTCCCCTGGTTCATCCTTGCCATAATCGCATCGTCATCAGATGTGACATCAATATAGATGGTATTGGGTGGTTGAACGGTTTGCGGACTTTCGGTGAATCCCATGCTCAATAAATCGGGTTTTTCTTTATTAATGAAGAAGCCTGCTTCTAGTTTGAGGAAGGCTGCACCTGTTTCTGATTTGACCGCATCCCATAGAGCAGGGTAGAGGCTGTCGTTGGTGACATATCCGCCCATTGGGATATATGCCATTTTGCCGAGTCGCATGGGTAAAGGTTTGAGTAAGACGAGTGCGCCTGCGACGATGTCACCATCTTGTATGAGGGCGACCCGTTGAGCATCCCAACCAAATTGTGATTTGAGCTCACCCCAACCTGCAAGTTGCAATAAATGGGCGCGAGCTTGGCTACGAACAAAGCTATCCCAATCGGCTGGGCTTGGTTGAATTGTCAAGATGTGTTTTGTGGATTCTGTGTTTGATTGTGTCATAGTCTTATTTTGGGATGAGTTGGTTTCAATTCATAGACCCAATTTACCCTATAACAACCGTTTTGACCTGATGTTTAGCTGACGTTTCCCCGATGTTTCATTCAGGTTGATAGATTGGCGAGTAGGGTGTGGGTTTTTGATAGCCCTTATGTTAAAATCCGAGACATCATAGGATTTGTCAAAATTTAGCTAATCCGTTGCACTTGTCCAATGCTAATGCTATACTTGTGCAGTTTGTGATAAATGGCGCAATCAAGCAAATATATAGAGCGAGATGTGCTTACTTTTCTTGTAATTTTATGATTACCTTAGCGTATTCGGGGGTGTTGCTCCGATGAATGTTTTAAATGAATGGGCTTTCATTGGGTTATTTGCAGTGCTGGCACCCGTGTTCCCAGCATTGCCTATTGCGATTGCATGGATTTTCCGTCCTCGCAAACCAAATGTATTAAAGAGTGCGACGTATGAATGTGGTGTAGAAACCATGGGGGATACGTGGGTTCAGTTCCGTGTGCAGTATTATATCTACGGTCTGATTTTCCTCGTATTCGATGTCGAAATGGTTTTCTTATTCCCGTGGGCAGTTGCCTATAACGAAATGAACTTGTTTGGTTTCGTGGCAGGTTTCCTCTTTATCTTCTTGTTGACAGATGCTTTGTTCTACGCATGGAGCAAGAATGCGTTAGAGTGGAAATAGGCACGAGGTAGACGGTATCGGGAGCGTATTATGGATGTAATTTGTACAGGTTTATGTGCGGCAATGGTGGAGTCTGGTGCTAACGCAGGGTTAGCACAATTTGTCTCTCTACTCTTTGGCGTGTTGTTAGTGAGTGGTGTCCCACTGCTTACTGTGATTATATTGATTTGGGCAGAGCGTAAAGTCGCGGCACGGATTCAAGATCGTATTGGTCCGAATCGTGTTGGTCCTATTGGCTTGATGCAAACTTTTGCTGACTTGCTCAAATTGTTGGGTAAAGAAGATATTACCCCAACTGCAGCTGACCGTGTTTTGTATAACGCCTCACCAATTGTGTCGTTTGCAACAGTGGTTTTGCTATGGGCTGTGATTCCATTCACACCCTTTCATTATGGGGCTGACCTTGAAATTGGTGCGCTATATTTTGTAGCGGTTGCATCATTTGGTACGCTCTCGATTATGACAGCAGGTTGGGCGAGCAATAATAAATATGCGCTACTCGGTGCATTCCGCGTGGTCGCCTTGTTGGTTAGCTACGAAGTACCACTTGTATTTGCATTGCTTGTTCCTGTGATGCTTGCGGGCAGTATGAGTATGCTCGATATTGTCTATGCACAATCAGGAATGTGGTTTATCGTCTTTTCACCTTTGGCGTTCATCATTTTTTATATTTCCTCACAAGCAGAAACAGGTCGCGCTCCTTTCGATTTGATTGAAGCGGAATCTGAATTGATTGCTGGTTTTAATATTGAATATTCTGGTATGAAGTTTGGGATGTTCTTTGCGGCAGAGTTCTTGCATGTGTTTACAAATGGTATTTTGATGGCATTGCTATTCTTTGGCGGTTGGATGGGTCCTCTATATTATGAGTCCCCGCTGATTGCGTTTGCTTGGTTAGGCATCAAAGGTACGATTATTTACCTAACGACCCTGTGGTTGCGTAATACGGTTCCACGCTTGCGTATTGACCAAGTTATGGCATTTAACTGGAAATTCCTTGTCCCCTTATCGATTGCGAATGTGGTTGTTTTATCCGCAGTATTGAAGGTTATGCAAGAACTACAGTTAACACCCCGTAATTTTATTGGTGCGAGTGTTCCTGAGGTGTTACCGACAACGATTGTCTTATTGCTGGTTAACCTTGGCTTTGGCATGTACTTGATCGGTATGTTACGTCGCCGTGGTGCAGAAGCCCGTCAAGAATCTGATGCGGCGATACAAACATTTGCACAACGCGCTAGCTCGGCTGCTGGGGACTAGGGAGAGAGATATGCTTGAATTTAATGCAATAACCATCGGGTTTTTCATCTTCTCCATTTTCACTTTAGGTGGAGCACTCGGTGTAGTGACAACCCGTAACTTATTCCGTGGCACAATTTGGCTGATGGTTAGCCTATTAGGTGTAGCTGGATACATGGTATTACTCAGTGCGCCTTTCTTGGCGGCTGTACAGATTTTGGTTTATATCGGGGCGATTGCAATCCTTATTACCTTTGCGGTGATGTTGACGCGCAGTGTGACCCGTTTGGAAGATCGTTACATCCGTACCATTCCGAGTTTAGTAGGGTCTTTGGTATTGTTCATTATCCTAATTGCAGGGGTTACGATTCCTGTGTTTGGTGGACATTCACCTGATACTGCGCCTGTTGTTGTAAAGACAACACGAGACTTGGGGTTGGCGTTGGTTGACGGTAACGGATATGTGGTGCCCTTCATGCTGGCATCGCTTTTGCTAACTGCGGCAATGATTGGCGCAATCTACATTGCACGCGACGAGGACGTATAGGGAGGAAGGGCATATGATACCTCTTTGGATGTATCTGGCAGTTTCTGCGGCGTTGTTTTCCATCGGTGTGTTTGGTGTTTTGGCACGACGCAACGGTGTAGCAATTCTAATGTCTGTCGAATTGATGCTGAATGCAGTAAATATAAATTTAGTTGCCTTCTGGCGATACAGCGAAACGAGTACCGACCTCCTGCTGAACGGTTATGTCTTCACCGCGTTTACATTAATTGTAGCAGCGGCAGAAGCGGCAGTTGGTCTAGCTATTATTATTTCAGTTTATCGCAATCGGCGTTCGGTTATTCCAGAAGAAGCTGATACGCTGAAAGGATAAAGACGACTATGGATTTTTTGACACCTGATTTCTTGCCATGGTTGATACCTGTTGGTCCATTGCTCGCGTTTTTGATTATCACGCTTGCAACCAACAAATCAAAAATGGTTCCTGCGGATGACCATCACGAATATGGTGGGCATCATCCTGATTACGATGGAATGGAAGTTCCTGTTGTAACGGGTCGCAGTCGTGTATTTAGTATTACCGTCGGTCTGAGTGGAATTATCTCAGCGTTGCTTATTAGCTGGCGCACAATTTGGGAAGCCTTCCAAGTTAACCATTTGGGTGAGCATGTATTAGAAAGCGCACTCGCGTGGATGAATACAGGCGAAACCACCTTTAATATGGGTGTGTTGGTTGACCCAGCTACTGTGATGATGTTGATTATGGTACCGATTGCGGTGCTAATGATTTTCGTCTATTCGATTGGTTATATGGCACATGACCCACGGCAGTCACGCTTCTTCGCATTGATTTCACTCTTTGCGGGTGCAATGCTGACTTTGGTTGTTGCTGATAATGTTTTGATGTTGTTTGTCGGTTGGGAAGTCATGGGTGTGTGTTCTTATATGCTCATTGGGTTCTGGTTCGAGAAAGAATCAGCCTACAAAGCAGCGATTAAAGCGTTTACGACAACCCGTATTGCTGATGTTGTGATGCTACTGGGTATCGCTTACTTATACACTGTGACAGGTACACTCAGCTACCGTGACATTATGTATAACCCAGAAATGCTCGATTTACTCGCGACAACAACACCGATTATCTTTGGTGGTTTTGCAGTGAGTGCAGCAAGTGTTATCGGTATCTTCTTGATTATTGGTACAGTTGGTAAATCGGCTCAATTCCCCTTGCATGTCTGGCTACCAGACGCGATGGAAGGTCCGACACCTGTTAGCGCGATGATCCATGCAGCGGCGATGGTTTCTGCTGGTATCTTCTCACTGATTCGTTTGTACCCACTATTTGCTGCTGGCGGTGATCCACATCATGGGGTCATGACAGAATCACTCGCGTTTATGGCGGTTGTTGGTGCGTTCACTGCATTATTTGCGGCGACGATGGCAATTGCACAGAGTGATGTCAAAGCGGTTCTCGCATATTCAACAATCTCGCAATTGGGCTTTATGGTTGCGGCATTGGGTATGGGGGCATATATCGCGGCGGCATTCCACTTGATTACACATGCTTTCTTTAAAGCTCTGCTCTTTATGGCAGCAGGTTCGGTGATTCATGGGATGGAGCATGGCGAACACCATGTTCATGAACATAGTCATGGGCATGACGATCATCATGATGAACACCATGACGACCACGGTCATCACTTTGACCCACAAGATATGTTCAATATGGGTGGGCTACGTAAAACAATGCCTGTCACCTTCTGGACATTCCTCATTGGTGGTTTATCACTCTCAGGTTTCCCGATTATCACAGCAGGGTTCTGGTCAAAAGATGAAATTTTGGCAGATGCTTGGTTGGTCTTCTCCGAATATGGAAGTGGTATCCATGCAATGGTTTTCTTTGTCCTAGCGATTGCAGCATTCCTGACAGCATTCTATACCATGCGTCAGATTGCACTCACATTTGCTGGTGATGCCCGTACAGAAGAAGCTGAACATGCCAATCTCGGTCAAGGGATTGTTAGTGCGACCATGACAGGTCCATTGATTATCTTAGCCTTCTTTGCTTTGTTTGCTGGTTTCATTGGTGTACCAACAGATTTCCCGATTTTGGGGAGTATCTTCTCACCTGAGCATAACGCTTTCCATCATTTTGTGATTGAAGCCTTGCCATTGCCAGAAACAACAGCAGCGTTTGCCTCTTTACCTGATTATCATCCAAAAGCACCACCATTTAATATCATCCCAGTTGGCACATCCTTCTTGGTTGCATTAGGTGGATTGTGGTTAGGTTGGTTTATGTACTGGCGCAAACCGCTTAAAGCAGGCGATAAAGACCCGATGGAAAATATCCTCGGTCCATTACACCCCGTCCTCAAAAATCGTTATTACTTCGACGATTTATATATCATGTTATTTGTTAAACCATCCCAATGGTTTGGTAAACAGGTCGTGGTGTTCCTTGATAAGGGTGTGATTGATACGATTTTGCATGTAATTGCACGTGTCTTTACATGGTTAGGTGACTTTGTGAAAGTTATGAATATGTGGCTGATTGACGGTGTTGGTGACGGAATCCCCGTTGCGATTTACAACTTCGGTGGCTGGCTACGACGTATTCAAACAGGACGTGTTCAACAGTATATGCTACTGGTATTGGTGGCGGCTATATTGATCGGCATTGTACTCGTCGTGTCATCATCAGGCGCGACGGCGCAATAGGGAGACGCATTTATGTTTGAAATTTTTGGAATAGACGCGCTCTCAGTTTTGGTCTTTGGTCCAGCAGTCAGTGCCCTCATTGTAGCGGCAATGGCACAACTGACACCCAGTAAGTCGGTTGGACGTTGGACGGCATTAACCCTCTCCCTTTTATTGGGCGTGGTAGCAGTAGCAGTGTTCCTTGTGTATCAACAAGCAGCTCCAGCTATTGGCGAAGAACAATTTCTGATTGCACAAGACAGTGAATGGTTTGAAGTCCTCGGCGCACGCTGGACGTTGGGGATTGATGGCATCAGCGCGGTTATGGTGTTGTTGACGGGTCTATTGACACCGCTGGCAATCCTAGCAAGCTGGAATGTGGAAGATCGCCCGAATATGCACTTGGCTCTCCTGCTCTTGTTTGAGACAGGCAGTATGGGTGTATTTGTATCAATGGACTTGATGGTCTTCTTCCTGTTCTACGAATTGAGTTTAGTACCGATGTACTTCTTGATTAACCAGTGGGGGAGCTTGCCGAAGGAAGGTGCTAAATATAGTGGTCGCTACTATGCGTCTACTAAATTTATGATTTACTCCATCGGCGGTACGCTCGGTATGTTGCTGGCAACACAATTAATCGGTTGGTCCGCAGGCACATATAACATCTCGGCTTTGGCAGAGACTTGGCCTATGTTTAGACAAGGTGAGTTATTGCTTGGCGTTGATGTGACGACAATTAAGGCACTGGCATTTCTTGGTTTCTTTGTTGCCTTTGGTATCAAAGTCCCGATATGGCCTTTCCATACATGGTTACCTGATGCTCATGGTGAAGCACCAACGGCTGGCTCAATGTTATTGGCTGGTGTGATGCTGAAGCTTGGTGCATATGGGTTTATCCGTTTAGTGATTCCATTGTTCCCTGATGTGTGGATTTCTCAAGTTCCGCTGATTGGTGTCAATATGGCAACACTATTTGCGATACTCTCGGTAGCAGGGATTGTCTTGGGTGCATTTGCTGCATTTGGGCAAGATGACATTAAACGCTTGGTTGCTTATAGTTCTGTGAACCATATGGGCTTTGTGGGTCTTGGTTTAGCAGGTATGGCACTGATTTACGGTCAAATCTGGGCGGATGCGAACGCTGTTACAACAGCACAAACTGTTTTGGGTGATGCTTTTGCTCAAGCAGGTTCATTCGATATGCAGAGTGCGATACTGGCTGCCAACGGTACTGTGTTGCAAATGTTTAATCATGGTTTAAGCTCAGCAGCGATGTTCTTGTTGGCTGGTGGTTTATATCATAAAACACATACTCGCGAGCTATCAGCGTATGGTGGTTTATGGGTGAAAGCTCCTGTCATGGGTGCAATCTTCATCTTCACAAGTATGGCGAGTTTGGGTCTTCCGGGTTTGAACGGCTTTGTGAGTGAATTCTTGATTGTGCGAGGGGTATGGCCTATCTTCACTGGATTAACAGTGATTTCGATGATTGGTCTACTATTCACAGGTGGGTATATCCTCAAGGGAATACGCGCTGTGTTACACGGTCCTTTCAATTTACACTGGAAAGATTATAACTTGGAATTAACACGGGCAGAATTTATCGCGATTGCACCTTTGATGGTGTTGATGCTGATAACAGGTCTGTATCCGAACTGGATTTTGCCGATGATTAATTCGACAATAACGACATTATTTGCGGGATTAGCGGGGTAGGAATGGCATTATGGATGTAACTGGATTTTCGCCACTCACTGCCATCGTCTTTATACCCATTATCGCGGGCATCGTTATCCTCTTTATGGATAATAAAAATCGGGACCTCATTCGTGGGGTAGCGATTACGGCGGCGTTTGCGGTGTTTGCTTTATCAGCATTGGTTTTCTTTGGTTATGATAACTTCGTCAAGCAAGACGGCGGATTAGCTGATCAACAAATTGCGATGATGGAAGCAGGGGGCGAAGGCGTTGGTACGCAGATGTACAGTGACTCACTACAGTTCCAACAACGTGTAGTCTGGATTGAGTCGCTCGGGATTTCATATCATGTTGGTGTAGACGGTTTATCAGCCCCGATGGTTCTATTGACGGGTATGGTAACAGTCGCAGGTGTACTGATTTCGTGGAATCTTCAAGATCGTATGCGCGAGTTCATGGCATTCTTCATGCTCCTCGTTGCAGGGGTTTATGGTGTATTTGTCGCTGTAGACCTTTTCATGCTCTTCTTTTTCTACGAGTTAGCGATCTTCCCTATGTTCTTGCTGATAGCGGGCTGGGGCTGGGTTAAGCTACGAGAATATGCAGCGATGAAGCTGACCTTATATATCTTGATTGGGTCGGTTGTTGCAATTGTCGGTGCGGTTGCGATGTACTTTGCCGCTTGGCAATTTTTTACTGGAGACGGTGCACAAATTTTCCAAGCTGCTGTTGAGTCAGGTCTTTTACCAGCGGGTAGCACAGAAAATAGCTGGAGTCTGATTCATCTGACACTTGCAGGAGAAAATGGCGCATTTGCTATTAATGTGCTGGGTATCGAGGGATTGAGCTTTGCGAAGTTCTGGTTCCCGATGATGTTCATTGGTTTTGCAGTCTTGGCTGGGGTATTCCCCTTCCATAACTGGTCACCTGATGGACACGTTGCTGCACCGACTGCTGTTTCGATGATTCATGCGGGTGTTCTGATGAAGGTTGGGGCATTTGCGGCATTACGTGTAGGTGTGCAACTGTTACCAGAAGGCGCACAAACTCATTTACCGTGGATTGTGTTCCTAACATTTATCAATGTGGTCTATGGTGCATTAATTGCATTCCGACAACGTGACTTTAAATATGTGATTGGTTTCTCGTCTGTGAGTCATATGGGTCTGGTCAGTATGGGCTGGGCAACAATGAACTTGACAGGTATGACAGGTGCTGGTTTGCAGATGTTTAGTCATGGTGCGATGACTGCGCTCTTCTTTGGTTGTGTGGGTATGGTTTATGACCGCGCACATACGCGCGATATTCCAAGCCTCGGTGGCTTTATGAAGAAGATGCCGTGGGTCGGTGTTGCCTTTGTTGTCGGTGGTTTGACAAGTATGGGTATGCCGGGTTTGAGTGGGTTTATCGCAGAGTTCCCAATATTCCAAGGGATGTGGGAAGCCTCGGAGCAGATAACCTTGCAAATCGGTAGTTTCGAATTGACGAATTACTATACAGTTCTGGTTGTTTTGTCGGCACTGGGTATTGTGGTGACAGCAGCTTATGTACTACGTGTAGCGGGACAAGTATTCTTCGGTGAGTTTGATGCTGAGAAGTATCCTGATGTTGGTGATATTGCAATCACTGACCGCATGATTCTGATTATTTTGGGCACACCCTTACTGATTATTGGTCTTTATCCGCCAATTATGGCACCTATGATAGAGTCTGGTATCAAACCCGTTATCGCATTATTGGGAGGTGGCTAAGTGTCTGAATTTGATTTTCTCGCACAATTGCCTGCTGTCTTGCCAGAAATTGGCTTGATGTTTTTGGCGGTTGTTGTGCTGTTTGCTGATGTGTATGGTTCACCATCAACACGCCGAAATGTAGTTTTTATCTCGGCGATTGGGATGGCAGTTCTGGCGATTGTGCCTCTGCTGTTTGTACCTGACCCAGCAACTTATGAAAATGGTGTTGTGTTGTGGGGTGGGATGGTTAACTATGACCCACTAGCACAGATATTCAAAGTCATGCTCTTGTTGGCTGGTGCGATTACCTCACTCATGGCGATTGCCGATGAAGGTGTTGGGGATAAGGGTGAGTTCTACTTGATTATCCTTATCGCAACATTGGGTGGTGTGATGATGTCCTCTGCGAATGACCTGATTATGGTTTTTGTCGCATTGGAAACACTCTCGATTCCACTTTATATGCTGGCGAGCTTCAAGCGCAATGAACTGAAATCGGTGGAAGGTGGTCTGAAATACTTCTTGTATGGATCATTTGCCTCAGCGATTATGTTGTTCGGTTTTAGCCTGTTATACGGCTTTGCTGGTACAACTAGCCTCGAAGGTATTGCGACTGCGATGAGTGGTATGGGTGATGGTATTGTGGCTGTGATGGTCGCACTGGTGATGGTAATTGTGGGCTTCGGTTTCAAAATATCCGCCGTTCCTTTTCACTTCTGGACACCTGATGTCTATGAAGGTGCGCCAACCCCTGTGACTGCTTTTGTCAGTGTATCCAGTAAAGCGGCAAGTTTTGCACTTATGGTACGCTTTATGGCAGAAGTTTTCCCTGTCGATGTGGTTGTCGGCGGTGTCGTTATTCAAGACTTCTGGGTCAGCCTATTGGTGGTCTTATCCATTTTGTCGATGACTCTCGGGAATGTGGTTGCCTTGCGTCAGAGCAATATTAAACGTCTTTTGGCGTATTCGTCTATTGCTCAGGCTGGATATACCTTGATGGGTGTTGTATCCCTTCAAGCCACTGACCAGAGCTTTGCTGTTGCGTCAGTATCCTTCTATATGTTCATGTATATTTTCACGAATCTACTGGCATTTGGTGGCTTAATCTTATTTATCTCAGTTACAGGTAAAGAAGAAATCAAAGACCTTGCAGGGCTTAATCGCCGTAGCCCATGGTTGGCACTCGCGATTACATTAGCCTTATTATCGCTAGCGGGTATCCCACCAGCGGCTGGGTTCTTTGGTAAGTTCTTCTTGTTCCAAGCAACAGTGAATGCAAACCTTGTGGGTTTAGCTTTAATTGCTGTTGTTAATGCAATCATCGCTTTGTATTATTACCTTGTTGTGATTAAAGTGATGTATGTCGATGTGGGGCCTGATGATGATAAACCGATTAATATTCCAAGGTCATATGCGTGGGCTTTAGGCATCACAACCATTGTTGTTGTATTGCTTGGTACGATTGCGGTTACGCCGATTTATGATTGGGCGGCTTTAGGCGCGAATGGGTTATAACCATCGTAGTAATCAAAAGTTGTTTGTGATAGAATGCACAGCTAATTCTTGTGGTGTACGTTATGTCTGAACAAAAATATTCACCACGTACAAAAAATCTTACATTCGCGGGGTTATCCGCACTAACTGGCTGTGTATCCTTATTTGTTGTAGTGATTGCACTAATTGTTGGACTTGCCATCGATGGTTTGATGGGGCAACGCGGTCCAGCAACGATTTGCCTTGTTATACTGAGTGTACCAATTAGCTTATTTCTGATGGTTAAAATAGCACTCGCCTTAGTTGGGCAGATTCAACTTTCAAATTTTAATAATGAAGACGGTCAGTCTTATTTAAAGGAGGACTAATCCCTTGTCAGTAAGTCACTATTTGTTTAAGAGAGGAGGTACTCGATGACCACAAATCAACGCGGTTGTCTGACTCTTCTCGGTATGGTTGTGTTTGGTATCTTTATATGTGCCGGCATTCCATTTATCCTATTACCAAGTATGGGCGCTGGTGTTACATTGCCAATCATTACGGTACCGGGAGAGGCACTTCATTTGCATTTGCCAATCCTCGGTAAAGTCGATACGGTCAATACGGTATTTGGTATGCTACTCGCTGATTTCTTTGTATTGCTCTTCGCATTCTTAGCTTGGCGTGCATCTAAAGGCTGGACAAAAGAAGTACCGGGACGTGGTCAAAGTGCTATGGAAGTATTGGTTGATGGCCTTTGGGGTTTAACCAAATCGATGGCACCGAATACCCCACCTGTACGCAATATCCTATTCCCCCTTATGGCAACGATTTTCATATTCTTGCTGGCGGCGAACTGGGGTAAATTGATACCAGGTGTGGAAAGTGTTGGCTTTATGCACTGTTCATATGAAGGTTTTACTGGATTCCCACGTGATGAAATTGCTTTGCAAAACACAGCTGGTGGGTATCAATTACGTGTAGATAGTCCACTCAACGGTGGTTATCCATCGACATATGAGACTTATACACAATGTAATTCCTTTAAAAATGCTGAATATGCAGCTTATGCGGTCACTGAACTTGATCCATTTATGGATGAACGTCGGACGCATACTGTTGCTGAAGGCGAAACGCTTGCAAGTATTGCCGAAGAATGGAATGCTCAAGTTGAGGAAATAGTTGCTACTGGTTTACCAAGTGGCGATAAGTATGAACAATATGCAAGTTTTGCCGAAGTTGAATTTACAGCTGATGGACTATTAGCATTAAATGCTGATGTTCAAGGTGCAGCTGAAGGTGATGACGATCATGGTGGTGACCATGGTGATGTTGTTGTCTCCGCAGAAACACCACTTGTTGCTGGTCAAGAACTTTTGATTCGTGACACCTTGGTTGGTGTTGATGCAACCACGCAAGCAAATCAAATTTATGCTGTGACACCATTTTTCCGTGGTGCTGCGACAGATTTGAACTTGACGATTGGTTTGTCAATCATTTCCTTTATTGCGATTCAAGCATTCGGTATTGGTACATTGGGTTTGAACTACTTCCAGAAGTTCATTAACATCCATGCACTCGGTACACTAAGTAAGAATCCATTAGGCGCGATTGACTTCATTGCAGGTCTGTTTGAAATTGTGTCTGAACTTGGTAAGCTCGTTAGTCTGTCGTTCCGTTTGTTTGGTGCGATCTTTGCGGGTGGACTGTTGTATGCTGTGTTCTTGTTCCTCTTCGGTGCAGTGATTCCGATTATCATTCTCGGTCTTGAACTTATCGTTGGTGGTGCTCAAGCAGCGGTATTCTCTGTTTTGACATTAATTTTCTGTGCGCAAGCAATGGTGAGCCATGTTCACGACGATGATCACGGTGAAGCACATCACTAATTTGTAATTAACTAACATATAGATAGATATACTCTAAACGAAAACTTTAGGAGGAACACTCACGATGGAACTGGAAATTGGTTTAAAAGCGGTAGGTGCGGGACTTGCGATGATTGGTGCAATGGGTCCTGGTATTGGTATCGGTATGATGGTTCAAGGTGCGATGCAAGGTATTGGTCGTAACCCCGATGCAGCTGGTGCAATCCAAACAAACATGATCCTTGGTATCGTGTTTGCGGAAGCTGTTGCGATTTATGCACTCGTGGTTGCGTTGATTATCCTCTTCGTGCTTTAGTCTGTTGCACGAAAAGGAGATTGTTATGCAAAAAACGAATTTAATCAAACGCCTACTCGTACTCCTCATGATGCTATCGCTTGTGTTTGCAGCAATGCCTGCATTTGCACAAGATGGCGAGGGTGGTGAAGGCGACGAAACCCATTCAGAAGAAGTTACTGGCGAAGAAAACGAATCTCACGCTGCTGCTGAAGAACATGGTGATGAAGAAGGTGGAAGCCCTCTCGACCCACTAGGTATCAACACAGGGTTGCTTGCTGTTCAAATGCTCAACTTCTTAATCTTGCTCGGTTTGCTTATCCCAATGTTATGGCGACCAGCTGTGAACATGTTGGATGCACGTTCCGAGAAAATCAAAAAAGGTATTGAAGATGCTGCTGCTGGTGCAAGAGCGCGTGAAAATGCAGAAGCTGAAGCAGAAAAAATCCTTGCTCAAGCACGTACCGAAGCACAAAAAGTCATCGACGAAGCACGTGGTCGTGGCGACACTGTTGCTAAAGGTATTGAACAAGATGCCCGTCAAGCTGCGGAAAAAACCAAAGCTGACGCACTCGCTGATGCAACTGTTGCACGTGATCAACAATTAGGTGACTTGCGCGATCAAGTTCTAAATATCTCTACCGCTGTTGCTAGCCGTATCCTTGGTGAACAACTCGACACTAAGAAACAAAAAGCATTGGTTGATAGCTTTATCTCCGACTTGCCAGAAGGTGCAAAAAACCTCGGTGGTGCAGTTGAAGTGACAAGCGCGATGCCTTTGTCCGATGCTGAACAAAGCAATGTCCAGAAAGCAATTGGTGCTGATAGCGTAACCTTCAGCGTTGACCCTGCGATTCTTGGTGGCTTGGTTGTTCGCTCTGCTGACCGCGTTGTTGATGGTAGTGTACGCTCCAATCTCAACAAATTGTCAGGTAGCTTGGGCTAAAATCTAAGCAGGGGATGGGTTCGCCTTTCCCCAAACAACAAAACAATACAATTCCAAGCGCGTTGGGTTTATCTCCAGCGCGTTTTTGGTTTTATAGATTTTAGCGGATTCTCCATCTATATGAAAAAGGGGCATCATGATATAACCTTGTGTAATAAATTATGAATTGATGTAGGCGCATGATGTATCATGCCTTACAAGGTTTGATGTTTGACGAGGTGTACATGCCCAAAACCCTATCCCAATTAATTTCCGAAATTTCTCCAGAAAACATTGTTTCACAGCAAGGTGATATGATGACACTCATCACCGCGCCGATTGTTGAATCCAGTTTGGATGTTCAGCAGGGTGGGATATTTGTTGCGCGCAAGGGGCTATCAACCGATGGTCACAAATACATCCAAAAGGCGATTGATGCTGGGGCGAGTGCGATTATCGGTGAGCTAGAATATTCTGATTTATCAGTCCCTTATGTTCAAGTGAAAAATGCTCAAGATGTGTTGGGTTTGCTGGCAAGTGCTTATTATAATTTCCCATCACGGAAATTAGTGATTATTGGTGTGACGGGCACAGATGGTAAAACCACAACCAGTCATATATTGCATAGTGTTCTCAAACGGGCTGAGGGCATTAAAGCAGGATACATCAGTACGATTTCAGCAGATTTTGGGGACGAAATTGCAGATACAGGTTTGCATGTCACGACCCCGAGCGCACCGCAAGTTCAAGCCTATCTGGCGCGAATGGTTGAGGCTGGCTTGACACACTGTATTTTGGAAATGACGAGTCATGGTTTGGCACAAGGTCGCTTGAATGGTGTCGATATTGATGTTGCGGTTTATACCAATGTCATGCACGAACATTTGGATTTTCATGGCTCATGGGAAAATTATCGTGATGCCAAAGCCCTGATGTTCCGTAAACTCGAATCTTCATATCGCAAAGGTGGACAATCCAAAATCAGTGTGATTAATGCCGATGACCCCTCTGCCGATTATTTTTCTGAGATACCTGCGGATATTACAGTGAAATATGGGGTACAACAGACTGCCGATTATCAGGCGAGTGAAATAGATTATCAGCCGAATAAAACGATGTTTACTGTGCAGACGATGCCAATTGAAATGAAGCTCGTCGGTGAATTTAATATCTTAAATGCCTGTGCCACCATTGCTGTCTCACGAGAATTGGGTGTTGCGTGGGAATCGATACAAGCTGGTATTGCGGATGTAGATTTGATTTCAGGGCGCATGGAGCGGATTGACGAAGGGCAAGATTTTGTTGCGATGGTGGATTTTGCTCATACACCCAATGCCCTTAAACGCGCTTTAGAAGCAGGTTGCACAATGTTGCCTAAGGGTAATAGGCTCATTTGTGTATTTGGAAGTGCTGGCTTACGGGATGTCGAAAAACGGCGCATGATGGCAGAGACTTCCGCACAATTAGCCGATATGACAGTATTGACAGCAGAAGACCCTCGTACCGAATCACTTGATGATATTTTGGAGATGATGGCACAGGGTTGTATCTCTCAAGGGGGTGTTGAGGGTAAAACCTTCATTCGTGTGCCTGACAGAGGAAATGCGATTTATCAAGCATGTTTGATGGCGAAAGCAGGTGACATTGTGATGGCATGTGGTAAGGGTCATGAACAGAGTATGTGCTTTGGGACAATCGAACATCCTTGGGATGATCGCGATGCCATGCGGTCTGCTTTACGGGGTGAGCCTTTATCTACTTTGCCAACCGCAACTGGAGATTATTAGATGCGAGGCATAGATTGGCTTGCTGTAACCTGTTTATTATTATTTGCAGTGGCGTTACGGCTGATTGGGATGAGCTATGGTCAATTAAATGATGACTATTATCCATCAACTGCGCCCTATGGCATGTTACACCCACAAGTCCCGATACAACCTGACGAATACTTCAGTGTAGCCGTGCCGATGGATATGGCA